>DASZKZ010000083.1:0-72199 GCA_035552595.1 Candidatus Dormiibacterota bacterium
GCGCTACCCGCACGGGGAGTCGAACCCCGGTTACCACCTTGAAAGGGTGGTGTCCTGACCGCTAGACGATGCGGGCGCGCGACCTGGAATGTTAGGTGCCGTAGCGGCTGGCTTCCTTATACTCGGCGGCGTCGCTGCCACCCTCGGAGAGCCAGATGTCCTTCCGCGAGATCGCCGGCAAGGTGATCGGCTTCGGCATCACCGCCCTGGCGCTGATCGCCGGTGGAATCCTGGTGCTGCTCGGTCCGCACGCCTACAACGACTACCTGAACGTGGCTCTCGGCGTGATCCTCATCCTCTTCGGACTGGCCGCCGGTGGCTTCGGCACCATGGTGATCGCGCGCGTCATCCTCGACGCTCGTGCCCGCGAGCGTGAGGAGCGCCTCCACGTCACCCCGCGATCGGGACCGGCCGCCCCGCCCCCGGCCTGGGGGATGGGTGACATCGGCCGGCCGGGCGCGGGCGGGGGCGTGGCCCACGTCAGCGACACCCCGCGCGGGGGTGGCTCGGTGCGGCTCATGAGCGTCACCATCCGCAACTGGGACGGCCCGGTGCTCATCGGTGTGCTCATCGTCTGGACGGTCGTCGCACTGATCATCGCCGCCCCCAGGTGACCGGCGTCGGCCCTCCGATGCGGACGAGGTTCGCTCCCTCTCCGACCGGTCCGCTGCACTTCGGCTCGGTGCGCACCGCGCTCTTCGCGTGGCTGGCGGCGCGGTCCAGCGGGGGCCAGTTCCTGCTCCGCATCGAGGACACCGACCAGGAGCGCTACCTCGAGGACAGCGAGGCGCTGATCATGGAGACTCTGCTCTGGCTGGGCCTGAACTGGGACGAGGGTCCAGAGGTGGGCGGCCCGCACGGGCCGTACATCCAATCTCAGCGCACTCCCATCTATCGCCGCCACGCCGACCTCCTGCTCGAGGCCGGCGCCGCGTACTGGTGCACCTGCACCGCGGAACGCCTCGCGGAGATGCGCGAGAGGCAGCGCGCCGCCCATCAGCCGACCCGCTACGACCGCTTCTGCCTGAACCGCCAGGAGGAGGTGGCCAGGGAGCGGGCCGCCGGCGCCCCGGCGGTCCTCCGCCAGCTGATCCCCCCGGGGCGCACCACCTGGGACGACGTGATCCGCGGCGAGATCTCCTTCGACAACGCCGACATCGACGACCAGGTGCTGCTCAAGTCCGACGGCTTCCCCACCTATCACCTGGCCGTGGTGGTCGACGACCACCTCATGGAGATCTCACACGTGATCCGCAGCGACGAATGGATCCCCTCGACACCGAAGCACCTCGGCCTCTACTCCGCGCTGGAATGGACGCCGCCGCGATTCGCGCACGTCCCACCGGTGCTCGGAGAGGACCGTCAGAAGTTGAGCAAGCGCCACGGCGCGCGCAACGTCCTCGAGTACGGCGAGCTGGGCTACCTGGCGCCGGCGATCGTCAACGCCATGGCTCTGCTGGGCTGGTCGTCCGGCACCGCGGAGGAGGTGTTCACGCCGACGGAGCTGGTGCAGCGCTTCTCGCTCGACCGCGTCCACGACTCGGCGGCGGTCTTCGATCCCAAGCGGCTCGACTCCCTCAACGGCCAGCACATCCGCCGTCTTCCCGTCGAGGAGCTGGTCGAGTTGCTCGAGTTCTGGCTGCCCGGGACCAGCAAGGAGACCCGTCGCAAGCTGGTGCCGCTGCTCCAGGAGCGCATGGTGGTGATGCGCGACGCCAGCGTGCTCGCGGCTCCACTTCTGGGTGACGCTCCCTGGGACGACGACGTCGTGTTCCCACCGCGCAAGGTCGACGCCGACACCGCCATCGAGCTCCTCGACGCCGCCTCCGCCGAGGTCGAGGCCGGCGGGCTCGCCGACGTCACCGCCATGCGCGAACGGCTCACCGCCCTGGTGGAGGCGCGCGGGGTCAAGGCCCGTGACGCCTTCCGGGTGCTCTACATCGCCATCCTCGGCCGCGCCCAGGGCGTGCCCGTGTTCGACGCCATGGCCTTCATCGGCCCCGACGTGTCGGTACGACGGCTCCGCGCCGCCCGCGCCCGGCTCGAGCTGTAGCCGCCGGCTCAGGTGCGCGCTGTCACCCGCAGCGCCGCGTCGACCGCCGCGCGCAAGCCGGCCGCGTCCTGCGCCGCCCGCACCACCGCGACGCCGGCGGCGCCGGCCTCGATGCACGACCCGGCATTGCCCGCGTCGATACCTCCGATGGCCACCACGGGGATGCGCGCAGCCGCACAGATCGCCGCCAGGCCGGCCACCCCGATGGGCGCCGCCGCGTCGCTCTTGGTGGGCGTGGCCCAGACCGGGCCCGCTCCCAGATAGGCGGCGCCGAGCGTCTGCGCGTCCTCGGCCTCGTCGACGGTGGCGACGCTGATGCCCAGGACCAGGCCCGCGGCCAGCGCTCGGTGCGCCCCGCCGTCGCTCTGGCCAAGGTGCACCCCGTCCGCGCCGCAGCGCAGCGCCGCCTCGACGTCGTCGTTGATGACAAGCATGGCCGGAAGATGACGGAGGCCGCGGCCCAGGTCGGCGCGCGCCGCTGTGCTCACCCCCTTGAGGCGCACCTGCAGCACGGTGGCGCCCCCGGCCACCGCGCTCTCCGCAGCCTGGACGCTGTCGACCAGCGCGTGCACCCTCACCCGAGCGTGACCCGGGCGCGCGAGTCGATCGTCTCCGGCAAGAGCGCGTAGAGGGCGTCGTAGAGGCCCACGTGGAAGCTTCCCGGCCCGCGGCTCTGGGTGGCGGCGTCCTCGCCGGCGACGCCCAGCGCCACCAGCGCCTCCACCGCAGCGCGGAGTGGAGCGCCGTGGTTGACGGCGGCGAAACAGCCGGCCAGGGCGCTGGCGATGCAGCCGGTGCCGGTGACCGTGGCCAGCATGGGGTGGCCGTTGGCGACGCGCAGCGTGGTGGTGCCGTCACTGACGGCGTCGACCGCTCCGGTGACGGCCACCACGCAGCGCAGCTTGCGGGCGGCCATGCTCGCCAGCTCAGCGGCGTCCTGGCCAGTGCCCATCGACTCCACGCCGCGGATCTGGGCGCTCTGCCCGGCGATGCTGGCGACCTCCGCCGCGTTGCCGCGCACAATCGCGATGTCCAGCTCGTCGAGGATGCGCTCCGCGCTGCGGGTGCGCAGCGAGGTCGCTCCCGCGCCCACCGGGTCGAGGACCACGGGCACGCCGGCTCGGTTGGCGGCGTGGCCCGCGAGGATCATGGACGCCACCCAATCCAGGGTCAGGGTGCCGATGTTGAGGACCAGCGCCCCGGCCACCGAAGCCATCTCCGCCACCTCCTCGGGGGCGTGCGCCATCACCGGCAGCGCGCCGATCGCCAGGGTGGCGTTGGCGGTCTCGTTCATGACCACGAAGTTGGTGATCTGGTGCACCAGAGGGCGCTGCTCGCGGATGCGCTGCAGCGACGCCCCGGTGCCGATCGGGCTGTCGACGGGTGTCATGCGCTCCTCCGTGCGGTCAGCACCGGCGCGGGCCGCGCCCGTGTGCGGGTGTCGAGAACGTCCACCGGGCCCTCGCCCTCGCCGATGTCGACCAGCCCGGCGGCGACGGCACGCGAGGCCACCTCCGCAGCGGCGCCGGCGGCGTCGGGAAGCGCCCACCCCTGACCAAGCAGCGCGGTCAGCGTCGCGGAATGGGTGCACCCGGCGCCGTGGGTGGCGGCGATGTCGTGGCGCGGCACCGGGATCTCGAGATGATCGGTGCCGTCGAAGAGGTGGTCGACGGCCGGCTCGCCGTGGCCGCCGGTGATGATCACGGCCGCTGCTCCCATCGCGCAGATGCGCTCCGCGAGGTCGTGCCGCGACCCCCGCGCGCCGGTGAGCAGGCGCGCCTCGGGAAGGTTGGGGGTGACCACGCTGGCGAGCGGGAACAGCCTGCGCACCATCACCTCGACGGCATCCTCGCGCAACAGGCGCGCGCCGGAGCTGGCCACCATGACCGGGTCCACCACCAGCGGGACGCGGCGTGCGGCCAGAGCCCCGGCCACCGTCTCGATGATCTCGGCGGAGAGGAGCATGCCCGTCTTGGCGGCATCGACACCGATGTCGTCGAAGACAGCGTCCATCTGGGCCACGATGAAGCCCTCGGGGACCGGGTGGATGGCCGTGACCTCGCGGGTGTTCTGCGCGGTCAGCGCGACGATCACGGTGCTGCCGTGGCAGCCGGCGGCGGCAAAGGCGCGCAGGTCCGCCTGGATGCCCGCGCCTCCGCCCGAATCGGACGATGCGATGCTGAGAACGCGAGCGAGGCGACCCATCGGAACTCCCTACGCTGGCATGACCCAGATCAGGTTCGCGGGTGTGATCTCAGCCCCACGCGGGGCACCCCGGTGCCGTCAATCTACCACCGCCACCCCCATCGCGGTGGCGTGGGGTCAGCCAGCCCTGCTGCCGCTCTTCTCCGGCTGCGCGCCGTGGGCGACCGAGCGGAAACGGCGGACGATCTCGGGCAGCAGGTTGACGGCGATGATCGGATGGTCGATGAGGAACTGCCGGAAGCTGCCGTCGCCGAGCGTCAGGCAGCGCAGCCGGGTCGTCGCCTTGATGCTGGCGGTGCGCTCCTTGCCGTCGAGAGCCGCCACCTCGCCGAAGAAATCGCCGGGACCGAGGTGATGGACGACCTCGCCGTCGACGATCACGTCCGCCTTGCCGTCCAGGATGATGAAGAAGTCCGGCCCGGAGAGCCCTTCGGTGAGGACGCCGTGGCCCTCGAGGTAGGTCGACTCGTCGAAGCGCTCGGCGGCCTCGCGGATCTGATCCTTGGACAGGCCGGCGAAGAGCGAGCTCTTCTCCAGCGCGGGGATGACGTTGTCACGCAGTGTGGTCATGCCAGATCTCCCTCCAGCGGGGCACGTCCCCGGTGCGCCCAGTGTAGACGTCGGTACGGCGCGGGAGGCCGGTCGCTCAGTCGAGGAAGTCGGCGAGGCGGCGGCTGCGCGAGGGGTGGCGCATCTTGCGCAGCGCCTTGGCCTCGATCTGGCGGATCCGCTCGCGGGTGACACCGAAGCGCCGGCCCACCTCGTCGAGGGTGCGGGGATGGCCGTCGACGAGCCCGAAGCGCAGCTGGATGACGCGCCGCTCGCGTGGTGTCAGGGTGTCGAGGATGTCCTCGACCTCGACGCCCAGCATGGTGCTGGCGGCGGCGTCCTGGGGACGGATCGCACCGGTGTCCTCGATGAGCTCGCCGAGCTCGGCGTCGCCGTCGTCGCCGACCGGCGTCTCCAGCGACACCGGGTCCTGGGCCACGCGGCGGATCTCCTTGACGCGCTCGGGTGTGAGCCCGAGCTCGTCGGCGATCTCCTCGTCGTCGGGCTCGCGGCCCAGCTCCTGGACCAGCCGCCGCGCCACGCGCGCCTGGCGGTTGACCAGCTCGACCATGTGCACCGGGATGCGGATGGTGCGGGCCTGGTCGGCGATGGCGCGGGTGATGGCCTGGCGGATCCACCAGGTGGCGTAGGTGGAGAACTTGTAGCCGCGGTGGTAGTCGAACTTGTCGACGGCGCGGAGCAGCCCGAGGTTGCCCTCCTGGATGAGATCGAGGAAGGGCATGCCCCGCCCGAAGTACTTCTTGGCGATGCTGACCACAAGTCGAAGGTTGGCGGCGGCGAGCAGGTGCTTGGCGTCGTCGTCGCCGGCCTCGATGCGCTGCGCGTAGAGCACCTCCTGCTCCTTGGTGAGCAGGGCCACCTCGCCGATCTCGCGCAGGTACATGCGCACCGGGTCGTCGAGAGACACCGCGGTGCTGACGTCGACCAGGGCCGGCGTGTCCTCCTCCTCGTCGGCGTTCTCGACGCCCTCGCCGGCGATGGCGATGCCGAGCTGGCGGAAGGCGTCGAAGAGGCGCTCGAGAACGTCGGGCTCGAGCTCCAGGTCGGGGAAGGCACCGACGATGTCGTCGGCGGGAAGCTCGCCGTGCTCCTTGCCGCGGACGATGAGGCCCTCGGCGGCGACCACCAGGGGATCGATCGCTGCTCCGGTGGCGCGCGTCGGCGTCAGTGTTGCGGCTGGCATGCTCTCTCCGTTACCGGTCCCAATCCCGCCACCTGGCGTTTCCCTCTCCACGTAGATCCTACGCGCAACCGGCCATTCCGGCGTCGGCTGTCAGCGTTCAGTGACAGCGCTCGTGCTCGAGAAGGCTCTGCTTGGTGGCCAATCCGTAGTAGTACCCGCCCAGGCCGCCGTCGCTGCGGACCACACGATGGCAGGGAACGAAGAGGCAGACGGCGTTGCGCGCGCAGGCGGAACCGGCGGCTCGCACCGCCCGGGGCGCACCGGCGCGCGCGGCCAGCTCGCTGTAGCTGACCGTCGTGCCCGGCGCGATGGTGCGCATCTCCCGCCACACGGCGGTGTGGAAGGGGCCGCCCTGCTGGCGCACGTCGACGCGGTCGAGGGCATGCACGTCGCCGCCGAAATAGTCGCGCAGCGCTGAGGCCGCGGTGGTTTCCCGGCGCTCCACGCGCTCGCCGCGCAGCGACGCGGGCAGGCGATCGCGCAGCTCGTCGATGTCGTCTCCGAACGCGGCGACATGGAGGCAGTCGGCGGTGCCGAGCAGCGACATCTGCCCGAGCGGGGTGGCGACGGTGGTGGCGAAGAGGGTCATGTGTGTGTCTCCATGGTGGTGGGCTGCTGCCAGAGATGGACTGTCGCGTAGGCGCGCCACGGTCGCCAGCGCTCGGCACGGGCGCTCAGCTCGCGGGCGCCTCCGCCCCCGGCGCGCGCGAAGGCATGGCCGAGACCGAGGTCACCGGCGGGGAACGCGTCGGGATCACGCAGCCCGCGCAGGGCGACGTACGTCGCCGTCCACTCGCCGATGCCGCGGATGGACAGCAGCGCCGCCCGGGCCGCGCCACCGTCAGCGCCGGGGCCGAGGTCGACCTCCCCCGCCGCCAGCGCGGTGGTGAGCCGGCGCAGCGTGGCGGCGCGCTCCCCGGTGAGCCCGAGCCCATCGAGGTCGGCCTCGGCGATCAGCGTCGCCGACGGGAAGAGCCGGTCGACGTTGTGGCGGGGATGGCGCAGCGGTGTGCCCAGCTGCTCGGTGAGCCGGGCGGCCAGCGCGGTGGCCCGAGCCACCGACACCTGCTGGCCGAGAACGGCGCGGACAGCGATCTCCTCGGCGTCCGCGCAGCCGGGCACGCGCAGGCCCGGCCGGGCCGAGACCAGCGGCGTCAGCAGCGGATCGGCGCAGAGCACGGCGGCGATCGACCCCGGATCGGCGTCGACATCGAAGAGGCGACGGCAGCGATCCACGGCCGCGCCCAGGTCGCGGACGTCGTCGAGCCACAGCCGCACCAGCAGCTGCGTGGACTGGGGCTCGAGCTCGACCACCGCCGCTCCGTGGGGCAGCGAGAGGGCGCGAGTCAGCGTGGTGGCGGTGCAGACCTCGACGCCGCGGACGGCCCGCGCCGCGAAGAACGCCAGCAGGGCGGCCCCGTCGAAGGGCGGCCGGACCCCGAGGCGGAGAACGATGGCGCCCTCCCCGTCGTGCCCGGAGGCGCCGCGACGGCGCAGCTCGGTCGGGGGGCGGCCGGTGCCCGACCTCACCTCGCTGTTGAACTGGCGCAGTGATGCGTACCCGGCGCTGAAGGCGACGTCGGTGATGGGCATCCCCGTCTGCTCGATGAGGGTGCGCGCGGTCTGCAGACGGCGCATCCGCGCCAGCGTCAGCGGTCCCGCCCCGACCGTCCCCGAGAGGACGCGGTGGAGATGTCGCTCGCTGACCTGGAGACGGCGGGCCACGGCCGCCACCCCGGCCCCGCCATCCGCCGCTCCCGAGGCGATCAGGCGCAGGGCACGGTCGGCGAGGCGATCGCCGGCGGCGGGCTGCAGCGAGCCCGGGGCGAGGTGGGGACGGCAGCGCAGGCAGGCTCGGAAGCCCGCGGCCTCGGCGGCGGCGGCCGTGGCGTAGAAGCGCACGTTGGCGCTCTTCGGCGTCTGCGCCGGGCAGACCGGGCGGCAGTAGATTCCCGTGCTGGTGACCGCCGTGAAGAACCTGCCGTCGAAGCGGGCGTCGCGGCTGGTGATCGCCCGGTAACAGGCCTGGAAGTCGTCGTGCATGAGCGCAGCATGGCGGCCCGCTGGTGGCGTCCGCTGGCGGTTTTCGGACCAACCGTGGTCAGATGGTGAGGACGACCTTGCCGGTGGCGCGGCGCTCGTCGATGAGGCGCAGGGCTGCGACCGCGTCGTCGAGGGCGAAGCTGGCTCCCACCACCGGCGCGACCAGGCCGCTCTCGATCATCGGTGCGAGCCCGTCGGCGGTGGTGGCGAAGAGACCGGGGTCGTCGCGCAACCATGCCCCCCAGGCGGCACCGACAACGGAGATGTTGCGCAGCAGCAGGCGATTGGCCGCCACCGTGGGGATCCGCCCCTCCGTGAACCCGACCACCACCAGGCGCCCGCCGGGAGCCAGGCAGCGCAGGCTCTCGTCGAAGCGGTCGCCGCCGACGGGGTCGACGATGGCGTCGGCGCCCCGTCCCTCGTTGAGCGCGCGGAGCGCGGCAGGCCAGTCACCGTCGGTGACGACCACCGCCTGAGCCCCGGCGCGGTGGGCGATCTCCGCCTTCTCGGGGCTGCTGGTCACGGCCACGACCTCGGCGCCGAGGGCTCGCGCCACCTGGAGGAAGGCTGTGCCCAGACCACCCGCGGCGCCGTGCACCACCACCGTCTCACCGGGCCGCAGGCCGGCGCGTCGGGTCAGGGCGAAGTGCGCCGTGTGGTAGTTGAGGATGAAGCCGCCACCCTGCTCGAAGCTGAACTGCGCCGGCAGCGGCCGGGTCAGGGCGGCGGGGGCCACGGCGATCTCCGCGAAGCCTCCGAGCATGGTGACCGCCATGACCCGGTCACCGGCCGCGAACCCGCTCTGCTCCGGCGCGTCACGCACCGTCCCGGCCACCTCCACGCCGGGGACGAAGGGCAGATCCGGCTTCATCTGGTAGAGCCCGCGGCTCATCAGGACCTCGGGAAAGCTGACCCCGGCCGCCGCCACATCGATGAGCACCTGGCCGTCACCCCGGGGCGCGGGCACCTCGGCGGGGCGCAGCCCCTCGGGGCCGTCGAGCGATTCGAACCGTTGCGCGCGCATCGGCGGGGATGATCGCACGCGGCGCCGGGCTGCCTCAGCCCGGCGAATAGCTGATCACCGTGCCCGCGGCGCTGGTCAGGACCAGCGCGGTCCGCGGGGTGCAGAGGTAGGCGTCATTGGCGGACCCCGGGTGCTGGCTCTGCACCGGGCTGCCGTTCCGGTACAGGGTGACGGTGACGCTGTTGGGCCGGTCGAGCGCGATGGTGACCTTGCCCGCTGCGCTGGTGATGGTGCCGGTGCCGCTGCCCGTCTGGGCGAGCTCGTAGGTGGTGCCGTCGAGCGCGGCTCCGGTGACCGGAGCGGTGGCGCTGTCGTCGCTGTGGACGGCTCCCGTGGCGGCGACGGTGAGCACCTCGCCGGCTCCGCCGCGCAGGGCCACGCCGGCCCCCCCGACGGTGAGCCTGCCGCTGATGGCGACGCTCTTCCACGTGCCCACCAGGCACGGGTCCAACCCCGATGGCCCGTTGACCACCGCCGTCGCGGTGGGGCTGGGAGTGGCGAGGGCCACCGCTGTGGGCGCCGTCGAGCCACAGGCGCAGACGGCGAATGCCAGCGCCGCGCCGGCGATCCGCGTGGCCCTGGGTCGCGCCATCCCGGCCTGCCTCCGATGATCGTGGTCTCCGCCGTCCATCGTCGCAGGCCGCCACCCGTGGCCACCTCGCCGCCGCGCCGGGTCAGCGACGCTGGTTGAGGAGCAGCTGCAGCAGGGCCCAGGCCGAGAGCGACACCACCATCCAGGCGACCACCCCGAGGAGGAGACCGAGCGCGGGATGCCCCGCCAGGAGCAGCGCGGCGGCGACGGCGAAGCCCACCATGCCCAGTGCCCCCGCCACCGCCCCCCAGGCGTCGGCGTCGGCGGGATCGCGCCCGTCGCGTTTCTGGAGAAGGGTGAGGGCGGCGGGAAGGATCGCCGGGAAGGCCAGGAAGAGGCCGCCGACGTGGGGGCCGGCCAGCTTGCCGATGACCGCGGCGACGACGCTGACCCCGAAGCCGAACGCGAAGCGCATCGCCGTCTCGCCGGGCTTGACCGACACCGCCGACGTGTCCAGGCCGGGGCGGTCGCGGGTCGTCGACGGCGCGCTGGGCGGCAGGACGTGGAACGGCCCTCGCGTCATCGCAGCGCCACCACATACCCTGCCGCCGCCAGCGCGAACCACACCCCCAGCGTGATCGCCGACGCCTCCAGTGATCCCAGCCTCTTGAGCAGGCTGGCGTCGGTGATGCAGTACCCCAGCATGGCGGTCGACCCCGCCACCATCCCGGCGGCGAACGCGGCCGCCCGGGTGGCACCGTCGCTGAGCAGGGTCACCGCCAGGCTGGCGGCGGCGATGGTCGGAGCGGCGCCGAAGACGCCGGCGAGGGTCTTGGGCTTGACCGCCTGGGCGACCACGCTGAAGACCACCACAAGGGTGCCGGCCACCAGGCCCTTGAGGATGATGATGAGGACGTCGGCCACCACCGATTAATAGCGTATTCCTACCACTAGAATGTCACTTGATCGCACATCGGTGCTGTCGGCATGGGGGGCCGCGCGGGTGCCGGTTGCGCGACAATCAGAGGTCAGCCCCGACCATCTCGGCCGCCGAGGAGGAGCGCAGCAAAATGACGATGGACATGACCCCGACCGCCGTCGGAACCGAGGTTCCCCCGCGCAGTGCGTCCTTCGAGGAGAAGATGGCGTACTACCGCTCTCAGCACACCACCACGGGGGTGCGGGCCACCCACCTGGTGGGCATCCCCGCTGTCGCCGCCGCCCTCCCGCTGGTGGCCGCCCGGCCCCGCGTGGGCGTGCCCCTGTTCCTGGCCGGCTGGACGCTCCAGGTCATCGGCCACCGCGTCTTCGAGAAGAACAGTCCGGCACTGACCAAGGGTCTGTTCACCTACCAGTTCTGCGGGCTCGCCTTCTGGTGCGAGGAGATGGCCGACCTCATCGCCGGGCGCTCACCCTTCGCCGGGGCACCGGACTCGCTCGATCGGCGCGAGAACGGCGAGGTCGCGGGGATCCCCATCGGGGACTACGCCCAGGTCCGCTGAGCCTGTCCGGCGGCGCGCTCAGTGCAGGGCGATCAGGGCCACGGCCACCGCCGCGACCACCAGACCGCCTGCCTGCTGGCGAGCCAGACGCTCTCCGAGCACGCCGCGCGCGAGCAGCAGGGTGGACGCCGGGTACAGGGAGCTGATCACCGCCACCAGGGCGAGCAGCCCGTGGTGGGTGGCCAGCACGTACGCCAGGTTGGCGGCGAAGTCGGTGACCCCTGCGATGGCCGCCAGGGCCAGGGTGCGGCCCCGCGGCAGGATGGGTGATGCCCGCACCGCCGTCGCCGCCGACACGGCAAGCAGGATGAGCACCGATGCGGCGCGCTGCGGCACCAGCGGCCAGGCTCCCCCGCCGGCGCTGGTCTGGGCCAGCAGCACGAAGAAGCCGCCGAAGCCGATCCCGGCGGACAGCGCGGACACCACGGCGCCGCGGCTGAGCGGGGCGGAGCCGCGGTGGGCGCGACCTCCGCTCTCCGGCTCGGGGCGGCGGCGGGGTTCGCGACCGAGCAGCACCATCGCCGGGATGGCCAGGGCGACCCCGACCACGGCGAGGGTTCCAGGGCGCTCGCCTCGGATCGTGCCCACGGCCACGGGCACGAGCGCGCTCAAGACGGCGGTCAGCGGTGCCACCACCGACATCGGACCGATCGCCAGGCCGCGGTAGAGCAGGACCACCCCGAGCAGGCCGACGATGCCGGCCGCGGCACCCCAGGCCATGTCCCCCGCCGTGAACGTCGACCCGGGAAGAAGCCCCACCGCGAGCAGAGCCAGCAGGAGGCTCAGGCCGTTGCTGACCAGCACCACCGCGGTCGCCGCCACCCGCCGCGCCGCCAGCCCGCCGCTGAAGTCGCTGACGCCATAGCAGACCGCCGAGACCAGGGCGAGCAGAGCAGCCATGGCGGCCGACTCTGCACGGTGCGGCGGCCACGACGCCGCCCCATCAGCTCCGGATCGCACCCACCATCATGCCGCCGATCCCGGCCGCCAGCGCGGCGGTGGTCAGGTACATGGCCACCCGTCCGACCCGGGCCAGGAAGCGGGCACCCTCTCGGCGCGCCCAGAGGATCGCCGTGGGCAGAACGCTCAGCGCCACCGCGGCCAGGCCCGATCCGAGCGCCGGCCGCACCCACCAGTCGGGTGATTTGGTGACCCAGGTCAGCCCCAGGCCCCAGCCGCTGACCCCCGCGGCCACCAGGGCGGCGCAGGAGAGCGCGATCAGCAGGGGGGCATGCCGCAGCACGCTCAGCCTGGTGGGCGCCGGCGCCGGGAGCGGCCAGATGGGGTCGAGCACGTGCCACTGGTCGGCGTGCGCGCCGATGATCGGTTCGAACGCACCCAGCAGGGTGCGCGCCACCCGGCGGACCTCAACCGCACGCGGCGCGGTGACGTCATACGAGACCTCCGGCAGCGCATGCAGGCACAGCCTGCCCCGATGACGCACCGACCACACTGGGATGAGCGCGGCGCCGCAGCGCATGGCCAGGTCGACCACCCCGATCGGGATGGGCGTCTGCCGGCCGAAGAATTCCACAGGGACGCCGGTGCCGGTGAGATCCCGGTCGATGGCGATGGCGACGGTCCCGTTGGCACGCAGCTCGCCGAGCACCTGGCGCAGCGCGCCGGCGCCGATGCGCCGGGCCACGTCGATCTCGGCCTCGCGCATGGCGGCGACATCGATGGGGATGACGGTGACGCCGAGGGCGGCGCGACCTCTGCGCAGATGGTCGAAGAGTCGCCGCGGACGCAGTGTCTCCGCAAGAACCGCGACGCGACCGGCGTCGGCGTTGAAGGCAACCAGCCCCGAGTCCCAGGGACCGAGGTGGCTGGACACCATGACCACGCCGCGACCGCGCTCCAGCGCGCCGGTGAGAATGTCGATGCCCTCGATGCTGAGCCGCTGCGCGCAGCGGCTGGGACGCGACATGCGCAGCACGTCGATCCACGAGCGCCCCAGGTTGCGGGCGTTGGCACGGACCACGGCGCGCAATCGCCGCGGCGGCACCTCACCGACGACGGTGGAGAGGTTGGCGCGCAGGCCGGCGAATCGACCCGGGGTGAGCACCAGCAGGACATGAACCGCGGCGACGGCGATGGCGTAGGCCACGGCCTGGGGAACGGAGTTGGCGAGCACCTCAGCGACGCGGTACGCCCAGTACTTCATGCGCCCACACCGCTCCTTGATGGTGGGATCCCGGTCACGCCGTCGGAATGACGCCAGCGTGGTGGTGCACCCGTCGGACGGCCCGGAGGATATCTCATCGTCCATCAGTGTCGGAAAAACCATCTGTCCGTTGCATGACCCAGGGCTGCGCGCGCTCGCGAGGTGACGGCGCGACGCGTGTCGTGACATCGCCGTACCGCCGCGAACGGCCCTGACCTGATACGCTCCTCTCTGACGCGGCGCTGTCGTTCTTGCGCCGCTGCCCTTCTTGCGGTTTCCTCTCCCCGTGTCGCGCGGGTCCCTCAAGCCAGGCACTGACCAGAGCTTCGAGGGGAAGCGCAGAGCCATTCGGCTTCGGAGATCCATGACATCGTTCGCTGACCTCGGTGTGCGTCCGCGCACCCTCCTCGCCTTGGAGCAGGGCTCCATCATCACCCCACTCCCGATCCAGGCAGAGGCGATCCCCGCCCTGCTGCGGGGCCGCGATGTCGCCGCCGAGGCCCCCACCGGCTCCGGCAAGACGCTGGCATTCCTCATCCCCATGGTGGAGCGCCTGGCCGGGCATCGCCGCGACGGCGGGCCGCGCGCGCTGCTCGTGGCCCCATCGCGCGAGCTCGCCAACCAGATCGGAGCGGTGCTGCGCACCGTCGATCGCGGGCTGCGCATCGCCATGCTCTACGGGGGCGTGGGCTACGGAGGCCAGCTCAGCGCTCTGCGCAGCAGCCCCGACGTGGTCATCGGTTGCCCGGGACGGATTCTCGACCTCGCCGCACAGGGGCGGGTCAACCTCGCATCGATCGAGTACCTGGTCCTCGACGAGGCCGACGAGATGCTCGACCAGGGATTCGCGCCCGACGTCGAGCGCATCATCGCCCTCACCCCCGGTGACGGCCCCAAGCGCCGCCAGACGGTGCTCACCTCGGCGACCATGCCGTCGTGGGTGCAGCGCATGGTCGCCCGCCACCTCATCGACCCGGCGGTGATCCGAGTCATCTCCGAGGGCGAGCCCACCCTGGAGCACGCCATCCTCCACGTGGAGCGGGCGACCAAGGTCGACACGCTCTCGCGCTTGCTGCGCCGCCACCAGGGCTCGGCCCTCGTCTTCCATCGCACCAAGCACGGCGCCAAGGGACTGGCCCGTGACCTCACCGCTCGCGGCCATCGCAGCGTGGAGTTGCAGGGAAACCTCTCGCAGAACGCGCGCGACCGCGCGGTGGCGATGTTTCGCAGCGGACAGGCTGACGTGCTCGTGGCCACCAACGTCGCGGCCCGCGGGCTGGACATCTCCGGGGTGGCCGTGGTCGTCAACTACGAGCTCCCGGAGACCCCGCAGTGGCTGACCCACCGGGTCGGCCGCACCGCCCGCAACGGCGCCGCCGGCCGGGCCTTCACCTTCCTCACCCGTGAGGACGCCGAGAAGTGGCGCAAGCTGCGCCGGCTCGGCGCCCCGGAGCTGCGCGGCGCCGACACCGACCACCTTCTCAGCACCGGCAACATCCGCTTCATCGCCGCCCCACCCCTGGGTGTGCCCGACCCACGCTCGGCGCCGCGTTCGCAGCGCGGCGGCGCCAACAGCTTCCATCGCCGCCGCCCCCGTCCCGCCCCGGTGCGGTAGCGGAGTCCGCCTCGGCGGCGGCGCCGGCGCGCTACTGTGAGAGCAGGCGCCGTCCGGCGCCACCACGGGGACCGCCATGGCAGAGATCTGCAGTCACCTCGACGCCGACACCGGAGCAGCCCCGAGCGGTGACGGCTGCGTGGAATGCCTGGCCATCGGACAGCGATGGGTGCACCTGCGCCGCTGCGTCACCTGCGGGCACATCGGCTGTTGCGACTCCTCGCCGGGCACGCACGCCACCTTCCACTTCCACCAGAGCGAGCATCCGCTGATCCAGTCGTTCGAACCGGGAGAGGAGTGGTTCTGGTGCTACGCCGACGAGGTCATGTTCGAGCTCGAGGACCGGCCGCCGAGCCCCGCCCACCCCTGAGCGGCGCCGTCACAGAGCCGCCGCCTGGTCGCGCTTGCGCAGCTTGTTGCGCTGGTCGGCGTTGAGGATGCGCTTGCGCAGCCTGATCCCGCGGGGCGTCACCTCGACGAGCTCGTCGTCCTCGATGAAGTCGAGGCTCTCCTCGAGCGACATGGCGCGCGCCGGCACCAGCCGCACGGTGGCGTCCTCGGTCGACGAGCGGATGTTGGTCTTCTGCTTCTGCTTGGTGACGTTGAGATGCATGTCGCCGGGGCGGCGGTTGAGCCCGACGATCATGCCCTCATAGACGGCGGTGCCCGGACCCACGAAGGGCTGGCCGCGCTCCTGGAGGCCGAGCAGCCCGTAGGCCACCGCCGTCCCTGGCTGGCTGGCGGTGAGCACGCCGTTGCGGCTGGTCGGGGGCAGCGTGCGCCAGCGCTCCCAGCCGAGCAGGCGCGTCGACATCACGCCCGTGCCGCGCGTCAGGGTGAGGATCTGGCTGCGCAGACCGATGAGCGCGCGCGTGGGAGCGTGGTGGGTGAGCCGGGCCCGTCCCGCGGCGTCGGTGCGCATCGACTGCATCTGAGCGCCTCGCGATCCCAGCGTCTCGGTGATGGCGCCCACCGCGTCGGCGTCGCAGTCGATGATGCACTCCTCCACCGGCTCGCAGCGGTGCCCGTCGATCTCGCGCGTGATCACCGCCGGACGCGAGACCTCGAACTCGTACCCCTCACGACGCATGGTCTCGATGAGGATGGCGAGGTGGAGCTCGCCACGGCCGCTGACCTCGAAGATGTCGGCGGTGGGCCCGTCGGCGACGCGCAGCGCCACGTTGGTGAGCAGCTCACGGTGGAGGCGGGCGCGGAGCTGTCGCGAGGTGCTGCTCAGGGTGGCCTCGCGCCCGGCCATGGGGGACTGGTTGACGGAGAACTGCATGCGCAGGGTGGGCTCGCCCACCTCGGGGCGGGGCAGTGGCACGGGATTGTCGGCGTCGGCCACGGTGTCGCCGATGGCGACGTCGGCGAGGCCGGTGATGTAGACGATCTCACCGGCGGCGACCTCTTCGACCGGGACCCGCTGGAGCGCCTCCACGGTCATCACGGTGCCGATGCGCTGGCGCGGTCCGATGCCGTCGGCGGTGCAGCACACCACCGCCTGGCCCACCCGCAGCACGCCCTTGTTGATCCGCCCCAGCGCCAGGCGCCCGCTGTAGTTGTCGTGGTCGAGGTTGCTGACCAGCATCTGGAAGGGAGCGTCGGGGTCGGCGGGCGGTGGCGGGACGTGGCTGAGGATGGTGTCGAGCAATGGCTCGAGGGTGACGCCCTCACGCCGCAGATCGGTGGTGGCGGTGCCGGCGCGCCCGTTGGTGTAGACCACCGGCGCGTCCAGCTGCGAGGAGTCGGTGGCCAGCTCGAGGAGGAGATCGTGGGTCGCCTCCACCGTTTCCGCGGGGCGGGCGTTGACCCTGTCGATCTTGTTGACGACGATGATCGGGCGCAGGCCCAGAGCCAGCGCCTGGCGCAGCACCACGCGTGTCTGCGGCATGGGGCCCTCTGCGGAGTCGACGAGCAGGAGGCATCCATCCGCCATGCCCAGCACCCGCTCCACCTCACCGCCGAAGTCGGCGTGCCCGGGCGTGTCGATGATGTTGAGCTTGACCCCGCGATAGCGGATCGAGGTGGTCTTGGCGAGGATGGTGATGCCCTTCTCGCGTTCGAGATCGTTGGAGTCCATGATCAGCTCACCCACCTGCTCGTGCGCGGCGAAGACCCGCGACTGCTTGAGCAGTGCGTCGACGAGCGTGGTCTTGCCGTGGTCGACATGGGCCACGATGGCGACGTTGCGAAGGTCGGCGCGGCGTGGAGTGGCATCGGACGAGGCGGACATGTACGCGTATCGTCGCCGACCCGGCGATTGTGGCGGCTTCCAGGGTGTCGGCGGTGGGGCCGAACCCGGCGATCCGGCGACTCAGCTAGCATCGGGCGCCGATGAGTGAGAGCGCCGCCGAGGTCACCGACCTGTTGCAGCGGCTGATCCGCAACGGCTGCATCAACGACGGCACACCCGACTCCGGCCAGGAGATCCGCAACGCCGAGCTCCTGGCAGCGCACCTGCACGGATGCGGGGTGGAGATGGAGACGTTCGAGTCGCTACCCGGACGCACCTCTCTGTTGGCGCGGCTGGAGGGCACCGACCCCAGCGCTCCCACGCTGATGCTGATGGGGCACACCGACGTGGTGCCCGTCGATCCGGCGGGATGGCAGCGCGATCCGCTCGGCGGCGAGCTCGTCGACGGGGTGGTGTGGGGGCGCGGCGCCATCGACATGCTCAACCTGACGGCGTCGATGGCGGTGACCACGCGACGTCTGGGCATCTCCGGGCGCAGGCCTCGCGGCACCCTGGCCTTCCTCGCCGTCGCCGACGAGGAGGCGGGCGGCACGCTGGGGGCGGGCTGGCTCGCCGAGCACGCGCCCGAATCGATCCGCTGCGACTACGTGATCACGGAGAACGGCGGCGTGCTGCAGCACACGCCGGCGGGCGAGCGCATCGGCGTCACCGTGGGCGAGAAGGGGATCTTCTGGTGCCGGATGACGGTGCACGGCACCCCCGGCCATGGTTCGCGTCCGCTGCACTCCGACAACGCGCTGGTCAAGGCGGCCGAGGTGGTCACCCGGCTGTCGGGGTATCGCACCTCCGCTCACATCACCGACGCATGGCGCCGCTGGGTCGCGGGGATGGGATTCGAGCCCGCGGTGGCGGCGGCGCTCGTCGATCCAGCGCGGATCTGGGAGGGCCTCGACGCCCTCCCCCGGGGCCTGGCCGGCATGGCCCACGCGCTCACCCACCTCACGGTCAGCCCCAACGTCGTCCACGGCGGCGAGAAGACCAACGTCATCCCCGGGCGTGTCGACCTGGAGATCGATCTCCGCAAGGTTCCCGGGCAGACCGACGAGGACGTGATGGAATTCTTCGACACCGCCCTGGGCCCTCTCCGCGACGCCGTCACCGTCGAGATCCTGCAGCGCGACGATCCGTCCGAGTCCCCGGTGGACACGCCTCTGTGGGAGGCCGTGACCCGGGCCGCCACCGCGGTGTACCCGGAGGCGAGATGCATCCCCACGCTGACCCCGGGAGGAACCGACGCCCGCTTCTTTCGCAACCTGGGGATCCCCGCGTACGGCATGGCGCTGTACAGCCGGGCCATGTCCCTCGACCAGTTCAGCGCCATGTTCCACGCCAACGACGAGCGCGTCGACCAGGAATCGCTGCGGCTGACGGTCGAGCTCTACGACGCGGTGGCTCGCGACCTGCTCGGCTAGAGGGCGCTAGCCGGCCAGCCTCTCGTCCTCGTCCAGGGCCTCGATGCGCATCACCGAGACGCGCTTGCGCATGGTGAGGACGCCGGGGTGCGACGCCACACAGCTTCCTGAGACCGGCGCGATGTCGGCGTAATCGCGTCCCACGGCGATGGTGACGTAGGTCATCCCCGCGCTCCGTCCGTGGGTGGGATCGAGGGCGAGCACGCGCGCGTGCCCCTCTCCGTCGGGCACCAGGACCTCCACCCAGGCGTGCGAGCCACCGCTGCCGAGCAGCTGGCCGGACACGTAGCGCGAAGGCAGGCCGAGCCCGCGCAGCACCGCCAGGAGCACATGGGCGAAGTCCTGGCACACGCCGGTTCGCTTGGCGTAGGCCTCGGCGGCGGTGGTGTGCACCGAGGTGACGTCGTGCGCGTAGGCCATCACCCGGAAGACGCGCCGGCACGCCGCCGCGGCCAGCTCGTCGCCGTGTAGCCCGGTGTCGCGGAGCTCGCCGACCAGCTCACCCAGGTCACCGTCGGGGGCGGTGAGCGCGGTGGGGTCGAGCAGGCGGCGGTCATGCAGCAGCGCGCCCGCCACCAGATGGGGGTGGTCGGTGCTGCGCTCGACCACGCTCCAGGAGATGAAGGTGACCTGTTCGGCGACGTAGGGGACCTCGATGTCGACGACGTGGTTGCCGAACTGGTCGCCGGCCGCGCGGATGCTCTTGGGAGTGGCATCGAGGATGCGCACGCTGCGCGCGACGCGGCGCTGGTCTCCGTGGTGCTCACGGGGCTGCACCACCAGCCGCTGGCGCAGCCGTCGCACCGGACCCGCATACCTGTAGGTGATGCGCTGATGGATCACGTACGCGCTGCGCCGCACCCGTGTCCAATCGACGGCCGCGGTGTCGACGCCGGCACCGCCCTCGATGACGTCACCCTCGTCGCCGAACGGAAGCCTCATACGGTGGGTCCGAAGTCGCCGCACACCGGCGGCGTCGAGGTCGACCAGGGGCGCGCGGACAACGGCTCCGCGGCCACGCGCATGGCCGTCAGAGGGGCACTTCCGTAGGTGGTCATCATGGCCACGTCGAGCGCGTCGCGGCCGCGCCCGATGACCACGCGCCCCGTCCGGCGCGCGTTGTTGCGCGGGTCGAAGGTGTACCAGTGGCCCCCGACATACGCCTCCAGCCAGGCTGCGAAGTCCATCGGTTCCGAGGGCGGTGGAACGTCGATGTCGGGGAGGTATCCGAAGCAGTACCGGGCGGGGACGTTGAGCCCGCGCAGAAAGGCGACGGCGAGGTGAGCGAAATCCCTGCACACCCCGCGGCGCTCGACGTAGACGTCGCTGGCACCCGTCGCCGGGGTGCTGCTGCCCATGGTGAAGGTCAGGTTCTCATGCACCCAGTCGACGACCGCCTGGACGCGCATCCACCCCTCCGGCACGCCGCCGAACAGCGCCCATGCCGTGTTGGAGAGCCGGTCCGAGTCGCAGTACCGGCTGGCCAGGGTGAAGTGAAGAACGTCGTCGGGAAGCTCGGCCACGGGCACCTGGGCGGCGTCACCGTCGGCGTCGTCCACCGCGGCGGTGACCTCGACCTCCGCCTGGTAGCGGATGCGAGTGCGGCCGGGCCCAAGAGTGAGGCGGCGACAGACATTGCCATAGAGGTCGAGGTGGCGATGCACAGACACCTCGGGCTCCGTCTCCAGCTGGTTCTCGCGGAGGCCGAGCACGGCGTCGAGGCGCGGCTCCACCTGCAGGGTGAACGCCACCGGCCACTCCAGCTCGTGGACGAACTCGCAGCCGACTCGCAGCCAGCTGCTGGATCCCTCCGACACGCTCGCAGTCTACCGCCGGAGAGTAGTCTGCATGCACAAATGGCGAAAACCAAGCCGCCGTCATACCTGCCCGTGGACGCTGACGAATGCGTCGGGCTCGACGGCTTCGCGCGCACGCCGTACGTCGACCTGCTCGGGGCTGTCACGCGCATGCAAAAAGAGCTGCCCACACTTAGGCGCGGCGCACAAGATTGGTTCGCCAGTCGCGGCGTGACGTTCGGCGTTCCCGACGATGGGGTGGCCCCCATCTTTCCCTTCGACCCCATCCCCCGGGTGATCGGCGCCTCGGAATGGCGCGGCATCCACCGGGCCCTCTCGCAGCGGGCGGTGGCGCTCGACCACTTCGTGTCCGATTGCTACGGGGCGCAGCGTGCTCTCCGCCACGGAGTGGTTCCCGGGAGGCTGGTGTACAGCAGCACCGGCTATCTGCGCGACATCGTCGGAGTGCGCCCGCCACGGTCCACCTGGTGTCACGTCGCCGGGATCGACGTGGTCCGGGTCCAGGGCTCGTTCTGCGTGCTCGAGGACAACGTGCGCGTGCCCAGCGGGGTCGCCTACGCGCTGGAGGCGCGCCGCGCCATGGAGAAGCTGGCTCCGGAATGGTTCGCCACCAGCGCGGTGCGGCGCATCGACGAGTACACCACCCGGTTGCGCCGCATCCTGCAGAGGATCGCGCCCCGGCCCTGGGAGGCCGCGATCGCTCTTCTCACACCCGGCTCGTACAACGCCGCGTACTACGAGCACAAGCTGCTCGCCGAAGAGATCGGCGCCATCCTGGTCGAGGGCAACGACCTCATCGTCTCCGAGGACGAGGTGTACCGGCGTGACTCCGACGGCGGCGTCCACCACGTCGACGTCATCTACTCGCGGGTCAACAGCGACTGGCTCGACCCGCTGGTCTTCCGCAGCGAGTCGATGCTCGGTGCGCCGGGGATCATCGAGGCGTGGCGTCGCGGCAACGTGGCCATCGCCAACGCCCCGGGAACGGGTGTCGCCGACGACAAGGCGATCTATCCCTATGTCCCGGCGCTGATCCGCTACTACCTCGGTGAGGAGCCGCTGATGGACAACGTGCCCTCCTTCGATCTCGCTGACCCGGCGCAGCGCGCTCACGTCGTCGCCCACTTCGACAAGATGGTCCTCAAGCCGGTGGACGCCAGCGGTGGCTACGACATCCATTTCGGGCGCCTGGTCAGTGCGGCCGAGCGGGGCGAGCTGATCGCCAGGATCGACTCGGCGCCGCGGCAGTGGCTGGCGCAGGAGGAGGTGGAGCTGAGCCGGGCCATCTGCATGGACGCCAACGGTGGTCTCGAAGGCCGGGCGGTCGACCTGCGCCCCTTCGTGCTGCTCGATGAGCGACCATGGATCTCCCCGGGCGGCCTCACCCGCGTGGCCGCGGATCCCAATCAGCTGGTGGTCAACTCGTCACAGGGTGGAGGCAGCAAGGACACGTGGGTGCTGAGTCGCTGACCTTCGGGGTGTGGCATCACACCACTCTGCGCTACCTGGATTCGGTCGCGCTCTCCTACAACGAGGTGCGCATGCGCCCGCGCGACCGGGGCTCGCAGCGCACCATCGCGTTCTCGCTGCTGACCAATCCCGCGGCGGTGCCGCGCAGCCGCATCGACTACTTCGGCAACTACGTCCACCGCGTCGACGTCACCGCCCCGCACGAGGCGCTGGAGTTCGTCGTCGACACCGTGGTGGAGAACAGCGAGCCACGGCGGCGGCGTCTGCCCATGTGGTCAGCCGACATCCTTGCCGGCGACCCCCGTCTGGAATATGCGCTTCCCAGCCGTCGGGTGCCGCTGAGCGCGACCACGCGCGCCCTCTGGAGAGAGTGGAACGGCGGCGACGTGAGCTACGACGCCGTGCTCGCCACCGCGGAGCGCATTCCCAAGGAGCTTCGCTACGTGACCGGGGCGACCACCGTGGAGTCCAGCATCGACGACCTGCTCGCCGGCGGCGCCGGCGTGTGCCAGGACTTCACCCATCTCTTCCTGGCCATGGTGCGCGGCGCCGGCTGGCCCGCCAGGTACGTCAGCGGCTACCTCGGTCCCGGCGGTGACCAGACCTTCATCGAAGGCCAGACCCATGCCTGGGCTGAGGTGTGCGGCGCGGACGGCCGCTGGCTGGGTCTCGACCCCACCCACGGCGGCTTCACCGGTGTGGAGCACCTCCGCCTCGCGGCCGGGCGCGACTACAGCGACGTCGCCCCGCATCGCGGACTCTTCTACGGGACCTCCGAGGGCGTCCGCCCGGAGGTGCTGGTGCGCGTCACCCGCATGTCCCACCAGCAGGTGGAGACGGTGCACCGCGGGGTGGCGGTGCACTGGCAGCAACAGCAGCAGCAGTGACACGATGCGTGCGCTGACCTTCGTGGGCCGGCGGCACGTCGAATGGAGGGATGTCCCCGACCCCCGCCTGCAGTCGGCGACGGACGCGATCGTCCGGCCGGTGGCGGCGACCACGTGTGACGTCGACCTGGTCATCCTGTTGGGCCGCTCACCCCTGCAGCCCCCGTTCGCCCTCGGCCACGAGTGCGTCGCGGAGGTGGTGGAGGCGGGCGAGGCGATCACCCACGTGGCCGCCGGTGACCTGGTGGTGGTGCCCTGGCACATCTCCTGCGGGCAGTGCGACCGCTGCGCCGCCGGCCTGCAGGCCCACTGCCGGGCGGTTGCCGAGCTGGCCATGTTCGGTGCGCCGCTCGGGGGTGACTGGGGAGGGCTGTTCTCCGACCTGGTCCACGTCCCCTTCGCGGACGCGATGCTGGTGCCGCTGCCCACCGGGCTCGACCCCGTCGCTCTCGCCTCGGCGGGCGACAACTGGTCGCTGGCGTGGGGCATGGTGGCGCGCCAGCTGCAGGCACGGCCCGGAGGCTCGGTGCTGATCATGAGCCGGGGCAGCATCGGGCTGTACGCGTGCGACATCGCCGGGGCGCTGGGTGCGTCGCGGCGGCTCTACGTCGACCCCGACGCGGGACGGCGCGCCATCGCGGAGAGCTACGGCGCCGAGGTCACCGCCTCGACGGAGCCGCTGCGGCACGGTTTCGACCTGGCCGTGGAGGCGACCGGGCGGGTCGCCGACCTGGCCACGGCGTGCCGGTCACTGGTGCCCGAGGGGGTGTGCGAGAGCGCGGGGAATCACTTCCGCCGGGGCGAGCTGCCGCTGTTGGAGATGTACATGTCCGGCCTCACCCTCCACCTCGGGCGCGACAGCACCCGCGCCCACATCCCGGAGGCCCTGCGCCTGGCGGCGGGCGGAGCCGTCCATCCGCGCCGGGTCGTCTCCGATGTGCTGGACTGGGAGATGCTCCCCACCGTGCTGCCCGAGCTGCGACGCAAGCCGGTCTTCGTGCGCGGCCCCGTCGACCCGGGCGACCCTACGCGCTGACCGTGGTCGAGCGCGGGCCCAGCCCGCGCAGCTCCGAGATCCGATCGAGGTGGGAGTCGACGCCACCGAGCAGCCGGCCCGACGCCGCTGCCCGGCGGAGGAGCAGATGGCAATCGTGCTCCCAGGTGAAGCCGATGCCTCCATGCACCTGCAGCGACGACCCGGTCACCCGCCACGCCCCCTGCGCCGCGGCGATCTTGGCCACCGACGATGCGAAGGGGAGGACCGCGGCGTCGTGATCGGCCGTCCAGGCGGCGCAGAGGACGGCCGACCGGGCGCTCTCGACGTCGAGCAGCATGTCGGCGCAGCGGTGCGACACCGCCTGGTAGGCCCCGATGGGCCGGCCGAACTGCTGCCGGGTGCGCGCGTGCTCGACGGCCAGGTCGAGGGCGCGCTGCGCGACTCCGACGAGCTCGGCGCCGATAGCCACCTCGAGGCGGTCGAGGGCGGGGCCGCAGTCGCCCGGCAGCGGCTCCGCCTGCGCCGCGTGCACGCGGGTGAGCCGGCGCGTCACGTCGATACCGTCGAGAGATTCGAAGCTGCACGAGTCCGCGGCGGCGATGGTGGCGTGCCCCGGTCCCACCAGCACCACCGCCGCCGCGCCATCGGCGTCCAGGGCCAGCGCGCTGCCGTCGGGCTGCACCATGGCGATGGCGCCGCGCATCGCTCCAGCGGCGAAGCCGGGCAGCCAGCGCTGCCGCTGCTGCTCGTCCCCGGCGCTCTGCACCAGCACGGCGGCGGCGGCGTTGCCGAAGAATGTTCCCGGGGCCAGGGCTTTGCCGAGTCCCTCGCACACCAGGGCGAGCTCGACAGTCCCCAGGCCCTGGCCACCATGGCTCTGGTCCACCGCGGCGCCGGTCCAGCCCGCGCCGGCGAGCTCCCTCCAGAGCTGGGACCCGTCGTCCTCGCCCGCGACCCGGCGCCGCATCGCGGCGGGGTCCCAGCGAGCGCGGCAGAGCTCGTCGATGGCGTCGCGCACCGCGCGCTGGTCGTCACTGAGGTCGAATCGCATGGCCTGCTCTCAGCGCATCCTGGGAAGGTCGAGCACGCGCTCCGCGATGATGTTGCGCTGGATCTCCGACGTGCCCCCCTCGATGGAGTTGGCCCGGGCGCGCAGCATCCGTCGCGTCCAGACCGAATCGGCGGCGAGGCCATCGGCGCCGAGGACGTCGAGAGCGAGCTCGCCGAGGCGCTGATTGATGTCGGCCCACTGGATCTTGGCCAGCGACCCCTCCGGACCGGGCACGCCACGCTCGATGACGCGCGAGAGCCCGCGATAGCCGTTGAGGCGCATCGTCTCGGTGTCGACGATCAGCGCGCTGAGCCGGCGGCGCAGAACCGGGTCCTCCTGGCGCCCGCGTTCGCGGATCAGCGCGGCCAGCTCGTCGAGCTCCATCTGGATGGCCAGCGCCGAGGCCGCGCTCAAGCCGGCGCGTTCGAACATCAGGGTGGTGATGGCCACGTTCCAGCCATCGCCGACAGCACCCACCCTGTCTTCGTCGGCAACCGTGGCGTCGTTGAAGAAGATCTCGTTGAACTCGGAGTCGCCGGTCGCCTGGCGCAGGGGACGAACCTCGACCCCGGGTTGCTTCATGTTGCAGATGAAGTAGGTGAGGTTGCGATGGCGCTCCTGGTCACCCGTCCTGGCCAGCAGCATGCACCACGTGGCCCGGTGCGCGAACGAGGTCCACACCTTCTGTCCGTTGACCTTCCAGCCCCCGTCGACCGGCTCCGCCCGGGTGGTCACGGCCGCCAGGTCGCTGCCCGCGTTGGGCTCGCTGAAGCCCTGGCACCAGACCTCGTCGCCGTTGAGGATGGGGGCGAGAAACCGAGCCCGCTGCTCGTCGCTGCCGTGGGCGATGATCACCGGGCCACCCATCACCAGCCCGATGATGTTGGCCGGAGGCGGCGCCTTGGCGCGCACCATCTCCTCGTTGAAGATGGCCTGCTCCATGAGGGTGGCGCCGCGGCCGCCGTGCTGGCGCGGCCACGCGATGCCGACGTAGCCGCCGTCGAAGAGGGTGCGCTGCCAGCGCAGCCGGAAGTCCACGATCTCCTCGGTGCGCTGCGGCTCCGGCCCGGGGTGGTGCTCCGAGAGCCAGGCGCGCACCTCGTCGCGGAATTGCAGCTCCGCTGGGGAGAGGCTCAGATCCACGGGAACGCAGCCTACCTCACCCGTCCGCGGTCGCTGGCGCCGCCACCACCAGCGCGCGCAGCGCTTTGCGGTCGAGCTTGCCGACGCTGGTGAGCGGGATGCTGCCGACGATGCGGATCTCGCGCGGAGCCTTGGTCGCCGACAGGCGCGAGCGCGCGTAGCGGATGAGCTCGTCGGCGCCCACCCCCGTCCCCTGCTTCAGGCTCACGAAGGCGACCACCTCCTCACCCAGGCGCGGGTCGGGACGGCCGACCACCCCGGCCATGGCCACCTCTGGATGGGAGACGAGCACATCCTCGACATCGCGAGGAAAGACGTTGAAGCCACCACGCAGGATGAGGTCCTTCTTGCGGTCGACCACGTAGAGGTACCCGTCGGAGTCGACGTGGCCGATGTCACCCGTGTGCAGCCAGCCGTCACGCAGCACCGCCGCCGACTCTTCGGGAGCGTTCCAGTAGCCGCCCATGACGCCCGGGCCGCGCGCGCAGATCTCGCCGTCGTCACCGTCGCGCAGCACCTCGCCGCCGTCGCCGGTGATGCGCACCGTGCAGCCCGCGATCGGCAAGCCCACGCTGCCCTGGCGACGGCGGCCGGGCGGGTTGGTGGAGATCACCGCGGAGGTCTCGGTGCAGCCGTAGCCCTCGAGGACCTGGCACGACGGCACCCTGCGCTCGAACTCCCGCAGGACGTCGAGAGGCAGGGGCGCGGCGCCGCTGCCGACGTAGAGCATCGACTCGAGGTCGGCGTCCTCGAGGGGCTCGGCGAGGAGCATCTGCATCATGGCGGGGACCAGGGAGGTGCGCTGGGAGCGGTGCTGTTCGCAGAGTGCGACCCACTCGGACGCGTTGAACCAGCGCTGCACCACCGCCACACCCGGTTCATCGCTGTGCATGGCGACGACGGTGACGATCATCCCGTAGGCGTGGGACAGCGGCAGCGGGGTGATCACGCGTGTGGCGCCGGGCACACGAGTGGCCTCCCACGAGCTGCGTGCGCACGACCACAGGTTGGCGTGGCTGAGGGCCACCCCCTTGGCCCGGCCGGTGGTGCCGCCCGTGTACATGAGGGTGGCGAGCTCGTCGTCCCGCCGGGGCACGCGTGGACGCGGCTCTGCGGCCTCGAGGTCCTGGAAGCCCGCCAGCCGCGCCCCGCTGCCCATCGTCGCCTCGGGATCAGGCCCGGCGACGATGACGTGGGCCAGCGCGGGCGCACCCGCTGCCGCATCGAGAACCGTGCCCAGCAGCTCGGCGGTGGTGACCGCGGCGACGGCCCCCGAGTCGACCAGGATGTGGCCCAGCTCGGCGGCGCTGGTGAGAAACACCACCGGCGTGACCACCGCGCCGGCACGCCAGATGGCGTTGTATGCGATCAGGACCTCCGGACAGTTGGCCATCAGCACGACGACCCGTTCTCCGGGTTGCATGCCGAGGTCGGCAAGCCCTCCGGCGACACGGCGGGCGCGCTCGTGCAGGTCGCCGGAGCGAAACGTCTGGCCCTCGAAGATGAGCGCGTCGTGGTCGCCGAGCCGCTCCAGGGATTCCTCGGCGAGCCGCGCCAGGTTGCGGCCGTCAGCCACGAGCGTCCTCGGGGGGAGCGCCGCCGCGATCGGCGCCGTGGTGGCGTCCATAGGAACCGGCGTCGGGGAGGACCACCTGCGTGCACCGGCTGGTGGCGAGCAGGCCATCCGCGGAGTCGAACATCTCCGCGGCACAGAAGACGATCCTCCGGGTGCGGCGCACCACCGTCCCGGTGGCGCGGAGAAGCCCCGGCCGCGAGGCGCGCAGGAATTCCACGCGCAGGTCGGCGGTCAGAAACACCTGGTCGTTGTCGAGCACCGTCCAGCATGCTCCGCCCATCGCCGAGTCGAGCAGCGCGGTCACCATCCCGCCCTGGACGACGGGACCGTCGGCTGTGGGAAAGCAGTACTCGGGCACGGCCGTCCACTCGATCGTGGTCGACCCCGGCTGCCAGTCCGTCCGCCGGTAGCCCAGGGTTCGCCAGATGTGCGGGCCGTCGACGGCAGCTGCCTCCCAGGTGCGGGAATCGCCGAATCGCTCTCCCGGCGTGATCCTCTCCGTCATGGGCAGCGCGGCGCTACTTCTTGGCGGCCTGGTAGTAGGGATTGGCGCCCTGGGCGTGGTCGGTGGTGTCGCGCACCTCGCGGATCTCCGGGAAGGCGTCGAGGATGGCGGCGCGCACCCCCTGGCCCAGGGTGACCTCGGCCATGCCGCAGCCCTGGCAGCCACCGCCCATGTGGATGAACGCGACGCCGTCGGCGACATCGAGCAGGTCGATGTGGCCGCCGTGCGACGCCACCGACGGGTTGATCTCCAGGTCGAGCAGGCGCTGCACGCGCTCGGCGACGGGATCGAGCCAGAGCGGGTTGGGATTGATGACGCGCACCGCTCCCATGGGCAGATCGGCGTCGAGGGTGATCCCGTCGAGGTACGGCGCTGAGGCGAGGGGGATGTGGATGGGGATTCCCTCGAGCTCCTCGACGACGAGGTCGCCCTGCCGCTCCTCGCCCGCCGCCACCAGCTGCATGTCGTAGACGAAGGCGCCCTCCTGGCGGCCGGTGATGGCGATGCGCAGCCCGGCACCCGGCTGCTTGGTGTTGGCGCGCACCTGCTCGATGCGGGTGCGCGCGTTGGCGGTGGCGCTGACCTGAGGCTGCTTCACGCAGCGAGTCTGACACCTCGGCTGAGCCGGCGCGCAGCGGGCGGCGCAGGCGCGGACCTAGGCTGGTCGCCATGTCGCAGCGGGTCATGCTCGTCCTTCCCACCGCCACCTACCGGGCGACGGCCTTCCTTCGCGCCGCCGAGCGGCTCGGGCTGGACTGCGTGGTGGCCTCGGACGAGGCGCCCACGCTGGCGGCGCTGATGGAGGGACGCGTGCTCACCCTCGACCTCGGCGATCCCCAGCGCGCGGCCGTCCGCGCCGCGACGTTTGCAGCGCAATGGCCGGTCGACGCGATCATCGGCGTCGACGAGGCATCCGTCCTCACCGCAGCCCATCTGGCCACCGCGCTGGGCATCGCGCGCAACCCGATCGAAGCTGTCGGGGCCACCCGCGACAAGCGGCGATTGCGCGCGCGGCTCGACGAGGCATCGGTGCGGCAGCCACGGTGGGTCGAGGCACGGGGCGACGCCACCGGGTCCGCGGCTGCCCACGCGGCTGCGGCGGTGGGGCTGCCGTGCGTCGTCAAGCCTGTCAACCTTGCCGCCAGCCGGGGGGTGATCCGCGCGGACACCGGCGCGGAGCTGGCTGCCGCGGTCATCCGGGTCGACAGGCTGCTGCGCCGCCCCGGGCTGTGCGGTCCCGACGGCGATCCACCCCTGCTGATCGAGGAGTTCATCGCCGGTGCCGAGATCGCCATCGAGGGGCTGCTCAGCGGCGGGGAGTTGACGGTGCTGGCCGTCTTCGACAAGCCCGACCCGCTCGACGGGCCATTCTTCGCCGAGACGCTGTATGTGACCCCATCGAGACATGACCCCGCCATGCTCGATGATGCCGTGGCGGTGACCCGCGAGGCGCTGCACGCCCTGGGCCTCGTGGACGGTCCGATCCACGCCGAGCTGCGCCTGGCAGCCAGCGGGGCCGTCTTCCTCGAGGTGGCGGCACGATCCATCGGCGGCCGATGCTCGTCGGCGCTGCGCATTCTCGATGGAGAGCACGAGATGTCCCTCGAGGAGCTGATCCTCCGCCATGCGTTGGGGATGCCCCTGGGGCGGCCTGGGCTGGCTCCCGGAGGAGCCGGGGTTCTCATGCTGCCCGTGCCCAGCGCCGGCGTCCTGCACCGGGTGTCCGGCGCGCGCGAGGCGGCAGCGGTGCCGGGTGTCACCGCCGTGGACCTCACCATCCCGGTCGGCCAGGCGGTGGAATCACTCCCCGAAGGTGATCGATATCTCGGCTTCGTCGTCGCCCGGGGACCCGACGCCGCGAGCGTCGAGGAATCGCTACGGTGCGCGCAACGCCTGATCGGTGTCGAGGTTGCCGTCCACCGTTGAGCGCAGGGCAGCCGCGTACCCCAGCAATGAGGCAGCGTCACCGCGCGCCCCAGGCGTCCTCCGATGGGTTGGTGGTCCGCGCGCCCGCCATGGCGCCATCCTCCTCGAAGGGCCGGTAGGATCCGGGCGGTGAGCAAGCAGCGCCTCGAAGCTCTCAGCGACGGCGTCTTCGCCATCGCCATCACGCTGCTGGTGCTGACCATCGCGCAGCCGGGTGACTACAACCACCTGGCCCAGCAGCTCGCCGATCGTTGGCCGGGATTCGCCGCCTACGTGGTCAGCTTCGCCGTCATCGGCATCATGTGGTTCAACCACCACTCCATCTTCGCCCACTTCGAACGGGTCGACCGCGGCCTCGTCTACCTCAACCTCGCATTGCTCATGACGGTGGTCTTCATCCCCTACCCGACCGGCATCTTCGGCCAGGCTCTGCAGAAGGGGCAGGGCGCCCAGACGGCGGCGGTGTTCTACAGCGCGGTGATGGCGATCAACGCGTACGCCTGGTCGGCACTGTGGGTCTACGCGTCGCGGGGCCGCAGGCTCCTCTCACCGCACTTCCCGGAGGCGCAGCGCGGCATCGCCACCGTTCTCTTCACGGTGGGCGGCGCGCTCTACACCATCACCGTCGCCATCGCCTTCATCTCAGCGTCTGCCTGCCTGGCGTTTCACGCGCTGCTGGCCGTGTACTACGCGCTCGACCCCATCTCACGACGCGCCGCGCGCAGCAGCGGTTGAGGGCGGCGCTCAGCCGGCGCCGAGGTCGACGTCGACGACCACCGGGGCATGGTCGGATGGTGCCTTGCCCTTGCGGGCGTCGCGGTCGACGTACGCGTCGCTGATGTGCGCGGCCAGGCCGGCGCTGAGCAGGACCAGGTCGATGCGCATGCCCAGGCCGCGATGGAAGTTGCCACCCCGGTAGTCCCAGTAGGTGAAGGGCTGCGGGCCCTTGAGGGCCCGCGCCGTGACATCGGTGAGACCGAGCTCGAGGAGGGCGGTGACGGCGGCGCGTTCCGGAGCGGTGACATGTGTGGAGCCGATGAACGCGGCCGGATCCCAGACGTCACTGTCGGTCGGGGCGACGTTGAAGTCACCGCAGACCGCCAGCGGAGCCGCGTCCGCCGCCTCGGCGGCGAGGGCCTCACGCAGCGCGCTCAGCCAGGACAGCTTGTACGCGAAGTGCGGGCTGTCGACGGTGCGCCCGTTGGGAACGTACAGGGACCACACCCGCACCGGCCCGCAGGTGGCCGCCAGGGCCCGAGCCTCGGGATCGGGAAACCCGGGCTCGCCGGGGAATCCCCGGCGCACGGCCGCGAGCCCGACGGTGGAGATGATGGCCACGCCGTTCCACTGACCGGCCCCGTGGGTGGCGGCGTCATAGCCGAGCGCCGCCAGCTCGGCGCGGGGGAAGAGCTGGTCGGCGACCTTGGTCTCCTGCAGACAGAGCACGTCGGGGCGGGTGCTCTCCAGCCAGTCGAGGACGCGGGGCAGGCGCATGGTCAGCGAGTTGACGTTCCAGGTGGCGATCCTCATGGCGTCAGGAGGCCGTCGAGAGCACGGCCACGCGGTCGCATCTGTCCATCCAGGGAGCTGCCTCGAGCTCCTCGAAGACGGAGCGGGCCTGGTCGAGGAGCGGCTGGGCCTCGCGGCGGCGACCCTCTCCGGAGAGCGCCTCGGCGAGCTCGAGCCGGGTGACCGCCAGCCAGAGGGGAGAGGTGATCTCTTCGAAGATCTGCGCCGCCCGGAGGTACGCGGCCTCGGCCGCCCCGGCGTCGCCACGCAGCACCGCCAGCCGGCCGCGGAAGCGCGCGGCGTGCGCGGTCACGAACGGCGGCCGCTGCGGAGCGTGGCGCTCGTCGACCCCGTCGAGGGTGCGCTCCACCTCCTCGATGCGACCGCTGCGCACGCCCGCCTCCATGCCGTCGACGAAGGCCTTCTTCACCGCCTCGTCGGTGAGCACGATGGAGGCGTCCTCGAGCAGCCGGCGCACCGCCTCCAGCGCCGTGGTGTAGCGACCGGTGGCGGTGTCGACGGCGATGACCAGCGCGGCATGGGTGGAGAGCGTCTGCATGTCGGAGGACGTGCCCCACGCGTCGCAGTCGGCGAGGAGCTGCACCGCCGCGTCGATCTGGCCACGATGGATGTGCAGATGCGTCGCCGCCTCCGCGACGGAGAGGAACTCACCGCTGGTGAGCTCGGCGTGTGACATCGATCCCAGGTGATCGGTGACCTCGTGCCACTGGCCGGTGCGGTAGAGGGCTCCCAGCAGCTCGGAGAGCACGTATCCCTCGTTGACGCGGTCGCCGATCTTGCGGGCCAGGAGCAGGGCGCTGCGCAGCTCCGCGATGGCGTCGAGGTCGCGGTCGACGCGTGACAGGCTGTCGGCGACGTTGCAGTAGGAGCGCAGCGCCGCCGAGGGGACGTCGTGGTCGAGCGCGACCTGGAGCGCGTGGGTGAGCATGGCCACGCCCTCCTCGCGATTGCCGCGCGCGGCGGCGACCACGCCGAGGGTGTTGAGCGCGTTGGAGATCACCCCCGGCAGCGCGATGTGCTCGGCGATGTCGAGCGCGACGCGGGTGCGCGCGCTGGCCAGGTCCATGTTGCCGACGAAGAAGTGGAACCGGCCCAGCTGCGCGGCCAGCGCGGCGAGGTCGGCGTCCCCGGGGTCGGCGGACAGGATGGCGAAGGCGTCCTCCATGCGGGCGATCGCGGTGTCGACGTCGCCGCGCATGCGGGTGATCTCCGCGGAGCGTGCCGAGGCACGAGCCGCGGGGTGGGCCAGCCCAGCGGCCCCGAACAGGGTGATGGCCTGCTCGAAGTGCTCCGCCGCCTCATCGATACGACCGCCGAGCAGCGCCATCTCGGCGGCGCGCTCGTGGATCTCCGCCTGGCGCTGCGCTCCCTCGACGAGGTGGAGCGCCTCCTCGAAGTAGTGCTGCGCCTCCGGGTTGGCGGCCAGCGAGGCCGCGTGCTCCGCCGCCTGGGTCATCATCTCCGCCGCCTTGGTGCGGATCCGGGCCGCGTCGGGATCGGCGGGGGCGAGCCGGTAGGCCTCGAGGAAGTGGGAGGCGACCACCTCGACGACGTCACCGTCGGTCTTGCCCCAGGCGTCCTCGAGCCATTCTCCGGCGGCCAGATGACGGCGCTTGCGGTCCTGCCGCGAGAGGGTCTCGTAGGCCACCCAGCGGATCAGGTCCTGCCCGAAGGCATAGAGGCCGCGCTCGGGCGAGCGCGGATCGGACTGCAGCGTGAGCACCTCGCGGCGCACCAGGTCGGTGAGCAGCGAGCGGGCGCCGGCCGGGTCGATGTCGCCCACCGCCGCCGCCGCCTCGGAGCTGAACGTCTTGCCCAGCACCGAGGCGTCCTGGAGCAGCCGCCGCTCCGGTTCGGGAAGCCCGTCGAGCCGGGCCGCGATGAGCGCGTGCAGAGTCTCCGGGACCTCGAGTGTGTCGACCGAACCGGTCACCCGGAAGCCCGCGCCCTCGGGCACGAGCAGCCCCCGGTCGACCAGGCTGCGCACCGTCTCGACGGCATACAGAGGCACGCCGGCGGCGCGGTCGACGATGCGGCCGCGCAGCTCCTCCGGCATGCCGGGCACCAGCCCGGAGAGCAGCACGCGCATCACCTCGTCGCTGAGCGGGTCGAGGAGCAGCGAGGTGAAGCTGCGTGTGCCACCCCAGGTGGGATGTCGCTCGGACAGCTCGGGACGCGCCAGCGTGATCACGTAGAGCGCGTGGTTGCGCGACCAGTCGAGCAGGTGCTCGATGAACTCGAGCAGCGAGGCGTCGGCCCATTGCAGGTCCTCGATGACCAGGACCGTCGGCGACTGCTCGGCGAGGCGCTCGAAGAAGAGCCGCCAGGCGCCGAAGAGGTCGTCACGGTCGGTCGCGGCACGGTCCTCGAGACCGAGCAGATGGGCCAGACGGGGTTCGACCCAGCGCTGCTCCTCCGGGTCGGGCACGTTCTCGGCGAGGGTGGCGCGCAGCTTGGCCATGGCGGAGGCCAGCGGCTCGCCCTCGGTGATGCCGGTGCGCATGCGCACGATGTCCGCGAGCGCCGAGTAGGTGACCCCCTCGCCGTAGGCGAGGCAGCGCCCCTGATGCCAGAACACCTCAGAGGCGAGGCCGTCGATGTACTTGCAGAACTCCCACGCCAAGCGCGACTTGCCGATGCCGGCGACGCCGACGACGGAGACGAGGTGGGCGGCGCGCTCGTCGGCGGCGGCATGGAAGAGGTCCTTGACGAGGCGGAGCTGGCGATCGCGTCCCGAGAACGGCGCCTCGAAGCCCGCGGACCTCAGCGCTCCGCGCCGGGTGCCGACGACGCGCACCGCGCGCCACACCTTGACCGCGTCGGCCTTGCCCTTGAGCGCACGGTCACCGGCATCCTCGTACTCCACCGCCGCCTCGGTGGCGCGGCGGGTGGAATCGCCGACCAGCACCGTCCCCGGCTCCGCCGCCGTCTGGATCCGCGAGGCGGTGTTGACCATGTCCCCCGCGACCATCCCCTGCGCCGAATCACCGAGGGTGACGGCAGCCTCTCCGGTGAGCACGCCGGCGCGGACCCGCAGCGTGTCGATGTCCACGTCCGCGCCCAGCGTCGCCACCATCTCGACGAGGTCGAGGGCGGCGCGCACCGCCCGCTCGGCGTCGTCCTCCTGGGTCACCGGCGTGCCCCAGACCGCCATCACCGCGTCACCGATGAACTTCTCGACGGTGCCACCGTAGCGTCCGATCACCGCCCGGCAGCCGTCGAAATAGCGGGTGAGCAGCTCGCGCACGTCCTCGGCGTCGCGCTTCTCGCTGGCCTGGGTGAACCCGGCCAGGTCGGCGAAGAGGATCGACACCAGCCGGCGCTGCGCGGTGGGCGGCTGCCGGCCACCCCCATCCGGCCGGCGCACGTCCGACGACGCGATGGCTGAGTCAGCGGGGGCGCCGCACTGGTCGCAGAACCGTGCGCCCGCGTCGAGCGGGGTCCCGCAGGTGGCGCAGGCCCGGACCAGCGCCACCCCGCAGCGCTTGCAGAACCTGCTGCCGGCGCGATTGTCGGCGCCACACTGGGGACACCCCAAGAAAAGCCGCCTCCGCTGTGCTGGTCCACCGTCGTGCGCCGCCATGATGATCGATCAGCGCGCCGGCGAACGGCAAGGACGCGGTCGGTCAGGCCTCGGTGACCTTGCGTGCGCGGCTCGGCGCCACGCGGGAGGGCTCGCCCGGCATCTTGGGGTACTGCGGCGGCCAGGGGGCGTCGGGCAGGCCGGCGGCGACGTCGCGCTCGTGCATGGCGAGCAGCGGCTCCAGCGACTGCGGGGCGCCGGACATCGGCGCCCACGGGTCGCCATCGCGGGCCACGCGCTGGGGGACGGTGGCGATGGTCAGGGCGTCGGGGTGGATGTCGCCGAGCTCGTCCCACGCGAAGGGCGTCGACACCTGCGCGCCCGGCCGCGCCCGCACCGACCAGGCGCCGAAGATGGTCTTGTGGGGCGCGTTCTGGTTGAAGTCGACGAAGACGCGGCGGCCGCGCTCCTCCTTCCACCATGCCGCGGTGATCAGCTCGGGCCGGCGCCGCTCCAGCTCGCGGGCGACGGCGACCGCGGCGGACCGCACCTGGTACGAGGTCCAGCGCGGTTGCAGGCGCGCGTACACGTGGATGCCGCGATTGCCGGTCGTCTTGGGAAGGCAGGCGACGTCGAGCTCGTCGAACAGCCTGCGCACCTCACGCGCCCCCTCCTGCACCATCGCGAAGGTGACCCCGGGGGTGGGATCGAGGTCGATGCGGAGCTCGTCGGCGCGCTCGGGGTCGGACGCCTTGGCCGGCCACACGTGGAACCCGAGGCAGCCGAGGTTGACCGCCCAGAGCACGTGGGCGAGGTCGGCGGCGACCAGCGCCTGCGAGGTGGTGCCGTTGGGGGTGCTGACGACGGTGGTCTGCAGCCAGTCGGGGCGGGAGTCGGGCACGCGCTTCTGGAAGAAGGACGGGCCGCCGGCACCATTGGGAAAGCGCTGCAGCAGCACCGGCCGGTCGCCCATGGCGCGTAGCAACGGCTCCTCCATGGCCTGGTAGTAGCGCACCAGGTCGAGCTTGGTGTCGCCCCGCTCGGGGAAAAAGACCTTGCCCGGGCTGGTGATCGGGACGTCCCGTCCGGACGCCCGGACAATCACCGCCTCGTCGTCCATCGCGGTCCACCTTACCGCCTCACCGACATGAGGGGCGGAGGCCCGACGTGCTATGACAGCCGTTGTGACCACCACCGTCCCCGCTCGCCGCACGTCGGCCGCGCAGCGTGGCTCATCCGATCGCGGCGGAGTCGTCCGGCTTGCGGGGCTGGGCACGGCGACGCCGCCGCGCCGGGTGAGCCGCGAGGACGTGGTCGAGGTTCTGCCCCGCATCTGGCCGCAGCTGGCGCGACGGACCTCACTGCTCGTCGACCCTCTCGACGAGGGCTTTCGCCATCTGCTGCGAGAACCGGCGGAGATGGTGGAGGCGCTGTCGCTCGGCGACCAGACCGCGCGCTACGCGCAGGCCGCTCCGGACCTCGCGCTCGCCGCCGCCGAGCGAGCCATCGCCAGCGCGGGCGGCCGGCGCGACCGCATCGGTCTGCTGGTGGTGGCGTCCTGCACCGGGTTCATCCTTCCCGGGCTCGACGCCCATCTCGTCCCCCGCCTCGGACTTCGCCCGGACGTCTGGAGGATGCCCCTCCTGCAGCTGGGCTGCGCGGGGGGCGCGGGCGGGCTGGCCCGTGCCGCCGACTGGGTGCGCACCCATCCCGGCGAGCAGGCTCTGGTCGTTGCCGTCGAGCTGCCATCCCTCACATTCCGCCCCGGCGACCACTCCCTCGACAACCTGCTCAGCGCGCTGGTGTTCGGTGACGGCGCCGGGGCCATCGTGCTGGACGGCGGCGGCGGCACTCCGACGCCAGGGTTGCGGATCGGTCGTGTGCGCAGCGTGCTCGTGCCGGGCAGCGTCGACGCGCTCGGGTACGACCTCGCGGACGATGGCTTTCGGGTCATCCTCTCGCGACGGCTGCCGGCGATCCTGGCGTCGGAGCTGCCCGCGCTGGTCAAGGATTTCCGCGGTGGCGGCGGTGCCGCCGGGCTGGACGCGATCGCCCTGCACCCCGGTGGGCGCGCCATCGTCGACGCCGTCAAGACGTGCTTGATGCTGAGCGAGACCCAGCTGACCGCCACCAGAGCGGTGCTGCGCACCACCGGCAACACCTCGTCGGCAGGGATCGTCTTCGTGCTCGAGGAGCTGGCGACCTCGCCGCCGTCGCCGTCCGGCCGCGGCCTGATCATCGGATTCGGTCCCGGCCTCACCGTCGAGCTCCTGGAGCTGGAGTGGGGCTGCTGAACCGGCGCACCCGAACCGCGCTGGTGGCTCTCCTCGCCGCCCAGCGTCTCGCCGAGCTGCGCCGCTCCGCACGCAACCGCGCCCGTAGCGGGCAGGGGGTGGCGGCGTCGCCGGGAACCTATCCGCTCATGGTGGCCACCCATGCCGCGCTCTTCGTGACCGCGGGATGGCCGCGACGCCATCGCCGAGTCCCGGCCGCGGTGGAGGCCGTGGCGCTGGCGGGGCTGGCCGCCGCGGTGGGGCTGCGCCTGAGCGTGATCCACGAGCTCGGGCAGAGCTGGAACGTCACCGCCCACGTGTCGCCGTCGACGGAGGTGATCACCTCGGGACCGTACCGATGGATGCGCCACCCCAACTACACGGCGGTGGCGCTCGAGTTCGCCTGCCTGCCGGTCGCGGTGGGAGCGTTTGGCGAGGCGGCGTGGCTCTCACTGGCCGATGCGCTGGTGCTGTGGCCGCGCATCCGCGCCGAGGAGGCTCTGCTCGACCGCCTGCCCGGCTACCGCGAGGCGTTCGCCGGTGTGCCCCGGTTCGTGCCCCGGCCCGGCCGGCGCAGTCAGAATCCCGCGAGGCTGGCCCAGTCGCGCGGGGTGAGCCTGCCGAAGCCCCAGTAGCCGCAGTTGATTCCGAGCAGGGCTCGGAGGGCCTGGGGCCTGGCGCCGGCTCGGGCCACCGCACGCCGGCTCAGCCAGGGGCGCCGCGCCATCACCAACGCCAGCGCGGTGACGCGGCTCCGATCGCGCCAGAGCTGCGCGTGATCGCGGCGGTAGCGTGCCTCGGCGGTGCTGCGGTCGAGCTCGCCGGAGAGCTGGGCGGCGAGGTGGAGGCCGAGGCGTTCGGCGAGGAGCAGGCCGATGCCGATGCCCTCGCCGGTGGTGGGGTCGTCGTAGCCGGCCGCGTCCCCGACCAGGAACAGGCCCGCGTGCGCGACCGAGCCCGGACGCTGCCGGAACTGACCGGCGGCCAGCGGGGGGACGGCGAGCTCCGCGGTGCGCAGCTCCGGAAGGGCGGCGCGAGCCGCGGCCTCGTAGTCACGGGCGGTCACCCCGATGCGCGACCTCGGGCCGAGGGTGGAGACGAGGAGCAGCTCCGTGCCCACCGGAGCCTGGTACCACTCCTGCTCCTCGGCAAAGGTCACCGTGATCCGATCCAGGCCGCCGAGGTCGACCCGCCAGTGCCCGGCGAGGCCATAGCGCCCGCCGCCGCGGGCGGGCCTGGTCAGGCCCGCGGCCGCCCGCACCGTGGAGTGAAGGCCGTCGGCGGCCACCACGGCACGGCCCAGCACGGGACCGCGGTCGGTGGTCACCCCCGTGACCAGCCCCGAGCCGTCACGGACGATGCCGCTGGCGCGAACGCCCTCGAGAAGCGTCACCCGCGGGGCCTGTCGGAGCGCGTCGACCAGCACCGAGTCGAAGACCGTCCGGCGCACCCCCAGGCCCCACCGCTCACCGCCGTGGCGCGGCGGCGGGAACGGGGCGTACGCGCGCGGTGAATCGCCGCCGTGGGTGTAGAGGACGCCGCGGATCGATGGCGCCGAGGTGGCGAGAACGTCGTCGAGCAGACCGAGGCGGCGAAGCACCCCGACCCCCGGCGGCATCAGCCCCTCGCCGCACGCCTTGTCGCGAGGGAATCGAGCGCGGTCGAGAACGGTCACCGGATGTCCGGCCCGGCTGAGCACGAGGGCCGTGGCGGCGCCACTGGGGCCCGCCCCGACCACCACGGCGCCCGCCTCGCTCATCTCCGCATCATCTCCGCATCCACGATCGGCCGGCGATGCGTGCGTCCGGCCTCCGCCCGTGGCAGAGTCGGGGAGGATTCGCCGACCGGCAGGGAGAGGATCATGGCCAGGACACTCTTTCGCGAGCTCGCCGAGATCGTCCGCCTGGAGAGGGGCCGCCACCGCAGCCCGCAGGATGGCGTGTGCACCATGGAGCTGGTCGCCTGGATGGCCGGAGAGAAGCACAGCGACCACCCCCGGTCGGCATCCCCGGTGATCGCAACCTTCATCCGCTCCTTCAACGATGCCCTGGACGGCGCCGATCGCCAGCACCTGGCGGCGCTCGCCGCACGCATGATCGGCACTCGGGGCGGTGACCAGGACGAGGTGCTGCGCCGCCAGATCCTCTGGGACTGGATGGTCTCCGTGGCACTGCCCACCTGGCTGGCCGCCGCCGGCCGGCCGGACCTGGCCGCGTCCGTCGCCGCGGGCCGCGCCGGCGCTCTCGATGCCGCCGTCGCCGCCATGGATGCGTACGGCCAGGTGCTGGTGCGTCCCGTCGACGACCATCGCACCGCGGAAACCGTCACCGGGGCGCTCGGCATCGCGGGCATCACGGGAGCGTGCCTGGCGGGCAGAGACGCTGCTGACCGCGTCGTCGGACCTCGCGCCCGCCGCCACTGGGAGGCCGCTCGAGTGCTGGCGCGCACCGCCGTGTGGTCGCTCGCCGAGATGGAGCTCGAGCCGGCCGGCAGGGATGCAACCTCCGCGGTGTGGCGGACCGCCCGCTTGCTCCGCGACAGCGCCTTCGTCGTCCTCGACCGCCTCGTCGGCGTGTCGGAGCCGCCGCCGCCGCCGCCTCCTCCTCCTCCCGTGGTCGACCGAGCGCGCACGCCGGGGCGCATCGAATCCGCCACCGTGTGAGGCGCGCCGGCTCGCGGTGCGGCGCCGGGAGGCGCTGAGCGGCGTATCCCTCGGTCGTCCATCCCCGTTGCAGGGTCAGACGCGCCACTCGCGCCGACTCGACCCGCACCAGGGAGCACCTCGTGAACGCCAAGCGCCTCACCCTGATCGTCGCCACCGGCCTGGCGGCGACCGGTTGCGGGGTCACCGCCACCGTCCTCGGCCCGGCACAGCGCAACACCTCCACCGCGGCCGCCCTGCTGGCCTCGAGGCAGAGCGCCACCGCCGCCACCGCCACGCCCGCACCGACGCCGCCCGCCGCCGCGTCGTCGCCGCCTCCGTCTCCCTCGCGGGCCACCCCGGCGGCGACCCCCGCCCCGGCGCCACCGCCTCCGCCTCCGCAGGTGGTGGTCACCGCCGCCGAGAGCAACGTCTCAGGTCCGACGTTCCAGGTCACGCTGGTCAGCACCAGGGGCACCGTCCTGGCCTCTGCGGCGGTCCCCGCCGACGCACGCTGGACCGTCGGGGCGGGAGGCGGTGCCGCGTACTGGGTCACCGGCGGCAGCCTGCAGCGTCTCGGCACCAGCGGAGCGGTGAGCACGCTCGCCACCGTCCCGGCCACGCAGAACGGCAGGGTGGTGGTGTCGCCAGACGGCTCCCAGTGGGCCTTCTCCACCACCACGCAGGATGGGCACGGGGTGGCCAGCAACCGCCTCTACCGCGGCGGCGGCGCTGAGGCGACCCAGCTGGTCGCTCAGCGCGACTCCGATCCCGCCCATCCCAGCGCGGACGCGCCCCCGTCCTGGCAGTACTACCCGATCGCGTGGACGGCCCAGGGCATCCTCGTCGAGCGGCAGCCACTCGGCGGTTGCGGTTGCGGCACGCCCTTCGACATGGAGATGACCGCCGGATACTCCGCCGTCATCGACCCCGTCACCGGCACCGCCACACCGGTGACGGCGTCCGACACCTGCCCGCTGTCCGGCATCGGGGCGGACGGCACAGCGGCGTGCTTCAAGGTGTCCTCGACCGGAGGATCCGCGAGCATCGACTTCCTCACCAGCCTGCATCTCACCGCGCGGTACGCGCTGTCGGGGACGACCAGCGGCGGCGACGCCACCTTCCACGGCTCCACGGTTGCCTACGCCACGGTGCCGAAGGACGCGGGAGGATGCGGCGGTCCGGACTGGAGGCCGGTGACGACACTGCATGTCATGGACGTGAGCACCGGGGACGCGCGCGCCATCGGCCCCCTCGGACTGGCCCCGGTCGCCTGGTTGAACACGGGGCTCATCCTGGGCACGCGTACGGTTGCCGGCGCCAACGGCGCCTCGACCAGCTCCGTGGTGGTGGTGGACCCGGCCAGCGGTCACGTGGCCACCATCCTCAGCAGCTCGACGACGGTGGTCGGGATCGCCTGACCGAGCTCGTGTCAGCAGGGCTCCGTAGAATGCCGCTGACATGGGCGACGCTCCTCCGACGACCGTTGCCGTCGTCGGGTTCGGCCGTTTCGGACGGCTGTGGGCGTCGATGCTCCGTGACGATTGGGATGTCGCCGTCTACGACTCCGCGCCCGAGATTCGCGAGCACGCGGCGGGGCAGGGATTCGCGGTGGGGTCACTGCGCTCCGCGCTGTCGTGCGACGTGATCTTCTACTGCGTGCCCATCTCAGCGTTCGAGGCAACGCTGCGAGAGCACCTGCCGTACTTCGCCGAGTCCGCGAGAGCTCCGACGCTGGTCGACGTGCTCTCCGTCAAGGTGCATCCGCGCGACGTGTTCGATCGCCTTCTGCCGGCCCCGCACCAGGCGATGCTCACCCATCCCATGTTCGGTCCCGACAGCGTGGCGGTCGGCGGCCTGGCCGGACAGACCATCGTTCTCGACCGCTACCGGATGGCGGAGGCCGGGTTCGCGCGGTGGCACGAGTACTTCGCGAGCAAGGGCCTGGCGGTGGTGCTGATGAGCGCGGACGAGCACGACCGCCTTGCCGCGGAGAGCCAGGGCGTGACCCACTCCGTCGGCCGGACGCTGGAGCGCTTCGGCTTCACCCCGACCGCGATCGACACATTGGGGACCAAGATGCTTCACGACATCACCGCCCAGGTGGCCCACGACACCGAGCAGCTCTTCGTCGATCTCCAGACGCGCAACCCGTTCACCGGCGCCATGCGCGTGCGCCTCTCGGAGGCACAGGACTCGGTCTTCGATCAGCTCCTCCCCAACCGCGTGGTGACGGACCGGATGGTGATCGGGATCCAGGGCGGCCGGGGCAGCTTCAACGAGGAGGCGGCGCGTCACTTCATGAGCCGGACGCCCGATGTCCCCCACGAGCTCGTCTACCTGCACACCACGGAGAGGGTGCTGCGAGCGCTCCACGAGGGGCGGGTCGATCGCGGCCAGTTCGCCATCCACAACTCCGCCGGGGGGATGGTCCGCGAGTCCGTCGACGCCATGGCGCGCTATCGCTTCGCCATCGTCGAGGAGTTCGCCATCAAGATCTCCCACGCGCTGATGGTGTCGCCCCGCGCAGACGTTGCCGCCGTCGACACCGTCATGACGCATCCGCAGGTCCTCGCCCAGTGCCGCACCAGCCTGGGGAGCAGGTACCCGCAGCTCCGCCAGACCAGCGGGGAGGGCGACATGATCGACCACGCCAAGGTGGCGGAGCTTCTCGGAGCCGGCTCGCTGCCGGACAGCGTCGCCACCATGGGGAGCAGGGTTCTCGCGGACCTGTACAGCCTGCGCGTCATCGAGGATGACCTCCAGGACCTCGACGAGAACTTCACCAGCTTCCTGTGGGTCGAGCGCCCGGGAGGCTGAGGTGTCAGGCGGCGGGACCGACCGCCTCCAGGCTGCGCATGAGACCGAGAAAGTCTCCGAACGACAGGCTCTGGGCCGCATCCGACAGCGCCTTGTCCGGGTCGGGGTGGACCTCGATGAGAAGCCCGTGCGCGCCCGCCGCCCGCGCCGCCCTGGCCATGGGGGCAACGTAGGGACGGTAGCCGGTGCCGTGACTGGGGTCGACGATGACGGGGAGGTGGGTGCGCTCCCGGAGCACAGGGATCGCCGACAGGTCCAGCGTATTTCTCGTGCTGGTCTCGAAGGTTCGGATGCCGCGCTCACAGAGCATCACCTGCTGGTTGCCGATCGCCAGGATGTATTCGGCCGCGCCCAGCCACTCCTCGATGGTGCTGGAGAGGCCGCGCTTCAGGAGGATGGGGCGGTCCACCTTGCCGAGCTCGCGGAGGAGGTCGAAGTTCTGCATGTTCCTGGCGCCGACCTGGAGAACGTCGACCAGCTCGGCCATGCGATGGACCTGGTCGACCGCCATGACCTCGCTGATGATGGGCATGCCGCAGGCCCTCCCTGCCGCGGCGAGGAGCTCGAGCCCCTCCCATCCCATGCCCTGGAAGGCGTAGGGCGAGGTGCGCGGCTTGAACACCCCGCCGCGAAGAATCTGCGCACCCGCCTCGCGCACCGCCTTGGCGGTGGTGGTGATCTGTTCCGCGGACTCCACCGAGCAGGGGCCGGCCATGACCACGAAACCCGCTCCTCCAACCAGGATCCCCCCCACCGGGATCACGGTGTCGGCGGCGCGCGCGGCGCGTCCGGCGAGCCGGTAGTTGCTCGACGCCTTGACGTGCGGCCCTCCCGTCACGACGGCCTCGAGCACATCGACGCCGGCGGGCTCGGAGACCAGAGGCGTGGCGTTGCCGGGCTGGACATCGACCCTGGTCGTCTTCGCCGGGTAGCTCCCCAGCACCTTGAGGTGCAGGGATGTCGAGCGCAGGTCGTCGAGCGCGCTGGTGGTGCGGGGGTCGGCGACGTTGCCCTCGAAGTCGAGGAAGAACATGTACTCCCAGGGACGTCCGGGGCGGGGTCGTGACTCGAGCTTGGTCATGGAGTGGCCGCTGCTGCCGATCACATCGAGGGACCGCATCAGCGCGCCCTGCTCGTGGCGGGTCACGAAGATCAGGCTGGTCTTGCACGGCGCATTGAGAGGAACGGCGACCGGGTGGCGGGCGAGGACGACGAAGCGCGTGTAGTTCTCGGGCTGGTTGGTGATGCCCCGGCGCAGCACCTGCAACCCGTGCGCCGCGGCCGCTTCCGGCGCGCCGATGGCCACCTGGGTGGGATCGCCGTCATGCGCCACCGTGCGCATCGCCTCGCCGGCATCGAAATGGAGGACAGGGCTGGCTCTCGACATCGCCTGGACGAACGCGGAGCACTGCTCCAACCCGTCGAGATCGGAGAGCACATGCCTGATGGCGCCGAGCGGGATCTCGCCGACGCCCGCGAGGCAATGGTCGACGCTCCACGTCTCCTCGCCGACGATCGACACGTCGTTCTCGCGGAGGAGGTCGTAGACCTCGTTGATGCTCCCGGCGATGGTGTTCTCGATGGGCAGGATGGCGAGGTCCACGTCGCCGGCTCGGAGGGCGGCGACGGCTGCCTGATGGGTGCGTGAGGCGACGAGCTCGCCGTCGCGCTCGCTGCCCGCGAGGTACTTCTGAGCGGCCAGCGCGCCGAACGTGAGCTCCGCTCCCTGAACGGCCACGCGGATGCGCTCGTGGCGCGCGTGCCCGGTCTGGCTGGCGACCTGGCGGCTCACCGACTCGCCGAGCAGATCACGGTACATGCGGCGAACCAGGTTGACGGGCGCGCCCTCAGCGCGAGCGATCTGCTCCACCGCTTCGATGACCTGGCGCTCTCGCTCGGGATCACGGATGGCGGCATCGGAGCTCGCCTTCTCCCTGCTCACCCCGGCAACCACCCGAAAGCGCTCGGCGATCAGCTCGACGATCCTCTTGTCGAGGTCGCTGAGGCGTTCCCGCAGGGCGGGCAGCGGGGCATCGGCGTCAGACACAGGGCTGCAGTCTACGGTCCCGCTGAGTTGCGAGGCATTGGCTCACCGGCGCCGCCATGCCCAGCTACAGGTCGATGCACCTGCGCAGGCCCTCTGTCGAGGGCACGAAGTAGTAGGCGCCGGTCAACGGCCGCGCGTAGCGGGTGAGCGCGTCGCGAGCGCCGTCGTTCACTCCCGCCATGCTCTCCAGCATCGCCGCCAGCCGCCGCTGCTCGGCGCTGAAGCCCACGAACATGGTGCCGTGGTCGCCGGCGTTCCCGTACGGCATGTTGCGCCGGAAGACCTTGCCGAAACGGTCCTGGTCGGTGCGCGCCACATGGGACTCGGGTGCCTGGTCATCGAGCTCGGCGCTGTCGTCCTTGGCGCGCCCCATCACCCGCTCCTGCTCGGCGCCCGGCAGTGACTCCCACGCGGTGCTGTCGTGGCTCCACGTCTGCAGCAGGAGCACGGTGCCGCCCGCACCGGGGCCCCCGTCGGGAATCAACGCGACCTGGGGCGCGTCCATCAGGCTGGGGTTCTCGGTGCCGTCGATGAAACCGGTGAGATCGCGGTCATGCCGGTAGGGCCAGCTCACCGCCTCGTCGGCAACCGACGCGGCGCTGTGCAGCGCGGCGATGGCATCGCGCGCCGCGTCGAAGATGACGTCATAGGCGCTGCCGGAGAGCCACAGCACGGCGTCGTGCTGGGTCGCGGGCATGGCATAGCCGTCTGGCCCGAGCAGGTCGCTGTTGAACCCCTCCACGCCTGGAGGGGCGTCATCGGGCAGCAGCTCACGCCACAGCTCGGGGCGGAAGCCCGCGACCAGGTTGACGCCGCCGATGGTGGTGCGCGGCTCACGCAGGGAGGCGGCGGCGATGAGCAGGTCGCGCGCGGCACCGCGGTCGCGGAGGTCGAACTGCAGGTACGTGTGCGACGCCGTCCCCAGGGCGAAGAGGCCGCTCTGCGGAGTGGTCATGGGGCGATCATGATCGAGCCGGTGCCGGGATGTCCCGGGTCGCGCCCGTCCCGTTGCCGGAGCGCGATGGCCACTGGGGTGCCCCGCCCGTACGAAACGTCACCCAATGTGACTGAACCGTCAATTGCGTGACATGCGCTGATCGCTCCAAACAATTCTGCGACCGGCTCGTCCCTCCTCCGCGGCCTCCACGCGGAGATGCTCGGGGAGTTGCCCAGGCGCGTCGCGACCACGCGTCCACAGGAGATCGCGAGCCTGGGCAGAGAGGAGAACGCATGACCCCGCCCGAGTCCCGAGCGATGAGCTGGGCACGTGCCCTGGCCTGCCTCCTGGCCACGGGCGTGGGCGGCTACTACATCGTCTGGCGCCTCACCTCCACCCTCAACCCCGGGGCGCTGTGGTTCGCGATCCCCCTCTGGGCGGCCGAGGTGTACGGGTTCGTCTCCAGCATCCTGTTCTTCTACACCGCCTGGAACACCCAGCCGCGGCGGCCCTGGGTGCCGGCTCCGGCAGGGCTGACCGTCGACGTCATGGTGCCCACCTACAACGAGCCGCTGTGGGTGGTGCGGCGCACGCTCATGGGAGCGCTGGCGATGAGCTATCCGCACACCACCTACCTGCTCGACGACGGGCGCCGCCCCGAGATGGCGGAGCTGGCGCGACAGCTCGGCGCTGCCTACATCGCCAGGCCGGACAACGCCGGCGCCAAGGCCGGAAACCTCAACTGGGCCCTGGAGCGGACCAGCGGCGAGCTGGTGGCCATCTTCGACGCCGACCACGTCGCCCTCCCCCAGTTCCTCGAGCGCACCCTCGGCTACTTCACGGATCCCACGGTGGCCTTCGTGCAGACGCCGCAGGAGTTCTACAACGTCGAGTCCTTCCAGCACGCGACCAAGCTGAGCCAGAAGCGGCTCTGGCACCAGCAGCAGCTCTTCTACCGGGTCCTGCAGCCGGGCAAGGATCACTGGAACGCCGCGTTCTTCTGCGGCTCGTGCGGGGTGATGCGGCGGAGCGCGCTCGACGAGGTGGGTGGGTTCGCCACCGAGACGATCACCGAGGACATGCACACCTCGTTCCGCATCCACGCCAGGGGATGGTCGTCGGCGTACCACAACGAGGTGCTGGCCCTCGGTCTTGCCGCGCAGACCGCCACGCCGTACCACCTGCAGCGCCTGCGCTGGGGGCAGGGCACCATGCAGCTCATCCGCGCCGAGCGGCTGCTGACCAACCCCGGGCTCAGCATCCACCAGCGGATCAACTACTTCGCCTCGGCCCTGCACTACTTCGACGGCTATCAGCGCATCCTGCTGTACGTCGCGCCCTCGTTCGCCGTCGCCACCGGCGTGCTTCCGATCCGCGCGGTGACCCTTCCCTTCGTGCTCACGGTGGCCGCCTACTACGCCCTCTCCATGGCCGCCTTCAAGCTCACCGGGCGCGGCTACTCGATGTTCATCGCCACCGAGCGCTACCACATGGTCGGCTTCTACACGTACATCCGCAGCTCGCTGGCACTGATCACGCGCCGCCGGCTCCGCTTCAAGGTCAGCCCCAAGGCGGAGGCCGGCCGGCCCGGGCTTGGCCTGGTGATGCCGGCCGCTTCGGTGGCCGCGTACACCGGGCTCTGTTTCATCGCCGGACTGGTGCGGATGGCTCTCGGCCACGACACCAACACCGTGGCCTTCTGGATCAACACCGCCTGGAGCGGGTGGATCGTCGGCCTCGCCCTCGCGGCGGTGGCCATGACCATGCGCAGCGTCGACTTCCGTCGTGCGCCGCGGGCGCACGCCGCGCTCCCGGTGCGCTGGAATGTCGACGGCATCAAGGGCATCGGTGTCCTCGAAGACCTCTCCGAGCGAGGCGCGTCACTGCTGCTGCCCCGCGCGGTGCGCTCCGGAGACACCGTGTCCTTCGCCGTCCTCTGGTCAGGGGTGGACTTCGCCGCCAACGGCACCGTGCGCCGGGTGCGCCGCACCGAGGCGGGCACGCACGTCGGCCTGGAATGGGACGAGCTCGGCGGCGCCGAGGCGTTGCGGTTGTCGAGGCTGGCGATCGACCTCACGGCGCGCCGTTTCCTGCTCGACTTCAACCGCCCGCCTGATCGCGTCGGGCAGCTGCAGCTGAGCCGGGGTCACCGCCGGGTCGCGCGCCGCACTCCGGTTGCCGTCCCCGTCCAGCTGGGCAGGGAGTGGGATTCCCCCTGGGCGGTGACCGAGGACCTCAGCGCCACCGGCGCGCTGGTCCTCTCACCGATCGCCATCGCGGTGGGAACCCGCCTCGAGCTGAGCCGCTGGGACAGCCGGCCTGTCAACGTCGAGGTCGCGCGGTGTCAGGCGATCGACCTGCCGCCGGGCCGCGCCTGGCGTCTCGGCCTGCGCGTCGAGGGCGCGCTGGTGGCGGTGCCCACCACGGTGCTGGAGACGCCCGCCGCCACCGCGGTTGCCGCCTGACCGACCGGAGCGTCAGACGTTGACCCGCTCCATGTAGCCGGCGGCACCGCGCTCCCCGGCCACCGCCGAGGGAGAGGCGATCTCGCCGATCTGGCGGAGGTCCTGGTCACTCAGGACCACGTCGGCGGCCGCGGCGTTGGCCTCGAGGTTCTGACGCCTGCGTGTCCCAGGGATGGGCACGATCTCGTCCCCCTGGTGCAGCACCCAGGCGAGAGCCAGCTGCGCCACCGTGGCCCCATGCGCGGAGGCGATCTCCTCGAGGCGCGCGACGATGCGGCCGTTGCGCTCCAGATTGTCGCCCTGGAAGCGAGGAACCGAACGCCGCCAATCCTCCTCGGGCAGGTCACCACCGCTGCGGTAGCGGCCGGTGAGGAGCCCGCGACCGAGCGGGCTGTAGGCGACGAAGCCGATGCCGAGCTCGCGGGTGGTGGGCAGGATCTCGATCTCCGGGTCGCGGCTGAAGAGCGAGTACTCGGTCTGCAGCGCGGTGATCGGATGGGTGGCGTGGCCGCGCCGGATCGTGTCTGGAGCCGCCTCCGAGAGACCCAGATAGCGAACCTTGCCGGCGCCGACCAGCTCCGCCATGGCTCCGACGGTCTCCTCGATCGGTGTGGCGGGGTCGACGCGGTGCAGGTAATAGAGGTCGACGTAGTCCGTGCCCAGGCGGGCCAGGCTCTCCTCCAGCGCTGGAGCCACCTTCTCGGGGCTGCCCAGCCCCGAGCCGCCGCCGCCGCCGAACTTGGTGGCCAGCACGACCTCGGCGCGCCGGCCGGCGATGGCCCGGCCGACCACCTCCTCGCTGTGCCCGGACCCGTAGACGTTGGCGGTGTCGATGAAGGTGACGCCCAGCTCCAGGGCGCGGATCACGGTGTCCACCGAGTCGGCGTCCTCGGAGCTGCCGTAGACGCCGGCGAAGCTCATCGCGCCGAGACCGATGGCGGAGACCATCGGACCGTCTCTGCCGAGGCGTCGCTGCTGCATCGTTCGTCCTCCGTTGCTCCAGCCGAGAACCAGGGTAGGCCCACGGCCGTCCCGAGCGCTCGGGACCGCGAGACGTGCCCGCGGGCCGGGTCAGGTTGGGTCCGCACCCCGAACTTCGATGATCGAGGAACCCCCTTAACCGTCCCGCCGCATCGTATTGTGTGCCCACTTGAAGAGGTCGGGCGCATTTTGTGCGCCTGAAATGTGCTGGGAGTGGCAAACATGGGTTTGAGCAGTGTCAACCGCACGGCACGGTACGGGGCCGTGCTGGGGGTGGTGGGAGTGATGGCGGCCTGCGGGTCGAGCAACACGCCGTCGTCGTCGTCCGGAGGAGGAGGCGGTGCGACCGTTCCGTCCGGGCTCAGCGTCACCTCGTTCGACAGCAGCTTCTCCTTCATGAGTCAGCTGAAGAGCCTGACCGGGGCGGGCAGGGGGCTCGTGGGAGTGATCCTCCCCGACACCACGTCCTCGACGCGCTATGTGAACTTCGACGCTCCCTACCTGACCAAGGCCTTCACGCAGGCCGGGTACAGCTCGAGCAACTTCAAGATCGACAACGCGCAGGGCAGCGACGCCACCGAGCTGGCCGACGCCCAGGCGGACATCACCCGGGGCGCCAGCGTCCTGGTGTTCGACCCGCTCGACAGCACCGTGGGCGCGCAGATCCAGTCCTACGCGCAATCCCACGGTGTCAAGGCGATCAGCTACGACCGCGCCACGTTCACCGGGACCAACACCTACTACGTGAGCTTCGACAACGTCCAGGTCGGCAAGCTCATCGGCCAGGGCTTCGAGACCTGCGTCGCGGCGTGGAACGTCGCCAGTCCTCAGGTATTCACCCTCAACGGCGGAGAGGACACCGACCCCAACGCCGTCTCCTTCGCGCAGGGATACAACTCGGTGGTCTGGGGCAACACCACCACGCCGGAGAAGCCACCGCTCACCAACAGCAAGGGCTACACCCTGGTCGGTGACCAGATCGCGCCGGGCTGGGTGAACGCCACCGGCGGCACCATCTTCCAGCAGCAGTTCACCGCACATCCCACCATCAACGCCACCATCGAGGCCAATGACGGCCTCGGCAACGCGGTCATCACCGACCTGAAGAACTCCGGGGTCAAGCCCAAGACGATCCCGACCACCGGTCAGGACGCCACCCTCCAGGGGATGGAGAACGTCCTCAACGGCTACCAGTGCGGGTCGGTGTACAAGGCGGTGTATCTCGAGGCTCAGGACGCAGTGGCTCTGGCCACCGTGCTGCGTGCCGGCGCCACCCCGCCGTCCGCGCTTCTCAACGGCACCACCACCCCACCGTCGGGCGTCACCGGCAGTCCCCAGCCCGCGTCCCTGCTGACGCCGGTCTGGGTGGACGGCTCCAACATGGCATCGACGGTGATCAAGGACCACTTCATCGACGCGACGGCGCTGTGCGCCGCCGTCGGGGCCAGCGTCTGCACCGCCAACAACATCCCGACGTCGTAGTCCAGCTGTGACAATTGACGCCGCCGCGCCGGGCGCGGCGGCGTCAGCGTCGCATGTTCGTGGGGGCGTGATGGCAGACGGGCAGGTGGCTGAGGAGCCGATCCTCAAGGTGCGCAGTCTCTCCAAGCATTTCGGCGCGGTCCAGTCGCTGACCGGCGTCGACCTCGACCTGTACTCCGGCCAGGTAACCGCTCTCTGCGGCGACAACGGCGCGGGCAAGTCGGTGCTGACCAAGACCATCGCCGGCATCCACCAGCCCGACCACGGCCAGATCTTTTGGGAAGGGCAGCCCGTCCGCATCCACAGCCCCCGAGATTCGGCCCGGCTGGGCATCGAGACCGTGTATCAGGATCTGGCTCTCGCGGACAACCTGGACATCGTCCAGAACATGTTTCTGGGCAGGGAGCGGCTCCGCAACCGTCTCCTCGACGAGGACAACATGGAGCGAGCTGCCGCCGACACGCTCGCCACACTCCGGGTCACCACGGTGCGGTCGATCCGGCAGCCGGTCGGTTCGCTCTCGGGAGGCCAGCGCCAATCCGTGGCCGTGGCCAAGGCCGTGATGTGGAACTCCAAGCTGGTGATGCTCGACGAGCCCACCGCCGCCCTCGGAGTGGTGCAGACCAAGATGGTCCTCGACCTGGTCGGCCGCCTCCGCGACCGAGGCCTCGCGGTCATGATGATCTCTCACAATCTCAACGACATCTTCGCGGTCGCCGACCGGATCGCGGTGCTGTACCTGGGCAGGATGGTGGTGCAGGAACGCACCGCCGCGCTCGATCGCCAGACTGTCGTCGAGTACATGACCACGGGGGAGGTGTCGCGCACGCCAGTCGTGGCGTCATCCTCCGCTGGAGAGGGGAGCGAGCATGGCGGACGTTGAGTCCGGGTCCGTCAAGACGGAGCCATCGCAGCCCGCCGACGCGGATCAACCGTCCGAACCGCTGCTCGACCCGACCGCTGCCTCGGAGGTCACAGCTCTCGAGGTCCCGCCGGAGCTCGTCGCCCAGTCCCTGAGGGAGTACCTGCGCGCCTGGATCGTGCGGATCCGGGGCGGCGAGAGCGGGGTGCTGCCCGTCCTGCTCGGTCTGGTGCTGATCTCGATCGTCTTCGAGGTGATCAGCCCAGACCACGTCTTCTTCCAGCCCGGCAACCTCGTGAACCTGTTCCAGCAGAGCGCTGTGTTCATGGTCCTGGCCATGGCCGAGGGATTCGCCCTGTTGCTCGGTGAGATCGACCTCTCGATCGGCTACGGAGCCGCCTGCGGCGCGGCAATCGGGGTCCAGCTGGTGCAGCCGGCCACCACGAGGTGGCCGTGGTGGGGCGCGATCATTGCTGCGGTGCTCCTCATGGGGCTCTTCGGGGCGGTGCAGGGAATGCTCATCACCCGCCTGCGCCTGCCCTCGTTCGTGGTCACCCTGGGGGGCTACCTGATCCTCGAGGGGGCGTTCCTCATCCTCCTGCAGCTCGGTCCCTTCTCCGGGTCGCTGAGCCTGAGCGGGACCGACAACAACCTGCAGACGCTGTACAACCTGATGTGGGGCACCATCGATCCCACCATCAGCTGGATCGGGATGGCGGTGGTGGTGGGCCTGCTGGCGTTCACGCTGTGGCTCCGCGACTCGCGGCGACGGCGGAGCGGCCTGGTGGCCCCGCCGGTGGGGCTCACGGTGCTCAAGATCGTCCTCATCGCGCTCGTCTCGATCGTGGTGGTGGCCATCTGCAACGTCAACCGGGCCCACTTCGGGACCCTCGCAGGGGTGCCCTGGGCCATCCCCATCGTCCTCGCCGTTCTCGGCGCCTGGACGCTGCTGCTGCAGCGCACCCGGTACGGCCGCTACGTCTACGCCATCGGCGGCAACCCCGAGGCAGCTCGTCGGGCCGGCATCAATCTCAACCGCGTCCGCACCTGGGCGTTCGCGTTGTGCCTGGGCACCGCCGCGCTGGCAGGGCTTCTCTACGCCTCATATCTCGGCGGCATCACGGGCAACGTCAACGGCGGCCAGCTGGTGCTCTACGCCGTGGCCGCGGCGGTCATCGGCGGGACCAGCCTCTTCGGTGGCCGCGGCAAGGTCCTGCATGGCGTGCTCGGCGGACTTGTCATCGGCGGCATCTACAACGGCATGTTCCTGCTCGGCCTCGATGTGCAGTGGGAGTTCGTGGTCACGGGTCTGGTCCTGCTCGCCGCGGTGGCCATCGACGCCCTCTCCCGCAGGGGTGCCACGGGCGGGAGCGTCGCGCGCGTCTGATCGCCGCCCGATCACCCCAGGGGGTGCAGACCATCGACGCAGTTGGCGTGGCGATCGTGGGGTACGGCCTGGCCGGGCGAGAGATCCACGGCCGGCTGCTCGCGGCCACACCTGGATTGCGGGTGACGGCCATCGTCACTGCCAATCCGCAGCGCCAGGCGGCCGCACGCGCTGATTTCCCCGACGCGCTGATCCTCTCCCGAATTGAAGAGCTGTGGTCGCATCGCGACGAGTGCGACCTGGTGGTGGTGGCCACCGCCACCGGCGCCCACGTCGCGGTGGCCACAGCGGCCCTCGACGCCGGGCTCGCCGTCGTCGTGGAGAAGCCGCTGGCCGCCACCGCCGCCGCCGCGCGCGCCCTGGTCGCGCACGCCGCCCGGCGCGAGGTCCTGCTGGTGCCGTTTCTCAACCGGCGCTGGGATTCCGACCACCTGACGGTGACCCGGCTGCTCGCCGAGGGGTCGCTGGGCACCGTCCTCCGCTACGAGTCGCGCTTCGAGCGCTGGCGTCCCTCCCCCGCCCCCGGGGCGTGGCGGGAGGAGGCCGAGCCGGAGCAGGGCGGCGGCGTGCTGCTCGACCTGGGCGCGCATCTCGTCGACCAGGCGATCACCCTCTTCGGACCGGTGGAGCACGTCTACGCGGAGGTGCTGTCTCGCCGCGGTGGAGCGGACGATGACGTCTTCATGGCGCTGGAGCACCAGTCCGGGGTGGTCGCTCACCTCTGGGCCAGCGCCCTGGCGGCGGCGCCCGGCCCTCGACTGCGGGTCCTGGGCAGCCGGGCCGCCTACGTGGTGGACGGCCTCGACGCGCAGGAGAGCGCGCTGCGTGCCGGCCACCGGCCCGACGAGCCGGGGTTCGCCGCGGAGCCCGAGGACCGCTGGGGGTGGCTGGTGCGCGGCGACGAGCGCGAGCCGGTGCCGAGCGCCGAGGGCCGCTGGCGCGATTTCTATACCGGTCTCCAGCGCTGTCTCCGCGAGGGGGCGGCCCCGCCGGTGGCGGCGGACGATGCGGTCAGGGATCTCGAGGTGCTCGATGCCGCACGGGAGAGCGGCCGGCGTGGCGTGGTGGTGAACCTCGGCACCGGCTCAGGCTGAGGGAGGCGGACCAGGGAAGCTCCGCGGCCCCAGCGCTCCGCCATGACACGGGTCACGCCACCGGTCGCCAGGCCGACGGCGGACCCGATCGCCGCACCCGCCACCGCAGCTCATGGGCTGACGGTGTCGCTGCCGTGCGTGCGTGTGAAGCGTCGGAGCGCGATCGTGCTCCAGACTGCCTCGATGACCCCGAACGGCCACGCTCCCGAGAGGAACCCGTAGATGCTGGAAAGGACACAGCCCAGGCTGAAGGCGAGGATGAACAACGGACCTTTGCGCTCCAGGCTGTACATCACCATCATGAACGTGAGAGCGATCACTCCGTACACCGTTACTGCCATGGCGGCCAGTGTCGCAGGCGGTTGGCCGCAGCCTCTCTGAGGGACGCTGCCGACGCCCTCAACCCGCGTTCTGCGCGAGCAGCCACCAGCAGCTCGCCACGCGGGGGGTCCTGCTCAGCGCGGCCCGGCCGCCGAAGCCTGGCCCACTCCGGGGAGCAGCGAGCCGATCATGCCGTCGGCGATGAAGTGGCTGTACCGCTCCAACGGCCATCCGCGGCGCAGGACGAGCAGCTCATAGACCTCCGGTGAGCTGTAGGACCACATCACGTCGCGGGCATGCTCGAGCGTGATGTCGCGGCGGAAAGCCCCGCGATCGTAGAGGTGTCGAGCGTTGTTCTCCATCCGAGTGAGGCGTGCTTCGTCCACCTCCCGCTGCAGCGCCGCCATCTCGGGGTCGGTGGCTGCCGCGGCGTGGATGAGCAGAAGGATCGGGGTCGCGCGCGGTGCCACCTCGGCGGCGAGAATGCTCCAGCCCTCGATGACCTTGCGGGGGTCGGCCTCGAGCATCTGCATCTCGTCGGAGCGGCGCCATGCTGGGCGCGCTCCGCTGCCGTCCAGTCCCTGGTCCCAAATCGCCCGGACCAGTCCACGCTTGCCTCCGAACGCCTTGTAGATCGTCTCCACCGACACATCCGCGTCCGCAGCGATGGAGGCGATCGTCGTGGCCGAGAAGCCGTTGCTCAGGAACAACCGCTGGGCGGTGTCGAGCACCGTGCCCCAGGTACGGCGGGCTTGTTGCCGGCGCCGGCTGGAGTCATACGAGCGCTTGGGCTTGACATCCGCGGAGTTTCGTTCCATAGTGCTGTATCCGTTACCTACCACTGTAGCAGAATACGTTCGGGGAGGCAGCCGACATGGACAAGCGTACGGACTCGGAGGCGCCGGGAGCCATGGTCGAGCGCCTCCGCCGGGCCACCAACGAGCACGATCTCGAGGCGCTCGCCGGGTGTTTCGCCGTCGATTACCGCAACGACACCCCGGTACACCCGGCGCGTGGGTTCGAGGGCCGTGCCCAGGTGCGCAAGAACTGGGAGCAGATCTTCGCGGCCGTGCCCGACATCGCCGCCGAGGTGCGTTGGATCGCCAAGGACCATGAGGTCTGGTCCGAATGGGAGATGCGTGGCACCCGGCGGGACGGCGCTGCCCACGTCATGCGCGGCGTCGTCATCTTCGGGGTCGAGCGAGGAGTGGCCTCCTGGGCTCGCTTCTACCTCGAGCCCGTCGAGGAGGGTGGCGGTGGTGTCGATGAGGCAGTTCGTCGGACAGTAGTCCCTTCTCCAAGCGATGACACCGAATCCATGACGCCCAGCGAAGGCAGCGCGCGATGATTCTCGTCGCGGGCGGTACGGGAGTGCTGGGGAGCCGCCTGGTCGATCGGCTGCTCGATCGCGGGCTGCGGGTGCGCATTCTCACCAGAGATGCCTCTCGAGTGCCCCAGCGAGACCGCGATGATCTCGACGTCGTCGTCGGTGACGTGCGCGTGCGGGAGAACGTTGCGCAAGCCATGACCGGCGTGGACACCGTGGTCTCTGCGATCCATGGGTTCGCCGGCCCGGGCGCGGTCTCCCCGGCATCGGTGGACCGCGACGGCAACGCCAACTTGGTCGAAGGAGCGCGCGCCGTCAGCGCGTCGGTGGTGCTCATGTCGGTGATCGGGGCGTCGGCCAGCAGTCCCATGGAGCTGTTTCGGATGAAGCATGCCGCGGAGCAGCATCTCCGCGCCAGCGGAGTTGCCTGGACGATCGTCCGTGCCAACCCGTTCCTGGAGACGTGGGTCGGGCTGCTCCAAATGACCGCTGGCAAATCGGGACGGCCGCTGGTGTTCGGACGCGGCGACAATCCGATCAGCTTCACCGGCGCCGACGATGTCGCTGCGCTGATCGAGCGTGTCGTCACCAACAGCTCGACACGTGGCCAGACACTGGAGATCAGCGGCGCGACGAGCCTCACACTCAACCAGCTCGCCGTGGCGGTTCAGAAAGCTTCCGGACGGAACGGCGGCGTGCGGCACGTCCCTCGGCCTGCGCTGCGTGCCATGGCGATGCTGCTGCGGCCGGTCAAGCCCGAACTGGCTCGCCAGGCGCGTGCGGCACTCCTCATGGACAGCATCGATCTGCGCTTCGATTCGACAGCTGTGCGCGAGGGCTTCCCGGACCTCCCCTCGACGACACCGGCCGATCTGCTGATGGATGGAGTGAACCGCTCCCCGTCGCGGTGCTAGAGGCGGCAAGGGGGGCGTCGGCGTAAGAGGGTGGCGCCGCCCGGTACCGCTGTGCTACTAGTGACCATTCGGGAAGGGATGCCACGGGGAGGCCGGGCCAGAGATGAAGGGACTCAAGGCGGCCTTGGTGGTCGCATGCGTTGGGCTGACGTGCCCGGCCACGCTCACGGCCTCGGCTGCTTCAGTGGTGGCGGTCAGGCACGGCACCGCCTACGGCACCAGGATCTTCCCGGACAACGCATTCACCACCACCGACGCCCAGCAGCTGACCGGGCTGCGGGTCAACTTCCGCCAGGGCATCGACTACCCCAGCGTGGGTGGCGTCATCCAACCCGCGTGCACCAGCGCCGACTACTCCATCTGTGACGCCTTCGCGGCGCTCAACAAGCTGGATGGATTCGACCTCCAGCCGCGCGTCCTGGTGCCCTTCACCGGGGCCATCGACCTCAGCTCGGTCAACGCGTCCGACCTCTACATCAGCAGCGACAGAGGCGTCCTGGTCGGCGGCCTGCGCCAGCTCAGCTTCGATCCCACCACCAACACCCTCGCCGGGATCAGTGACGCGTTCCTCCAGGAGAACACTCCCTACCGCATCCACGTCACCAACGGGATCCGTGACAGCTCGGGGCGGCCGGTGAACGCGTGCGGTGGCGGATGCAGCGTCCGCTTCACCACGCGGACGGCCACCGGGGAGCTCACCGGGATCCGGCAGGCCATGGACCTGCCGCTCTCCGATCCGCGCAACGCCTACGTGCTGGCGGGATTCCCGGGCGCATCGACCTCGACGGCGAGCCGGAAGCTGACCTTCACGCAGAACGGGACCAACGACGTCTTCGCGGCCTCGACCGTGGCGCCGTCGGTGGCCAGCCCGCTCAACGGCATCGTGCGGACCGACCAGGTGAAGGTCGATCCCAGCGCCGCAGGAGCGTTCCAATCGAGCACCGTCCCCGACCTGATCGCCCCGGGGACAGCCGGGTACTACGCCTTCGGCAGCTTCCTGTCGCCCCGCTACCAGTACGCGTCGGCCAGCGGTCACCAGGACAACCCGTACGGGGTTGGCAACGGCTACACCGACGGGGAGATCCCGCCGGTCCCCTCGGGGCAGACGCCGGCACCGTTCGCCGCCGATCGCCTCGGGGCCATCGTGGCCACCCCCAACCCCGCGCTCTTCCCACCGCCCTGGCCGGCAGCCGTCTACGGCCCGGGCTTCACGCGCAGCAAGTACGACCTCTTCGTCACTGCCGACTACAACGCGTCTCTGGGCATCGTCACCATCGCCACCGATCCATCGGGCCACGGCTACGGTCCGTTGAGCACCACGACGGTCACCAGCGCGGGGACACCGACCACCTTTCTCAGCTACGGACGGGGGCGCGACCTCGATGGAGACGGGATGATCGGCAGCGGCCTCAACGACGGAGTCGGACCGACCGGGCACTTCCAGGCTGACGGGACCGAGCTGCCCTCGCGGAAGCCGCTCGACGGGCTGGAGTCGGGGCTGGTGCAGACGGCGGTCGACGACATGGCGCTGGGGCGGTCACTGCAGGCGGGCTTGGACATTCCCGGGGTGGGCACCAACCTGGTGAACACCTCCAAGATCATGTACTACGGGCTCAGCTTCGGCGGCATCTACGGCACCATGGTGATGGGCACCGACCCGATGTTCCATCAGGGCCTGCTCAACGTGCCCGGCGGACCGATCGTCGACATCGCCCGGCTGTCCTCGTTCCGTGGCAACCTGGCCGCGACGCTGGGCATCTCGCGTCCCAACCTGCTCAACGGCGGCCCGGGGCTCAACGGATTCACCGAGGACCTGCCCCTCCGCGACGACCCGCCCACGGTCATGACCCACCCCGGCGCGGCGGCGCTCCAGGAACTGTTCGGTGACGCCGACTGGTACGACCGCAAGGGCAGCCCGGAGAGCTTCGCGCCGCGCATCCGGCTGCGCCCCGACGCGGCGTGGGCGAGCAACCCCAAGGATGTGGCCTTCCAGAGCGCGTACGGTGACGGCACTGTGCCCAATCCCACAGCAGGCACGCTGTACCGCGCCGGCGCGCTCTTCGATCGAGTGGTGTACTACCGCAACGACAAGACGCCGACATACAGCTCCGATCCACACGGCTGGCTTGCGGATCCCACGCTCGCCGGGCGAACCTCGGGCGAGCAGCAGCTGGCGGCCTTCCTGTCGACGGGACAGCTGGTCAACACCAATCCCGCCTGGCTGGAGACACCGGTGGTCAATCCCAACAACTTCGACTGCCTCCACTACCCGGAGCCGCAGACGGGACAGCCGCAGACCCGCCAGCCCTACCCGTTGAGCGGAGACTGTCCGGGCCCATCCGGCTGACGCGATCTGAACCGGTGCAGAGGATTCGATAGGAGAACGGCGTGGCCCAACGCTCAGCCCTGGAGATCGTGTCCGCCTACCAAGACGCCTGGACGAGCAAGGACTTCGACACCGCCAAGGGCTTCCTGGCCGACGATATCGTCTTCCACAGCCCGCAGCAGCACATCGAGTCGGTGACGGAGTTCATCTCCATGCTCATCACATTCGCAGAGCGCATCGAGCCGCGTTGGGAGATGGTCGCGGCGTCATCGGAGGGCGACAACGTCCTGATTCTCTACGAGCTGTTCACGCTGTCAGGGGATGGCGCCGTCTGCGCGGACCACTTCACCATCCGGTCCGGCAAGATCCAGAGCGAGACCTTGGTGTTCGATCCCAAGCCATTCCTGGCGGCGCGCCCGCAGTGACGCCAGGCGGGGAGCTGTGGGAGGGGAGGGTGCCCGAATCGATGAGTTTTGGCCCCGAGCCCCGTCCAACCCCATGACTCAGCTCGATGGAGGCACCTCGACATGAAACGGCCGTTTGGGTTGCGCGGCGGCGTAGCATGACCGCCGTGCAAGAGGCATCCGTCGCCACCGGCTCCGGCGAGCTCGAGGACCAGCTCGAGGAGCACCGCAGGGCCCTGACCGGCTACTGCTACCGCATGCTCGGGTCGCCGTTCGAGGCGGAGGATGCGGTTCAGGAGACGCTGCTGCGCGCCTGGCGCGGCTTCGAGCGCTTCGAGGGCCGCGCCGCTCTGCGGTCATGGCTGTACCGGATCGCGACCAACGTCTGCCTCGACACGCTCAAGGGCCGGGAGCGGCGGGCACTGCCGATGGACTTCGGTCCTGCCCAGGAGCCCATCGAAGCCAACCTGAACACGCGCCCGGAGGTGACCTGGATCCATCCCATCCCGGACGGTGCGCTGGCCGGTGAGGCCGACCCCGCGGACGTGGCTGTGGCCCACGACTCCATCAGGCTGGCATTCGTGGCGGCGCTCCAGCACCTTCCACCCCGCCAGCGGGCCGTCCTGATCCTGTGCGAGGTGCTGCGCTGGAAGGCCGGCGAGGTGGCAGAGTTGCTCGACACCACCGTGGCCTCGGTCAACAGCGCGCTGCAGCGGGCGCGCGCCACGCTGGAGGCGAGCGGCCTCAGCTCCGAGGACACCGCAGACCCCACCGACGACGCGCAACGCGAGCTCCTCGCGCGCTACGTCGACGCCTTCCAGCGCTACGACCTCGACGCCCTGGTGTCGCTCCTCCGGACGGACGCCACCCAGTCGATGCCGCCGTACGACATGTGGCTGTCCGGCCGCGACGACGTGCTGGCGTGGTGGTTCGGTCCTGGCATCGGCTGCCGGGACTCACGACTGGTGCCGGTGGCGGCGAACGGGAGCTTGGCGTTCGGTCAGTACAAGCCGAGCGCCTCGGGCAGCGGCCACGACCCCTGGGCGCTGCAGGTGCTCGAGATCAAGGACGGGGGGATCGCCGGGCTCACCTTCTTCCTGGACACCGACCGGATCTTCCCGCTCTTCGGCCTGCCGCCGCACCTCGACCCGTAGCCTCGCCACCGGCTCAGGCGACGTCGGTCAGGACGTCCCGCAGCCCCATGAATCCGATCAGGTCGCGCAGATCGTCTGAGGCACCCCGCATCCTGAGCTGACAGCCGCGCCGGCGGGCGGCGAGCTCGAGGCGCGCCAAGGCGTCGACCGACACGGCGTCGGCTTCGACGCCGCAGACGTCACAGAGGATGGTCGTCGCGCCGCTCCGCTCCAGCAGGGCACAGATCCGATCGCAGAGGCCGGGCAGATCAGGACGCGCGATCGGGCCCCAGATCGCGAAGCTGATGGTGCTCTGATCGTCCACTAGAGATGAGACTGCCACGCGTGCTCCAAATCATCGGGGCAGTCCCACCCTCGGGTCCGAGCCCGAGCAGCGGTCAAGAGCTGCCGATTAGTTTCGCGCCGAGCCTCCGTCTACTCCTGCGACGCAACCACGCGGCCGGGGCCGTGATCGAGGAGGCTGGTGATGCAGGCGAGCAGTCCGGCGGCGAAGCGATTCGCAGCACGGCTCCTTCCTGTGCTCGCGGCAATCGGTGGTCTCTGCGGACTGGTGATGCTGGTCAACCCGCACTCCCTGCTCGCCGCCCTGCACGGCGTCGACGGAAGGGCTCTGCTGCCCGTGCTCCTCCTCACCCTCGCGTTCTACCTGCTCCAGGGATTGCGCTGGCACTTCCTGCTCCGCCACGTCGGCGTGGCAGGGCGCCTCAGCGACCACCAGCTCATCAACCTCGCGGGACAGACGATGACAGCGGTGCTGCCGCTGGGTGACCTCACGCGCGCGCTGCTCGCCAGCAGGTCCTCGGGCGTCGCCTTCGGTGCGACGGCCGCCACGGTCACCGTCCAGGAGCTGACCTTCAGCCTGCTGGTGGTGGTGGCGGCGGCACCGGGGCTGGCCCGGCTGCCGGGCGGATTCATCCTGATGGCCGCTGTCACAGCGGCGATCGTTGCGGTCATCGCCATCCTCACGGTGTCGTGCCTCTTCGCGGCGGTTCATCGCCTGGTCGCCGCGACACCGGGCCTGCGCCGCTTCGCCGGCGACATCGCCACCTTGCGCGACGAGGTGTGCAGACTGCTGGGCCGGCCGGGCGTCCTGGCCGGCTCTCTGCTCGACCTCGGGCGGGTGGTCATCGCCACCGCTTCCCTGCTGCTCATCCTGCGGGGGCTGCACATCGACTTCCTCAGCTGGTGGGACGTGGCGCTCGTGCTCGCCGTGTCATCGATCGGCGGCGCGCTCAGCCTGCTTCCCGGAGGCGTGGGAGCCAACGAGGCCAGCGTCGTAGCAGTTCTCGTCATCTTCGGCGTCAACCCCGCCGCCGCGGCCGCGGTCGCGCTGATCCAGCGGCTGTCGCTCACTCTCGTGCCCGCCGCGGGCGGAGCGACTGCGTATCTGATCCTGCGACGGCGCCGGCCGCGCACCCTGGAGCTTCACCATCGCACGCCGATGGAACCGGTCTGTGCCGCGGCCTAGTTGGCCACCCCGACCGCCTGCCTGAACGTGTCGGGTTGCTGAAGCGCGCGAAGCATCGAGTGGGCGACGTCGGCGCGAGAGATGAAGAGGCCGCGACGGAGATTCTGCCCGATGGCCATGCGATAGGTGCCGGTCACCGGCCGGTGGGTCAGCCGCGGCGGTCGTATCGCGGTCCAGTCGAGCCCGCTGTCGCGGAGGATGTCCTCCATCAGGGCGAGGTCGGCGTAGTGCTTGGGGATGATGGCCTTGATCAGCGGGCTGAAGATGTTCCGCATCAGGAGGCCGTCGCCCGGGTCGTGCTTGGGCGGGTGGGGGCGACCCGGTGACGACACCGTGCCGACGGGCGCGGCACTGACCACGACGATGCGTCGCACCCCGGTCGCCTGCATGGCCTCGACGATGGCCCGCGTTCCTCGTGCGGTGACACCCGCATCGGATGCCGACCGCGGGCCGAGACCGGAGAGCACCGCGTCGGCTCCGCGAATGGCGGATTCGAGCGCTGTCGGATCCGCCGAGGCCAGGTCGGTCGTGATGATGCGCACGTCCTGGGAGACGTTTTTGGGGTTGCGCACCACTGCGGTGACCTGGTGACCGGCGGCGAGGGCCTGCTCCACGAGCTGCCGCCCGATGCCCCCCGTGGCGGCGACGACGGTGAGCTTCATGCGTGAGTCAGCTGGAGCAGGTCGTCCACCGCCCAATGGTCGTCCGTGTATTTGCCGTACTTGGCCGCAAGGATGCGGCCGTCGGGGGCGATGAGGAACTCGGCGGGGAGGCCCATGTGCTCCTCGCCCCTGCCGGTGGCTCCGCGGAGGCTCTCCGCCTGCGTCAAGGCACGGGCCGCAGCTCGCCACGAGCGTGGGTTCAGGGCCGCCAGTGGAGACATCGTTCCAACTCCGAACTCGTTGTAGAGCACCTTGGCGGGATCCGCGATGGCCGCGAACGGCAGCCGGCCCTGGAGATCGAGCATGGTCTCGAGGCTCGAGTGGAAGACGGCAACCTCGCGGATGCCCGCGGCCACGATGTCGTCGTGTCGCGCAGCGATCGACCTCAGGTGCAGGTTGCAGACCGGACAGCCCGCATAGCGGCGGAACTGGAGGTGCACCAGCCTCTCGGCGTCCGGAATGGGCACGGGATCGCCGTGGATGGTCACCAGGTCATGGCGGGTGAGGACGTCGCCGGCATCCATCCGCTTCCTCGCAGGTCTCGTCGTCTCGATGACGGCACTCATCAGCGTCCTCCGTCTGTCCCATATCGGTCAATCACTTGATTGGGACGAGGCTAGCACGGCATGACCATCTGTGTCAATCAACTGATTGAGTGGTACGATGACGCGAGCCACGATGTCCCCCAGGCGCGCCGCCCCCAAACCACCAGCCGACCGCAGTCAGGCACTGGTGGCGGCCGCCTACCACCAGATCGCACAGCGCGGATTCGAGGGCTTGCGCACGCGCGAGGTGGCGGCCGAGGTGGGGGTCAACGTGGCCACGCTGCACTACTACTTCCCCAGCAAGGAGGCCCTGATCCGCGGCGTCCTCAACCACGCCATGCAGCGCTTCCGGTCGACGCTGCCGGCATCACCGTCACCGTCGGCGTCCGACCAGCTGCGCGGCCACTTCGCCGGGGTTCGGCGCCTGGTGCGTGACGAGCCCGAGCTCTTCACCGTCATGGGTGAGCTCGCGCTCCGCTCAACCCGTGACCCCGTCATCGGCGAGATCCACCGGCAGATGACCGACGTCTGGCGAGCGGCCATGCGCGGCCTGCTTGCCAAGGCGGTCGCCGACGGGTCGCTGTCCGGTCCTCGGGACGCGGACGCTCAGGCGTCGCTCGTGGTCGCGGCCCTGATGGGTGCCTGCATGATCCCGCCGTTCCGGCCGGCTCGCCTGAGAGAGACTGTTGCCGAGCTCGAGCGATCGCTCGGGCTGCGATGACAGAGCCCCGGGAGGCGACCCTCAGCCGCCTGCTTTGACGTACTCGTCGGGATCCCTGTTCTGCAGGGTGATCCCGGCGAAGTGCTGGGCCTCGTAGGCGACGAACTGGAGCGCGATCTGGTGCCGGGTCTCCAGGTCGGTGCGCCGGCAGAAGTCGGGGAGGTCGTCGCGCTCCTCCTCGGCCATGTGGTCACCGTTGGCCTTGCGAGTCTCGGCCACCGCCGCCCACCACTGGTCGGTGCCGGGCTTGTGCCGGCGCGCCGTGCGGATGCCGTCGCGAATCTCGTTGTGGTCCTTGATGGCGTCCTTCACCTCCCCGTCGACGCTCTCCCTGCCGATGGCCAGCAGGCGCGGGTAGAAGAACTTCTCCTCGGCGTCGGCGTGCACCTCGAGCTGCACCTCCAGCCGCGACCAGAGAGGACCGAGTTGATCGGCGGCGTCACGGGGGATGTGGTCCAGCAGGGCGAATGCGCGGCGCTGCTCGTGGTGCTGGGACAGGATGAGGTCGGTGATGTCCATGTTGATGTCACCGGTGAGCGTTGGCCGCGGACAGCGGTCTGGCCACGGCAGAGATGTCGAGGTCCCCCGACTCACCCATGGGCTGCGCGAACACCTCGCGGGCCTGGCTGGTGAGCGGCGTGCGAACGTCCGCCTCAGCGTAGACGCGCAGCGCCAGGTCGAGGTCTTTGACGAGGTCGCGGACGGCGAACATGGTTGGGGTGTGCTGGTCGTGGAGGAAGCCCCGCTCGCGGGCCCTGAGGCCAGGTGCGAAGCGGGCCAGGACCGAGAACACCTGGCCGCGGTCGAGACCGGCGGCGGTTCCCGCCGCGAGCAGCTCGGCGGCGGCAGCGCTGGTGATGCCCAGCATGCTGTTGGCGATCAGCTTGAGCCGCTGCGCGCTGCCCACCTCCCCCACGTTCAGGACCTCGCCGAGATGGTCGAGCACGGGACGGGCCTGCTCGATGTCAGCTCGGCTTCCCCCGGCGAGAATCAGCAGCTGGCCGTTCTCCACCGCCGGCACGCTGCCCACCACAGGAGCCTCGACGAGACGGGCGCCCCGTGCCAGCGCCTCGCTGGCGAGCTCGCCGGCGACCTCCGGCCCCGCGGTGCTGGTGTCGATGAGCAGCTTGCCGGTGGCGCTCGACAGCACGCCTGTCTCGCCGAGGTACACGGCGCGAACGGCCGCGTCGTTGGTGAGGCTGCTGATGACGACGTCGGCATCGCGAGCCGCGTCTGCCGGGGTGGCGGCGACGCGGCCGATGTGCAGCTGCCCCGCCTTGTCCGGAGTGCGATTCCACAGCGTCAGGTCGAACCCGGACGCCGCCAGCCGGCGGGCCATCGCACCACCCATCTTGCCGGTGCCCAGGATCGCCACGGTGGTCATCACATACCCTCGGGTCGCGGGCCGGCCACATGCACCGCATCCGCAGTGATCTCGTCGATACGGCGCAGCACATCGTCACTCAGCTCGAGGTCCGCGGCGGCGATGGCGTCGTCGACATGGTCCGCGTTGCGCGTCCCGATGATCGCCACCTGCACAGCGGGATTGGCCAGCGTCCAGGCAACCGCGAGGCGGCTGACCGGAACACCGAGGTCGGTGGTGGCGAGCTCCTCGAGAGCCCCGACCACGCGCAGGTTGCGTGCCAACGCGTCTCCCTGGAAATCCCGGCTGTGGGCACGCCAATCGCCCTCTGAGAATCGCGCGCCCGCCTGGAGGTGACCGCTGAGCAGGCCGTGGGCCAGCGGCCCGTACACCAGCACGCCGATGTCGCGGCTCCGGGCGTAGGGCAGGATCTCGGTCTCGATATCGCGGTGGAAGAGGTGGTACGGCGGTTGCAGCGTCTCCACCGGCAGGACGCTGCTGAACTCGTCCATCTCCTCGGAGCTGAAGTTGGAGACGCCGACGTGGCGGATCTTGCCCGCCGCCACCAGATCGGCAAGCGCTCCGGCGGTCTCGGCCAACGGCGTCTTGGGATCCGGCCAGTGCACCTGGAGCAGATCGATGTAGTCGGTGGCCAGCGCCTCCAGGCTCTCGTCGACACCCCTGCGCATCGACGCGGGGCTGGCGTCGCGCTCCACCTGCGCACCGCCGAGCGAGCGCAGGCCGCCCTTGGTCGCGATCACCACGTCGTCGCGGCTGTACCCGTCGAGAGCCTTGGCGAGCAGCCGCTCCGACGCCCCGAAGCCGTAGCCCTGCGCGGTGTCGAAGAAGTTGATGCCCTGCTCGCGCGCGTGACGGATCGCGCCGATGGCCGCGTCCTCGTCGGTCGCGCCCCAGTCGCCACCCAGCTGCCAGGTCCCGAAGGCGATTGGCGAGACCCTCAGGGCGCTGCGCCCCAGCGCCACCCGCTTCATCTCAGTCCTGGCCTTCTGAGCCGTCATGGCCCACCTCCTCTGAGTTGCGGCGCTGTCCCCTCAGCTGCGCGGGGTCTGCCCCCCTATGATCGGCCAAGTGTCCTGCCGGCGTCATCGCCACCACGGCACCCTGGCGGCGGCCACCGCGGCATCCACCGTCTGCTCGAGATCCGCCTCCAGCTGAGCCAGGTTCTGCACCCACTCCCCCGCGATCACCACCGCCATCGCGCCGCGCGCCTTCTCGTCACTCTCGGAGCGGCGCATGCACCCGACGGCGGCGTCCCGCAGCGCCTCCACCGACGGTGGTTCGGGGTGCCGGCCATGCAGTGCCCTGCCGGCGAGCTCGTCGGCGAGATACCTGAGGCCGCCCAGCAGGATCTGTAGTTGTGCCCCAACGACGGTCGCGCCGTCGGGGCAGGCGGTGGCCCTGTAGCCGAGGTCCGCGGCGACCATCACGAGCAGGTCTCCGGCCAGCAGGCCGTGGTTGCCCGCCGACACCAACCGCCCCGCGGTCTGCGGCTCGAGTGGCTTGGTGCCGCGTTCGTTGAGGAACACATCGAAGGCCTCGCCGGCGCGGTCGCGCGCTCGCACCGCCTCGGCCCGTGCGTGCGCGACGTCATCACCACGGTCGACGCCAAGCACCATGCCGGTGGCGCGCTCGACGTATCCGGCGACGGCGCGGTAGGAGCCCGCTGCCGCGCGGGCGAGATCCCGCCGCGCCCCGCGCGGCCAGAGCATCACCCCCACCACGAGGCTGATGCCGGTGCCGACCGCGACATCCTCGATCCGTACCAGGCCCACCTGCCAGCCGGCCGGCGAGATCAGGTTGAAGATGATGATCACGGTCAGGGTGAAGGCCGCCTGGCCGGCGACGAACCCGACGGCGCTGGCTGCGTACGACGCCAGGAAGATGGCGATCGGCATGGCGATCCACATGACCACCGAATGGTTGCCTGCGGCCACGGCGAAGAGCCCGCCGGCGACGAACCCGATGACGCTTCCGGCCAGTGCCTGCACCGTTGTCCTGCCCGTCCCCAGCGCGTTCGAGCGCAGCACCGAGAGCGTGCCGAGCACGACCCAGAAGGCATGACCCAGGCCCAGCGTGCGTGCCAGCGCGACGGAGACGGCCAGGCCGATGGCGACGCGGACGCTGTTGTGGAGGACTGTCGAGGTCGGCTCGAGATGGGTGCGCAGCGTGTGCGCGACTCGAAGCGCGATGCCGCGGCTGCCCGCGCCCCTGGCAATGCCCGGAGGCAGCGGAACGCCGTCATCGGGTCGTCCTCCGGCGACGATGACGGCGTTGGCGCTCAGCGCGATGGCCACATACGCGATCACGCGAAGGGTGTGGTCGACGTCGATGCCCTGGAGGACCTCCTCGGGTGGCCGGCCGGCGCGCAACTCCTCGGCGGTCCACTGGTCGAGCGCCGCGCGGTGGGCGCCCCGCGCCTCATCGATGGCTTCGATGTCGGGCGGTGGACCGCCGGTGAGAATTGCCGCGCTCGCGGAGAGAGCCGCGGTCACTGTGGCGGCGAGCCGGTTGCCCTCGACGATGCACGGACGCACCGCGGGCTGCTGTTGGTGGAAGGGATGTTCGGCGAGACCGACGATCTGCTCGAGCTCGATCATCAGCTCCACCAGAGCGCGGTCGCGGCGGGTCGGTCCGGCCGGCCGCATGGCGGTGCGTGAGTATTCGCCGCCCATGGCCTGCAGCGCGGCGCGTGCCGCCTCGCGAATCGGACCCGGCTCATCGTCCGCCGGGCTGCGGCGCAGAGCCTGGACCAGCTCCGCCACAGCGAGGCACGCCTCGGCGGCTCGCTTGCGCAGGTTGACCCGTTCGAACCATGGCCAGAAGAACACGCCGGCGAGGGTGGACACGGCGCCGGCGAACAACCACCCGCCCACCCGGGTTGGGATCGCGGTCATCGGTGCCGGTATCGACACGGAGAGCACGAACGCGAGAAGGAGGGCCGTCTGCGCGGCGGCGAGGTAGCCGCCGAAAACACCGGCGAAGGCCAGCGTGAAACCCACCACGAGCATGACCGCCGCGCCCACGCCCGCGTTCGGCGAGACCGCGGTGCCGAGCGCGACCAGCCCGGCCCCGGCGACCGTGGCTGCCATGTAGGCGACGGTCCGGGCCGGGCGGTGACCACCGAAGTCGGCCATGACCAGGAGTGCGAAGCACCCGAACACAGCGAAGGTGGCCACCTGCAGGTCGTGGATGACCAGCAGGCTGACGGCGAAGATGGCGGGATTGACGATCGCCGCCCGGACCGATCGATGGAGGGCGACGAGGCGCGGATCCGCGCGGCCCTCGGGCGTGCGCGGTGGGGAGGGCGCCAGCTCCCTCGCCGCCAGAGCGGTTGCCTGGCTGCTCATCTCGTGGTCAGATCCTGTCCATGGCCTGTGAAGTAGAGGGTGACGGGATTGTGCTCGTCAACCAGGGTGGCGGGAGGTGAGCAGCTTCCTCGCGGAGATCCGCGGGACGCTCGTTCCCGGTCGCGACAGCAGGCACGGCCCGCTGCCGCCACTGCTGCTGGCGATGACCCTGGTCACCGGCCTCGTCGACGCGTTCAGCTACCTGCTGCTCGGGCACGTGTTCGTCGCCAACATGACCGGCAACGTGGTGCTCCTGGGCTTCGCCCTGGTCGGCGCACCGGGGTTCTCCATCGCCGCATCGGTGGTGGCCGGGGCCTCGTTCGCGCTCGGCGCCTTGGTCGGGGGACGGGTCGGGTCGCGGCTGGCGCAGCACCGCGGACGGCTGCTCAGCGTCGCGGCCACCGTGCAGGCCGCACTGTTCGCGGCCGCGGTGGTCCTGGCCGTGCTGAGTGGACCCGCCATCTCCGCCAGCTCCCGGTACGCGCTCATCGTGATCCTCGGCCTGGCCATGGGGATCCAGAACGCCGCCGCCCGCACCCTGGCGGTGCCCGACCTGACCACCACGGTGCTCACCATGACGATCACCGGCATCGCCGCCGACAGCACCATCGCCGGTGGCAAGGGATCCCGGGCGGGGCGGCGGCTCACTGCGCTGGTGGCGATGCTGGCGGGCGCCGTCATCGGCGCGGCACTGGTCCTCTACGTTCACATCGTCTATCCGCTGGCCATCGCGCTGGGAGTGACGGTCGTGGTGGCGGCGACCAGCGGGGTGGTGGGACGGTCCAACTCCAGGTGGACCCACGCCGACGGCTGACCGGATCGGGGGAGACGACCGATGAGTCTTGACCGTCCGCCTCGTCATACGGGCGGGTGCAACCGAGAGCGGGAGGAACCAATTCATGGACCTGGTGCCTTCGAGGGGCGGCGTGGCCACTGCGCGATGGCAGAATGGCCGGACCGTGAGCACCAGCACATCTGTTGACGGCGAGTACGCGATCCGGGTCGAGGGCCTGCACAAGTCGTTCGGCAAGGTCCACGCCCTGCGCGGCATCGACTTCGTGGTGCCACGCGGGTCCGTTCTCGGGGTTCTCGGGCCCAACGGCGCTGGCAAGACGACGGCGGTGCGCATCCTGACGACGCTGCTGCCTCCGGATTCCGGCCAGGCGTTCATCGAAGGCCACGACGTGGTGCGGGACGCCGCGGCGGTGCGCCGCGCCATCGCCCTTGCCGGCCAGGCGACGGCCATCCAGATCGAGCTCACCGGCCGGGAGAACCTCGAGATCATGGGACGTCTCCACCACCTCGATCGCCCCTCGGTGCGCGCCCGCACGGTGGAGCTGCTGAAGCGGTTCGATCTCGTCGCGGCGGCCGATCGGCCGGCGAAGACGTACTCCGGGGGCATGAAGCGCCGGCTCGACCTGGCCGCCAGCCTGATGGGCGACCCCGCCGTGCTCTTTCTCGACGAGCCCACCACGGGGCTGGACCCGTACGGCCGGCTGGGGATGTGGGAGATCATCCGCGAGCTCGCCGCCCAGGGCAAGACGATCCTTCTCACCACCCAGTACCTCGACGAGGCGGATGAGCTGGCCGACAACATCATCGTCATCGAACGCGGGCAGGTGATCGCGGAGGGCACGTCCGACCAGCTCAAGGATCGCGTGGGTGGCGACGTGCTCGAGTTCACCGTGGTCGACAGAGCCCTGGTCACCGCGGCCGTCGAGGCGGTGGCCGGGCTGACGGACGCGGAGCCGCGCGTCGATCCGGAATCACGCCGGGTCGCGCTGCAGGTCGGCCACCGAGGCTCGCAGGCGCTGGTCGAAGCGGTGCGCCGTCTCGATGCGGCGGGAGTCGAGACGGACGGGCTGGCGCTGCACCGGCCATCGCTCGATGACGTCTTCCTCGCCGTCACCGGCCACGCCGCGGAGAGCGAGGACAGTGACGGACGCGGACGCAACCGCAAGGCCGGCGCAGCGGCTGCAGGAGGGTGAGGCGATGGCCGTAGAGGCGGTAGCGCAAACCAGCCCCGGCTTCACCCAGCTGGCGCGCTGGGCGGTGAGCGATTCGCTGGTGATGACCAGGCGCAACCTCCTGGTCTGGCTGCGCGTGCCCGCGTACATCGTGTTCACGGTTGTCCAGCCGGTGATCTTCGTGCTGCTCTTCCGCTACGTGTTCGGCGGAGCCATCCAGGTGGCCAACCAGGGTGGATACGTCAACTTCTTGATGCCGGGGATCATCGGGCAGACGGCGGCCTTCGCCACCTTCGCGACCGCCATCGCACTGGCGCAGGAGGCGAAGGCAGGCGTCATCGACCGGTTGCGCTCCCTGCCCATGGCGCGGTCCGCTGTCCTGGCCGGACGGTTGATCGCCGACGGGATCCGCATGCTCATCACCATCCTGGTCATCGTCGCCGTCGGGTACGCGGTGGGATTCCGATTCCAGAACGGCTGGCCGAGCGCCATCGCCATGATCCTGCTCGCCGAGTTCTTCGGGATCACCATCTGCTGCATCTCCGCGTTCATCGGCCTGGCCATCAAGGACGAGGAGTCGGTCCAGGCGTTCGGCCTGATCTGGCTGTTCCCGCTGACCTTCGTCAGCTCCGCGTTCGTGCCCATCGCCACCATGCCCGGCTGGATGCAGGCATTCGCCAACAACCAGCCGATCACGCTGGTGATCAACGCGATGCGGTCCCTGGCGCTCGGCGGCCCGCAATTCCCGCTGTTTCCCGCTCTCTGGGAGGCGCTGGCCTGGTTGGTGGGAATCCTGCTGGTGTTCGCCCCGCTCGCCGTGCGCGCCTACAAGCGCGCGTCCTGACGATCCCGGGCTAGACGTCCGCCGGCGTCGACACCCCCGCGATCAGCGGCATGGCGAGCTCCGGCCACTGCCGGGCATGCTCGAGTGCGGCCAGATCGGCCTCGACCAGCGCGACGAAGGGGGCCAGGTCGAGCCCGCGGTGCTGGGGCAGATAGGGACGCAGATACGCGGCCCCACTGCGCCATTTGCTGATCGCGCCGCGAGCGTTCCTCCGCGTGTAGTGAAGGCAGCCTGCGGCCGCCTGGATCAAGCCCTTGTAGAAGCCGCGGTCAGGGCCGTGGCGGTCGGGGATCCAGGCCTGCTCCCAGGCCTCGTGTGCCTCCCAGTAGAGGCCGGCGTTGAAGAGCTCGACACCCTTCTGCAGCGTCACCGCTCGATTCTAGTGCGGGCGCAGGCTGCCCGCGAATCGCGATGCGCTATACCGGATTGGGCAGACGATCACACTGGAGGTCGAGATGGCGCGAGTTCTCTACACGGCGGATGCGACGGTCACCGGCGGTCGCGCCGACGGTCACGGCCGCACGGACGACGGAGCCCTCGATGTGCAGCTGCGCACGCCCAAGGAGTTGGGCGGCGACGGGGGCGGCACCAACCCGGAGCAGCTCTTCGCGATCGGCTTTGCCGCCTGCTTCGAGAGTGCTCTCGGCGTGGTGGCGCGCCGCGAGAAGGTCGAGGCGGGTGACGTCACGATCGACAGCCGCGTCAGCCTCCTGCCCACCGACGACCGCGGCTTCAAGCTCGCCGTGGATCTCGACGTCACCCTGCCGCAGGCTGAGGATCCCGCGCAGGCAGCGCGCATCGTTGCCGCCGCGCATCAGGTGTGTCCGTACTCCAACGCGAC
>DASZKZ010000084.1:0-35814 GCA_035552595.1 Candidatus Dormiibacterota bacterium
TCCGGCCGGTCAGGCCCGCATCCCCCTGGGGGCCGCCGATGACGAAGCGTCCGGTGGGGTTGACGTGGCGGATGGTGGAGCCGTCCAGCCACTCGGCCGGGATCACAGGGTCGACGACGTGCTCCTGGACGTCGGCGAAGATCTGGTCGTGTGAGGCGTCCTCGGAGTGCTGGATGCTGACCAGCACGTTGTCGACCCGCACCGGCCGTCCCGCCGGGTCGTATTCCACGGTGACCTGGGTCTTGCCGTCGGGCCGTGCCCAGCGCAGGGTCCCGTCGCGCCGCTTCTCGCTGAGCCTCCGGGCCAGCCCGTGGGCGAGCTGGATCGGCGCGGGCATCAGCTCGGGTGTCTCGTCGCAGGCGAAGCCGAACATCATCCCCTGGTCACCGGCGCCGCCGGTGTTCACCCCCTGGGCGATGTCCGGCGACTGCTCGTCGATGCAGACCAGCACCCCGCAGGTCTCGTAGTCGAACCCGTACTTGGCCCGCACGTAGCCGATGTCCTTGATGGTGCGCCGCACGATGCCGGCGATGTCCACGTAGGCCTCGGTGGAGATCTCGCCGAAGACCAGAGCGGTGCCCGTGGTCAGCGCCGTCTCGCAGGCCACCCGCCCCAGGGGATCCTTCTCGAGGACCGAGTCCAGGACGGCGTCGCTGATCTGGTCGGCGATCTTGTCGGGATGACCCTCGGTCACCGACTCGGAGGTGAAAAGACGCCGGCGGCCGTTGCGCATGAGGTTCCTCCGATCCCACCGGCGGCCACCCTGGACGCCCAGTGCGCCAGCGCCCGCTCCTGTCCGGGATCGGCCCGATGGTACCAGTGCGCCACCCGACGACCTCGAAACCCGGTGGCGATCGTCCCCGTGACCGTGTACTGTTAGCCGCACGTATCACTTATGACCGGGCGCCCAAACGTCCCGGCGGAGGACCTTGGCGCGTGCCGGTAGACCAGACCCTGCGTTGCCGCGAGTGCGGCGTTGACTTCATTTGGACCGAGGGAGAGCAGGAGTTCTTTGCCTCTCGCGGTCTGACCAATCCTCCCTCCCGCTGCCCGAGCTGTCGTGCCGCGCGGCGGGCCGCTTCCGGCGGAGCCGGCGGCGGGAGCTACAGCGGTGGTGGCGGCGGCGGTGGCGGCTACGGTGCCCGCTCCACCGGACCCCGCCAGATGTACGAGGTGACCTGTGCCGGATGCGGTGGCATCGCGCGCGTCCCCTTCCAGCCACGAGGTGACAAGCCCGTCTACTGCAGCGACTGCTTCCGACCTTCGGGCCGTTGAGCGATGCCGCGCCTGACGGCGCCATCGCGATCGGCAGCCGCGTGACCTTCCCGTACGGCGGCAGCCGCCGTACGGGGACGGTCTCCGACGTCTCGGTCATGCCGGACGCCAGCGGGGCTCGGACGGTCTCGTACCTGATCGACGTCGGCACCCGCAAGGTGTTCGTCCAGGGCGACGGCATCCAGCTGGCCAGCAACGCCCCCGTCGCCGCGTTCGACGCGGTCGCCGAAGGGGTCGCCTACGGCCGCAAGCGGCCGCGCAACCCGCGGCGGCGCTGAGGACCTCGCCAGCCCTCCGACGGCGTAGCGGCGAGGTCACGACGCCAGTGGATGGCGCAGTTGCGCGTATTCTTGCTCCAGATGGATATTCCCAACAGTCGCCCCAGACGCGTCAAGCGCCCGGGTCTGCGGCTCACCCTCATGGTCCTCGGACTGGCCGCCATCCTCACCGGAGTTGGGCTGGTGGTGGCGCCCCTGCTGGGCGTCTGGCAGCGCGGCCATGTCGATCAGACCGCCCTGACCACGTGGCAGAAGGGCGGCTCGGACGCGCTCACCGGGGCGCCGCCGACCAGCACGGCCGCCCCGCGGGTGGTCTCCTGTGGGTCGGCATCGCCGGCCGACTACGCGCTGGTGACGTTCAGCGCCCCGGCCGCCGAGCACTACGCCGGGGTGGCCACGGACGGCACCTGGGATGCGCTCCACAACCGCTCGATGGTCCACTACACCGGCACCCCCGCGCCCGGCCAGCAGGGCAACTCCATCATCGCCTTCCATCGAGAGCCGGACTACGAGCACATCGATCAGCTCGCGGTGGGTGACACTGTCAGCGTCCAGGATCGCTCCTGCCATACGTTCGTCTACCAGGTCACGGGGCGGTGGACCCTCGATCCCAGCCGGGTCACTCAGCTGGTGCCCACATCGGGCCACGACCTCACCCTGATCACCTGCACCCCGTTCTGGGTCGACGGCCAGCGCATCATCTGGCGCGCCAGCCTGGTGCCGGCCACCAACTAGGCAGCCGAGCCCTCAGGCGCCGCGAGCCATGCGCTCGAGGCGGGCCACCCGTTCCTCGAGCGGCGGGTGGGTCGAGAAGAGCGCCGCCAGAGCGGCACGGCGGGTACCGAACGGGTTGACGATGTAGAGCGGGGCCAGCGCGGGCGCCACCTGCATGGGCACCACGGCGGTGCGCGCCTCGAGCTTGCGCAGCGCGTCGGCGAGCGCCAGCGGGTCGTGGGAGAGGACGGCGCCGTCGTGGTCGGCCTCGTATTCCCGCGCCCGGCTGATGGCCAGCTGGATGATGGCCGCCGCCGGTGCGGCCAGGAAGGCGACCAGCAGCGTGACCAGGATCTGGGCCCCGCTCTCCTCCTCGTCGCCCCCGAAGAAGAAGAGGGAGAACTGGGCGAGCTGGGCGATGACGGAGATCCCGAGCGCGATGGTCGCCGCCGTCGAGGCGGTGAGGATGTCGCGGTTGCGCACGTGGCTGAGCTCGTGCGAGAGCACCCCGCGGATCTCGCGCGGAGTGCAGAGGTTGAGGATGCCGGTGGTGCAGCACACGGCCGCGTGGGCGGGGTTGCGACCGGTGGCGAAGGCGTTCGGCGAGGGGTCGTCGCTGATGTAGACCCGCGGCTTGGGCATCCCCGCCGCCGCGGCCAGCTCGGCGACGATCTGATGCAGCTCCGGAGCCTGCTGCGGCGAGACCTCGACGGCGCGGGCCGCGCGCACCGCGATGCTGTCGCTCTTCCAGTAGGAGATGGCGTTGACGGCGAGGGCGATGACGGCGGCGACGATCAGGCCGGTACCGCGGGCGACCAGGCCTCCCACCACCAGGAAGAGAGCGTCGAGCAGAGCCAGGAGCAGGGCCGTCTTGATGTTCTGCCACATGGCCGTAGCCTACCCGGCACGGGGGCGGCTCAAGCCCGGCGGACTACGCCTCCAGCCGCAGCTGACCTCCCTCCGCCTGCAGCTCGGAGAGCTCGGGCTCGATGCCGGCCGCGATCGGACGAGCGAGGCCATCGGAGCCGGCGCCCTCGGAGGCGCGCTGCAGCAGCCACGGGGTCAACTCGGCGCCGAGGTCGTGCCGGTAGCGCTCCAGGAACTCGACGATGAGGTCGCGCAGTCCGGACATCTCGTAGGCGAGCGCGTCGAGCACGGCGCGGCCGGCGCGGGTGATGTCGTAACGGCGCCGCCGCGGGCCCTCCGCCGATCGCTCCCACGAGGAGGCCACCAGCCCGTCGTCCTCCATGGTGTTGAGGGCGCGGTACACGGAACCCATGTCCCACGGGCTCGGCGACATCGGAGCCAGCTTCTCGCGCAGCTCGTAGCCGTAGGCGGGTTCCTCGCCGAGCAGCAGGAGCAGGCAGGGGCGCAGGTAGTTCTTGGGCTGGGGGTGGCCGGCAGCCCCGTCGGCGCTCAACCCGTTCTGCTGCCTCAATGCCACCTCCTGTCCCAGTCGAGTCTAGCGACGTGGGACTGTCGCCAGCGGATCGGCATGGCGCCGGACGAGCTGCACGGCCACCCCCATCGACTAGGTGCGCCGCGCACTTATTGACCCGGCCGGTGCGGTCTTCCTACGGTGCTGCGGTGCGGCCGGGGTCGCGCTCGCCGACGATCGTTTGCCGTTGCCGATAGGGAGGTGCGTCGATGGTGACCGAGACCGCGCCGTACGGACGGAAGACGCAGAAGGAGCCGCCCGTCAAGGACGTCCACATCGTGTGGATCACCGCCGGCCTGGGCTGCGACGGGGATTCCGTGTCGATCACCGCGGCAACCCAGCCCAGCATCGAGGATGTCCTGCTCGGGGCCATCCCGGGGCTGCCCACCGTGCACCTCTACAACCCGGTGCTGGCCTACGACAACGGGGGCGACTTCCTGAAGCCGTGGTTCGCCGCCGCCCGGGGCGAGCTCGACCCCTTCGTGCTCGTTGTCGAGGGGTCGATCCCCAATGAGAAGCTCAACGCCAACAACGGTGGGTACTGGGCGGCGGTGGGGACGGATCCGGCCACGGGCCAGCCCATCACCACCAGCCAGTGGATCGATCGCCTCGCCCCCAAGGCGCTGGCCGTGGTCGCCGCCGGGACCTGCGCCACCTACGGCGGCATCCACGCCATGCAGGGCAATCCCACCGGTGCCATGGGCCTGGCCGACTACCTCGGCTGGGACTACAAGAGCAAGGCCGGCCTGCCCATCATCAACGTGCCTGGCTGTCCGGTGCAGCCCGACAACTTCATGGAGGTGGTGCTGTACCTCCTCTACCAGGTCGCCGGCCTGGCGCCGGTGATCCCGCTCGACGAGCAGCTGCGCCCCACGTGGTTGTTCGGCGCCACCGTCCACGACGGCTGCGATCGTGGCGCGTACTACGAGCAGGGTGAGTTCGCCAAGACCTACGGCTCACCTCTCTGCCTGGTCAAGCTGGGCTGCTGGGGACCGGTGGTCAACTGCAACGTCCCCAAGCGCGGCTGGATGGCGGGCATCGGCGGCTGTCCCAACGTCGGCGGGATCTGCATCGGCTGCACCATGCCGGGCTTCCCGGACAAGTTCATGCCGTTCATGGACGAGCCTCCCGGAGGCAAGCTCTCGAGCACAGTGGTCGGCGCCTACGGGAAGGCGATTCGCGGGCTCCGCGCCATCACCAACAGCACCGTGAACAAGGAGCCGAAGTGGCGCCATAACCGTCCCGAGCTCACCACCGGCTACACGCCCCGGAACTACTGATCAGCGATTCATGGCCCAGCGGGTAAGGAGAAGGATTCCATGTCGACACTGATGGAGAAAGGAGCCCCCACCGCCGGAACGCTGACGGAGGTCTCCTGGGACCCGATCACACGCATCGTCGGCAGCCTCGGCATCTTCACCAAGATCGACTTCGCCAATCGCGTCGTCGCCGACTGTCGCAGCACCTCCTCGATCTTCCGTGGCTACAGCATCTTCATGAAGGGCAAGGATCCACGGGACGCGCACTTCATCACCAGCCGCATCTGCGGCATCTGCGGCGACAACCACGCCACCTGCGCCACCTACGCGCAGAACATGGCCTTCGGGATCAAGCCGCCGGCGATTGCCGAATGGATCGTCAACCTCGGCGAGGCGGCCGAGTACATGTTCGACCACAACATCTTCCAGGACAACCTGTTGATGGTCGACTTCTGCGAGCAGATGGTCAAGGAGACCAACCCGAGTGTTCTCGCCAAGGCGGAGAACACCAAGGCGCCCCATGCCGGCGACCACGGCTACAGGACGATCGCCGACATCATGCGCGCCCTCAATCCGTTCACCGGCGAGTTCTACCGCGAGACGCTCCACGTCAGCAGGTACACCCGCGAGATGTTCTGCCTGATGGAGGGGCGCCACGTCCATCCCTCGACGCTGTACCCCGGTGGCGTCGGCACCGTGCCCACCGTGCAGCTGTTCACCGACTACCTCGTCCGCCTGATGAGGTACGTCGAGTTCATGAAGAAGGTCGTGCCCCTGCACGACGACATCTTCGACTTCTTCTACGAAGCGCTCCCCGGCTACGAGGAGGTGGGCCGCCGGCGCATGGACACCGTGTGCTGGGGCTCGTTCAACGACCCCGCGGTGTGCGACTACACCTACCTGCGGATGGGCGAGTGGGGCAAGGCGATGTTCGTCACCCCAGGGTGCGTGGTCGACGGCAAGCTGGTCACCACCGACCTCGTCGACATCAACCTCAACATCCGCATCCTGCTGGGCCATTCCTACTACGACGACTGGGAGAACGAGGAGACCTTCGTCACCCGCGATCCCCTCGGCAACCCGGTCGACAAGCGCCATCCCTGGAACCAGACCACCCTCCCCAAGCCGGGCAAGCGCGACTTCGACAAGAACTACAGCTGGGTCATGTGCCCGCGCTGGCTGCACAACGGCGAGCACCTCGCGATGGACACCGGTGGCGGCGCCTTCGCCCGTCTGCTGGCCACCTCGCTGGCTGGCCTGGTCGACATCGGCTACGTCAAGGCCACCGGGCACAGCACCAAGATCTACCTGCCCAAGACCACCAACAAGCCCGAGGTGGAGTTCGAGTGGAAGGTGCCCAAGTGGAGCAACGCCATCGAGCGTGACCGGGCACGCACCTACTTCCAGGCGTACGCCGCCGCGGCGGCCCTGCACTTCATCGAGAAGGCTTTCGAGGAGCTGCACGCTGGCCGCACCCAGACGTTCACCCCCTTCGACGTGCCCGACGAGGCGATCGGGTGTGGCTTCCACGAAGCCGTCCGTGGCGTCCTCTCGCACCACGTGGTGATCAGGGACGGCAAGATCGCCAACTACCACCCCTACCCGCCGACGCCGTGGAATGCCACGCCGCGCGACCAGTACGGGACACCCGGACCGTACGAGGACTCGGTTCAGAACACCCCCATCTTCGAGGAGAACGGACCCGACAACTTCAAGGGCATCGACATCATGCGCGCGGTGCGCAGCTTTGACCCCTGCCTGCCCTGCGGCGTGCACATGTACCTCGGTGACGGGCGCGTCCTCGACCGCCAGCATTCGCCAACCTTCGGGGGTACCCACTGACCACGGCAACCGCCAGCCCGGCGACTCGCGACGCCCAGGCGGACGTCGCGGGTCGGATGGCGCGCATCGACGAGCTCGTCGGAGAGCTGGCCCAGCTGCCCGACGACGGTCCGCATGCCCTGGCCGAGGAGCTGATCGGCACCATCCTCGAGCTCCACGGGGACGCGCTCCGGGAGGTGCTCGCGCTGGCGTCGGCGCACTCTGGAGGCGCCCTGCTCGGCGCCCTGGCCGCCGATGAGCTGGTGCGCAGCGTCCTGCTCATCCATGACCTCCACCCCGTGTCGCTGCAGGCCCGGGTGGAGCAGGCGCTCGATTCCGTGCGACCGATCATGCACGGGCACAAGGGCGACGTCGAGCTGCTCGGAATCGACGCCGAGGTGGTGCGGCTGCGCCTGACCGGCAGCTGCGAGGGGTGTCCTTCCTCCGAGCTGACCATGAAGGCGGCCGTCGAGAAGGCCATCTATGAGGCAGCGCCCGAGGTGGTGGCCATCGAGGTCGAGGGCCTCAGCCCGCCACCCCCCGGGCCGCCCAGCATCGAGTGCCTGGTCCCGCTCCAGATGGCAACGCCGCGGCCGGCCGCCGCCGCAGGGTCACGGTGACCCGAGATGGGCCCCAAGGCTGACGCCCCACTGGCATCGTTGCGCCGGTTCGTCAAGGCACGTGAGCCTGCGGAACGGTGCGAGCTGTGCAGCGAGGGGCTGCCGCCGCATCCGCATCACGAGCACCTCCTGGAGCCGAACCAGCGCCAGCTGCTCTGCAGCTGCACGCCCTGCGCGCTGCTCTTTCCCGCGGAGGCGCAGAGGCGCTTCCGCAGAGTCCCCCGCCGGCTGCTCCATCTCACCGACTTCGAGATGACCGACGCCATGTGGGACTCGCTCGCCATCCCCGTCAACATGGCGTTCCTGCACACCAGCATCCCGTCCGGCGACCTGCACGCCTACTACCCCAGCCCAGCGGGTGCCACCGCATCGCTGCTCACCCTCCAGGGATGGACGGGGTTGGTCGAGACCAACCCCGTGCTGGTCACGCTCGAACCCGACGTCGAGGCTCTGCTCATCCATCGTGTCGGCGACGCGCGTGACCACTTCATCGCCCCCATCGATCGCTGCTACGAGCTCGTCGGCCTGCTGCGCGTGCACTGGCGAGGGCTGTCCGGTGGCACCGATGTGTGGCAGCGCGTCGCCGAGTTCTTCGACAGCCTGCGCGAGCAGGCTCGGGTCCATGGCCGTACCGGCGAGGTGACGGCCCATGCCTGACCTGGAGTTCGCAGTCGACTCGGTCGCCGTGGTGGAGGGGTCGATGACCCCGATCCTGGCCTTCGGCCTGCGCGTCTCCGAGATGGACGGGGGCGATGTCGACAGCGTGGTGCTGAGCTGCCAGATCATGGTCGACGCCGTTCGCCGCCCCTACGCCGCCCGCGAGCAGGAGGCGCTCCTCGACATCTTCGGTGCGCCGTCGCGCTGGGGCACCACGCTCAAGACGATGTTGTGGACGCACGCCGGGATGACCGTGCCCGCGTTCGCCGGCGAGACCATTGTGACGCTGCCGGTGCCGGCCACCTTCGACCTCAGCCTGGCCCCCGCCAAGTACTTCTTCGCGCTCGAGGACGGCGATGTGCCGCTCACCTTCCAGTTCAGCGGCACCGTCTTCTACCGCGATCGCGAGGGCTTCCTGGCGATCGACCGGATCGCGTGGACCAAGGAGGCCCGCTTTCGCCTGCCGGTGTCGGTGTGGCGAGAGCTGGTCGCGCAACATGATCACGACGGCGCCTGGCTGTGCCTGGGCCGCGACGTCTTCGACCGCCTCTACCGGTACAAGGCACAGCGCGGCGTGGCCACGTGGGAGGAGGTGGTCGACAGCCTGCTGGAGAGCTCTGCCGCGGCCGCCACGACATGAACACCGCCATGGTCGACCGCATCGTCGCCGCCACCCTGTACGAGGGCTACATCCTCTATCCCTACCGGGCCAGCTCGGTGAAGAACCAGGTGCGCTGGACGTTCGGCGGCGTGTTCCCGCGCGCCCACAGCGAGGCGGTCCACGGCGCTGATCCGCATACGGCCACCACCGAATGCCTGCTGCGCGGCGGCCACGACGCTCGCCTCGAGGTCAGGGTGCGTTTCCTGCATGTGGTGGCGCGCACCGCAGCACGCCTGTCGCACCCGCTGGCTCACCCACCCGCCAGCCACGACCCGCCGCCCGAGCTGGAGCGCGTGGCCACCGTCGATGTCGACGGCGTCACCCACCGCAGCTGGGAGGAGGCCGCCGAGCGCGAGCTCGACGGGGGCAGGGTCACTCTGGGCGCGCTCCTCACCGAGCCGCGAATGCTCTCGCTGAGCATCCCCGCCGGCTGCGACACGCAGTGGCTGCGCACCCCGGGCGGAACGGTGACCGCCGCCCTGCTCCGGGAGCACGAGCCGCTGCTGGTGAGCATCGAGGTCAGCGCGGAGCGGGTGGCCACGGACCTCGCCAGGGTGCGGGTGGCGATCGGCAACGTCTCCCCGGTGAGCTCCGCGCAGATCACCGATCGCAGCGCCGCGCTGCGTCACGCACTGGTGTCGACCCACGTGATGCTGGGCGTCGAGGAGGGCGCGTGGCTGTCCCTCGCCGATCCCCCCGTCGACGCCGCCGCGCCGGCAGCAGCCTGCCGCAACACCGGGCTGTGGCCCGCCCTGATCGGCGAGCCGGGCTCCGCGGACACCATCCTGGCCTCGCCGATCATCCTCCAAGATCACCCGCAGCTGGCGCCCGAGTCCCCCGGAGATCTCTTCGACGCCACCGAGATCGACGAGATCCTCAGCCTGCGCATCCTCACGCTGACCGACACGGAGAAGGAGGAGATGCGCTCCGCGGACGACCGTGCCCGGGCCATGCTCGAGCGCACCGAGAACCTCACCCAGGACGACTTCATGCGCATGCACGGCGCGCTGCGATCGACCCGTCCGCGCATCGGGGGCCCGGATGAGTGACATGAATCCCTGGAGCAGCATCGGTGAGGATCTCTTCGCCGAACGCCCCCACCGTGAATCGGTGCGCTGGGGGGACGGCAACCTGCGCATCGGCGACCGCGTGCTGCTAGAACCCCGGGGTGGTGCCGACGCTCTCGATCTCGTGCTCCGCGGGCGCATCGCCACAGTCGAGTCCATCGAGCAGGACTACGAGGATGTCGTCTACCTGGCGGTGACCATCGACGACGATCCCGGCGCCGACCTGGGCCTGCTCCGCCAGCCCGGGCATCGATTCTTCTTCACCCTCGACGACATCAGCCCTGTCAGCGGCGACGGCGAGCAGGCGCCGGGTGAGGCCGGGTGAGCCCGCGGATCCTGGTCGCCGGCATCGGCAACATCTTCCTCGGGGATGACGGATTCGGCGTGGCCGTCGCCCAGGAGCTGTTGCGGCGCCGGTCGCTGCCTGCTCAGATCAGGCTTGGCGAGTACGGCATCCGCGGGTATGACCTCGCCTACGAGATCCTCGAGGGCTACGACACCGTGGTGCTGATCGACGCCACCCCGCGAGGCGATGCGCCGGGCACGCTGTACGTCATCGAGGCCGACCTGGAGGCGGCGGTGCCCGACGTGAGCGCCGATCCTGATCATGGCCAGGGAGCATTCCAGGGGCATCTCATGACCCCTGCTGCCGTCTTTCACCTGGTTCGCACCTTGGGTGGCACCATGCGCCGCGTCCTCGTCGTCGGCTGCGAGCCGGAGACGTTGGGACCAGAGAACATCGGCCAGATGGAGCTCAGCCCCAGCGTGGCGGCCGCCATCCCGGGGGCTGTGGCCACGGTCGAGAGGGTGGTCGGTGACCTGCTCCGGCAACTCGCGGTGCCGGCGACCTCCGGGGCATCCGAACGGTAGGACAGGGAAAGGGGAACGGATATGGAATGGTGGACGTGGCTGCTCATCGCGATCGGCGTCGTCATCGTGATCCTTCTGGCGGTGTCGTTGGGAGACATCCGTCGCTACATGCGGATCCGCACGATGTGATCAGCAACCCTGCGCGTCCCGCCGCCGTCTTGGAGGACGGCCATGCATGAGATGAGCCTCGCCGAGGGGATCCTCGCCGTCTGCCTGCCCATCGCCGGCGACCGCCCGCTGCGTCGGGTCGCGGTCTCGATCGGTGAGCAACAGGCGGTGAGCGCGGATTCGCTGGAGTTCAGCTTCCAGCTGATCGCTGAGGGAACGGTGGCGGCGGGCGCGCCGCTCGAGGTGCGCAGCGTGCCAGGAAACCGCGTTCTCGTCGACGAGGTCGAGGTGGGTGGCGACGCGCCGGAGGTGATCCGGCGCAGCGACGCAGCGGTCGCGGCGGCGCCGCACCAGCACCCTGACGACGGGAACGGCGTGGCGCCGGTGCACCCGGCTTGGTTGTGATGACGTTGGTCGGCGTCTGGGAGGAGATGACATGCCCCTGATGGGTGGGAAGCAACACCGTGGTCCGAAGGCACTGCTGCTCCTGCTGCTCGCGGCGGGAGGAGCCGTCGCGCTGAGCAGTGGCAAGGACATCAAGCGCTACCTGCGCATTCGCTCGATGTAGAGGGCGCTGGCCGCGATGGAGATGGTGATCCCGTGACCGTGACCCTGACCGAGCAGGCGATGCTGGCCGGACGGGCGCCTCCGACCGCCGTGGAGCGCCGCCGCTACACGGTGCACGGCGTGGTCCAGGGAGTCGGGTTCCGGCCCTTCGTCTGGATGCTGGCGACGCGCCATCAGCTGGCGGGGTCGGTGTGCAACACCTCCGGGGCTGTGGTCATCGAGGTTCAGGGCGGCGCCGAGCGCCTCGAAGCCTTCGCGATCGATCTCCTCGCGCAGGCTCCGCCGCTGTCGCGCATCTCGACGATCGACGCGGCCGCGGTCCAGACCCGGGCGGACAGCGGCTTCGAGATCCTCGACAGCCGGGGAGTGGCCGGTGAGTACCAGCCGATCTCGCCGGACGCGGCCACCTGCGAGGCATGCCTCGCCGAGCTCTTCGACCCCGCCGATCGGCGCCACCGCTACCCCTTCATCAACTGCACCGGCTGCGGGCCGCGCTTCACGATCATCGAGGACGTCCCCTACGATCGGGCGCGGACGACGATGCGCGACTTCCCCATGTGCGCACAGTGTGCCGCCGAATACAGAGACCCGTCGAGCCGCCGCTTCCACGCCCAGCCCAACGCCTGCTTCGCCTGCGGACCCCGAGTGTGGTTGACCGACGCCACCGGGCTCGAGCAACCGGGCGATGCGGTCGGCGCCGCCGCCGGGATGCTGCGCTCAGGCGCCGTCCTCGCGGTCAAGGGGCTGGGCGGCTTCCAGCTCGCCGTGCTGGCCTCGGACGACAGCGCGGTGCGGAGGCTGCGAGAGCGCAAGCATCGACCGGACAAGCCGTTGGCGGTGATGGTCGCCACCACCGCCGCCGCTCGGCGGCTGGGCGAAATGAGTGCCGTCGAGGAGGGTGCGCTGCGGGAGCCGGCGCGGCCCATCGTGCTCCTGCGACGGCACACGGAGGGCGGGGGCGCGGGAGTGGCACGATCGGTCGCCCCCGGTCTCGACGAGCTCGGGGTCATGCTCCCGTCCACCCCGCTCCATCACCTGCTCCTCGCCGCCGTGGGAGAGCCACTGGTGATGACCAGCGGGAACGTCAGCGACGAGCCCATCGCCAAGGACAACGACGAGGCGGTGACGCGGCTCGGCATCATCGCCGACGCGTTCCTGCTGCACAACCGCGGGATCTACGCGCGCTACGACGACTCGGTGGTGCGCGTGGTGGCGGGCGTCGCCCGGCTGGTGCGTCGCGCACGCGGCTACTGCCCGCTCCCGGTCATGGTGGAGACCGGCGACCAGACCCCCGCCGTGCTCGCGGTCGGCGCCCATCTGAAGAACACCTTCACCATCCTGCGCGACGGCAACGCTTTCGTCAGCCCGCACCTCGGCGACCTCGACAATCCGCAGAGCCTGCGTCACCACGACGAGGCGCTGACCACCTACCAGCGCTTGTTCCGTGCGTCACCCGGCGTGGTCGCCGCGGACCTCCATCCCGACTACGCGTCGACGGTGCTGGCGGAGCGGCGCTGGCAGGCCGGTGCGACCGAGGTCCATGTGCAGCATCACCACGCCCACATCGCCAGCGTCATGGCCGAGCACGGGCTCCGCGGGCAGGTGCTCGGGGTGGCCTTCGACGGCACCGGGTACGGCGAGGACGGCACCATCTGGGGCGGAGAGCTGCTCATCTGCGACGAGACAGAGTCCGTCCGGGTCGGACACCTGGCGCCGGTCCGCCAGCCGGGCGGAGACCGCTGCGCGCGTGAGGGATGGCGCATGGCGCTGGCCTACCTCCAGGCACTGGGCACCGCCACCGAGCACGTCCCGGGCTGGCTGCAGAGCGGCCCCGGAGCACCGGGATCGCGCCAGTGGCGGCTGGTGGCGCGGCTCTCGCAGCGATTCGCCGGGGTGCCGATGACCACCAGTGCGGGCCGGCTCTTCGACGCCGTCGCGAGCCTGCTCGGGGTGGCTCACACGTCCAGCTTCGAGGCGTTCGCCGCGATGCGGCTGGAGACGGTGGCGCGCACCGCGCCATCCGCACGTGTGGCGCCCATCCCGGTGGCGCTGCGGGGCACCCCGCTGGTGCTGGACACCACCTCCCTGGTGGGCGAGCTCCTCGAGCGGCAGCGCGCGGGTCGCGGGGCGGCGGAGCTCGCCGCCGTGTTCCACGAGAGCCTGGCGGCGGCGGTCGCCGCGGCCTGCGCCCAGCTCGCCGAGACCACGGAGGTGCGCCGGGTGGCGCTCAGCGGTGGGGTCTTCCAGAATGCGCTGCTGCTCAGTCGCACGCTGGAGCTGCTCGAGCAGCGCGGGCTCAGCGCCCACACCAACCGTTCGGTTCCCGCCAACGACGGCGGGGTCAGCCTCGGCCAGGCGCTGGTCGCCGCCGCCCGCGCCGGGCGAGCGCGGGACGGCCGGTCATGATCGAGCCGATGCGGAGCAGCAGTCCGACCGGCGTCGACATCGAGTTCCTGCGCAGCCGCATGGACGCCCGCCGCACCGCCGGTGCGGCTCACTTCGCCAGGTACGCCAGGGATATCGCCCTCTGTGCGGCCGCCATGGCCGACCGCTTCTTTGCGGGCGCCACCCTTCTCGTCTTCGGGTCGGGTGCCGCCGCCACGGACGCGCAACACAATGCGGTGGAGTACGTCCATCCCGTCCTGCCCGGGTGCCGCGCGCTGCCCGCTCTCTCGCTCACCAACGACATCAGCACGGTCACGGGCATCCTCGGTGGCCGCGAGCCCAGCGACGTGTACGCGCATCAGCTGCGCGTGCTGGGCAGGCCCGGCGACATCGCCCTGGCCTTCCTGCCCTCCGCCAGCGACGCCGCGGTCCGGCGCGGGTTGAGCTGCGCCCGCGACGCGGGCATGCTGACCATCGTGCTGACGGAGGGCGATGGCGCCGCGGGGACGGTCGCCGGGCACACCTTCCAGGTGGCGTCGGACGATGCCCTGATCGCCCAGGAGCTGCATCTGGCCACCTACCACATGCTCTGGGAGCTGGTGCACATCGTCCTCAACCACCGGGGCATCGCCGAGGCGCGGCAGTGACCGACGCAACCTGCCACGACGAGGTGTGCATCACGTGCTCGGACCAGCTCCTCGAGGTGGTGGTCACCGCGGTGGACCACGACCGCGGCATCGCCGCCGCCACCTGCGACGGAGCGGCGTGTGAGGTGTCGATCGAGCTTCTCGAGTCCGTCCAGGCGGGCCAGCGTCTGCTCGTGCACGGCGGCGTGGCCCTGCAGCGCGGCACTCTGGAGGCGGCGCCGTGAGCGACCCCGGCGATCCCTTCTCCCGGCTCCTCTATCCGATGCTGAGCGAGCAGCCCTCGGTGGACGACCAGGTGGTCGCGGAGCTGGCCCGGGCGCCTCTCGACAAATCGGCCGAGAGCAATGCGCTGCGCCGGCGTCTCGTCGCCGAGCGCGGTGACGACATCGCCGCCTGTGCGAGAGACCTGGTGGACGCCATCCGCACCGGCGGCCGGCTGCTCTGTTGCGGCAACGGCGGCAGCGCCACCTCCGCCGCCGACGTGTCGGCGCAGTTCCTCCGGCCTCGTCCCCCGTCCATCCCGGTCGCCGCCCTGTGCCTCACCTCCGATGTCGCCGTGGTCACCGCCATCGGCAACGACGTCAGCTTCGACGACGTCTTCCTGCGCCAGCTCAACGCCCTCGGCCACCGCGGCGACGTGCTGGTGGCCATCTCCACGAGCGGCAACTCCGAGAACCTGGTGCGTGCTCTCCGGGAGGCGCGCCGGCTGGGGATGCTGACAGTCGGCATCGCCGGACACGACGGCGGCCGGATGGCCACGAGCGGCTTCGTCGATCACCTCTTCGTCATCCCCTCGACCAGCGTCCATCGCATCCAGGAGGTGCAGGCATCGCTGTACCACCTCCTCTTCGAACTGGTGCAGCGGCACCTCACGGAGGCCTCCATATGTGCCTAGCCATCCCTGCCAGGCTCGTCGAGTACGTCGACGACGAACGCCAGTACGGAAAGGTGGAGCTGGGTGGCGTCCGCCGCCAGGTCAACACCTCGCTGCTGATTGGCGACGACAGCGCCGAGCCCGGCGACTACGTGCTCGTGCATGTCGGGTTCGCGCTCAGCGCCATCAGCGAGGCCGAGGCGCAGGAGACGCTGCGCATCCTCGAGGAGATGGGGCCCGCGTACACCGATGAGGTCCAGCAGATCCGGCAGTCGGAGGCGATGGAGGTCGAGCTCGTCGGCCCCGACTACCGCACCCGGGCGCCGACATGAAGTTCGCCGACGAGTTTCGCGACGCCGACCTGGCCCGCTCGCTGGGGGCGCGCATCACCGCGGAGGCTGGGGCCAAGCACTGGAAGATCATGGAGGTGTGCGGCGGGCACACCCACACCATCTTCAAGTACGGCATCGAGGACCTCCTGCCCAGCAACGTCGAGCTGGTGCACGGCCCCGGCTGCCCGGTGTGCGTCATCCCCATGGGCCGTCTCGACGACGGCATCGCCCTGGCTCGTGACCACGACGTCATCTTCACCTGCTTCGGCGACCTCATGCGTGTGCCCGGCAGTGACGGCAGCCTGCTCGACGCCAAGGCTGCGGGCGCGGACGTCCGCATGGTCTACTCCCCGCTCGACTCGCTGAAGATCGCGCGCGAGAACCCCGACAAGCAGGTGGTCTTCTATGCCATCGGGTTCGAGACCACCGCGCCGTCAACGGCGCTGACCCTGCTCCGTGCCAGGGCCGAGGGGCTGCGCAACTTCTTCGTCTTCTGCAACCACGTCACCATCATCCCGCCGATGAAGGCCATCCTCGACTCGCCCGACCTGCGGCTGGACGGCTTTCTCGGGCCTGGTCACGTCTCCACGGTGGTGGGCGTGCGACCCTACGAGTTCGTCACCCGCACCTACGGCAAGCCGGTGGTGGTGGTCGGTTTCGAGCCCCTCGACATCCTCCAGGGTGTCCACATGGTCATCCGCCAGGTGCTCGAGGGCCGCTGCGAGGTTGAGAACCAGTACACGCGCGTCGTCCACGACGACGGCAATCCCAAGGCGCTCGAGGTCCTCGCCAAGGTGTTCAAGCTGCGCCCGCACTTCGAGTGGCGCGGGCTCGGCTTCATCAGCCAGAGCGCTCTCGAGCTCAACGACGACTTCGCCGACTTCGACGCCGAGCGCGTCTTCACCGTGCCCGGCATCCGCGTCGCCGACCCCAAATCCTGCCAGTGCGGCGAGGTGCTCAAGGGCGTGCTCAAGCCGTGGGAGTGCAAGGTCTTCGGCACCGCGTGCACGCCCGAGACGCCGATCGGCACCTGCATGGTCTCGTCGGAGGGTGCCTGCGCCGCCTATTACAACTTCGGTCGCTTCTCGCGCGCCCGCGACCGCGAGCGCGTGCTCACCAAGGGTGAGGCCGAGCCCGTGGCGGTCACGCCCATCGCGGTGCGGGCCGGATGACAGAGGCGCCCCGTCCCGGCAGCGGCGCCGCCGTCAAGGCGGCCGCGCTGCGCATCGCCGATCCGGAGCAGCGCGTCCTCGAACGCATCGCGGAGATCCGCAAGCGCAAGCCCCTGCTGCGCGAGACGGCGATCACCATGAGCCACGGCGCCGGCGGCAAGGCCAGCCACACCCTGACCGGCGCCGTGTTCGCGAGCATCCTCGACAACCCTGTGCTCGCCGAGATGGGCGACCAGGCCGTGCTCGCCGTGCCCGGCCTGGAGGGCGCCCGCATCGCCATCACCACGGACTCCTTCGTGGTCAGCCCGCTCTTCTTCGCCGGCGGCGACATCGGCGAGCTGGCGATCAACGGCACGGTCAACGACCTCGCCGTCGGAGGTGCCGCGCCGCTGGCGGTCTCCGCCGCCTTCATCCTCGAGGAGGGGTTGGAGATCGAGCTTCTCCGCAGGGTGGTGACATCGATGCGCCGCGCCGCCGACGCGGCGGGGATCAGCGTCGTCACCGGCGACACCAAGGTGGTGCCGCGCGGCAAGGCCGACCAGCTCTTCATCACCACCACCGGGGTCGGGCTGGTCGCGGTGCCGGGGAGGCTGGGCATCGGGCGCATCGTCGCCGGTGACGCCGTGCTGCTCAGCGGCGCCATGGGCGACCATGGCGCCACCGTCATGCTGGCCCGCGGCGACGTCGACCTCGAGGCCGACGCCCTGCGCAGCGACACCATGGCTCTGCACGGCCTCACCGGGGCGATGCTCGACTCCGGGGTCGACGTGCACTTCATGCGCGACGCCACCCGCGGCGGTGTCGCCACCGTGCTCAACGAGATCGCCCAGCAGGCGGGCCTCGCCGTGGCCATCGACGAGGATGCGCTCCCCGTGCACGACGAGGTGCGCGGCGTCGCCGAGATCCTCGGCATCGACCCGCTCTACATCGCCAACGAGGGCAAGCTGGTGGCGCTGGTGGCGGGTGGCGACGCTCGGCACGCCCTCGAGGTGATGCGCTCCCGGCCCGAGGGGCGGGAGGCGGAGATCATCGGCGAGGTCAGGCCCGAACCGGAGGGGATGGTGTTCATCCGCACGGGATTCGGCGGGACGCGCGTCGTCGACATGCTCATCGGAGACCCGCTGCCGCGCATCTGCTGAGAGCGCTAGGTGGGGAAGTTGCCGTGATGGCGGGGTGCATCGTCGCGCGCCCGTGAGCCGTACATCGCGAAGCGGCGCACCAGCTCGTCGCGCAGCTCCGCGGGGGGCACCACGGCGTCGACGATGAGCTCGTCGGCCAGCCGGTAGATGTCGATGTCCTCGCGGTACTCGTCCTGCAGCTGCGCGACGAAGGCGGCGCGCTCCTCCTCAGGGAGCTCGTGGATGCGGTTGTAGTACACCGCGTTGACGGCCGCCTCGGGACCCATGACAGCGATCTGCGCGGAGGGCAGCGCCAGGGTGCAGTCGGGGTCGAAGGCGGGCCCGCACATGGCGTAGAGGCCGGCCCCGTACGCCTTGCGCATCACCACGCAGATCTTGGGCACGCTCGCCTGCGACAGCGCGGCGATCATCTTGGCACCATGGCGGATGATCCCCTGGCGCTCCACCGCGGTGCCGATCATGAAGCCGGGCACGTCGGCGAGGAAGAGCAGCGGGATGTTGAACGCGTCGCAGCATGTGATGAACCGGGCCCCCTTGTCCGCCGAATCGACGAACAGCACCCCGCCCTTGAAGCGCGGTTGCGAGGCGATCACGCCCACCGCACGCCCGTCGATCCGGGCCAGACCGGTGACCAGCTCGCGGGCGAAGAGACGCTTCAGCTCCAGGAACGAGCCGTCGTCCACCAGGCCTCTGATCACCTCCTGCACGTCGTAGCCGCGGCCGGGCTCGAGGGGGATCGTCTCCTCGATCGGGGGCGCGTCCTCGGCCGGAGCCCTGCCCGCGACGGAGGCCACCGGCTCGCGCCACGACGACGGCATGTACGCGAGGTAGCGCCGCGCCGCCGCGATGGCCTCGTCCTCACCGGCGGCGAGAAGGTCGCCACAGCCGCTCACCGTGCAATGCATGCGCGCACCGCCCATCTCCTCGAGCGAGACCTTCTCGCCCACCACCACCTCGGCCATGCGCGGCGATCCCAGGTACATCGAGGCGTTGCCCTCGACCATGAACACGGCGTCGCAGAACGCCGGGATGTAGGCGCCCCCGGCCGCGGACGGCCCGAAGAGAACGCAGAGCTGGGGCACCTGGCCGGAGAGGCGCACCTGCATCCGGAAGATGCGCCCGGCATGGCGGCGCCCGGGGAACATGGCGACCTGGTCGGTGATCCGCGCTCCCGCGGAATCCACCAGATACACCAGAGGGATCTGCAGGCGCTCCGCGGTCTCGAGGATGCGCACGATCTTCTCGACGGTGCGCGCGCCCCAGCTCCCCGCCTTCACCGACGGATCGTTGGCCATGACCGCGCACGGGCGGCGTCCGAGGGTGCCGATCCCGGTGACCACTCCGTCGGCGGGCAGATCACCGGCGAGGTTGTTGGCGAGCAGCCCGTCCTCCACGAAAGCGGTGCCCTCGTCGCAGAGCCTGGCGATGCGCTCGCGGGGGAGGAGCTTGCCCTGTTCGGCCAGCCGGGCGCGGGCCTTGTCGGATCCCCCGGCGCGGGCGCGGGCGAGGCGGCCCTCCAGGTCGGCGCTGTCGTGCGCGCCGGCCCCCGGCCGGGTGGCGGCGTCGGTCACGCCACGATCTCCTCGGCCGGCGCTCCCGTCCAGATGCCGGCGCGGTACAGCTTCCCGGGAAGGTCCGTCCCCAGGTCGGCGGCGAGAGCCTCGCTGACCACGCAGTAGGCGGCCAGGTCACAGCCGTGCTCGCCACCGGCGCTGGCCACCGCCTGGAGCGCGTCCTCAGTGCAGACGTTGCCCGTGGAACGGGGCGCGAACGGGCAGCCGCCGAGCCCTCCCGCGCTGCCGTCGAAGCGGCTCACCCCGGCCTCGTAGGCGACCAGCACATTGGCGACGCCGAGCCCGCGCGTGTCGTGCACGTGCAGTGAGAGGCGCTGGTCCGGGACGACGTCGCCGGCACGCCCGCAGAGCTCACGCACCGCCGCTGGATGAGCGACACCGATGGTGTCGGCGATGCCCACCTCGGCAGCGCCGCGGCGCACCAGCTCGGCGCAGAGATCGACCACGCGCTGCGGGTCGACCGCGCCCTCGAAGGGGCAGCCGAAGCTGACCGACACGGCGACGTCGACATCGCAGCCCACCTGCCGCGCGTCGGCCACGACGGAGTCGAGGTCGTCCAGCGATTCGGCCACGCTTCTGTTGACGTTGCGCCGGTTGAAGCTGTCGGTCGCGCCGATGGTGTAGAGGACGTTGCCCACGCCGTGTTCGAGCGCCATCGCCAGTCCGCGGCGGTTGGGCACCAGAACACGCAGCCGCGGCAGCGCCTGCGGACCGAGGGCACGCAGGACGTCGGCGGCGTCCGCCAGCTGTGGCACCCAGCGCGGGCTCACGAATGAGGTGGCCTCGACGCGCGCGACGCCGGTGGCGAGCAGGCCCTCGATGAGCCGCACCTTGACCTCGGTGGGGACGGTGGCGGCGATGTTCTGGAGGCCGTCGCGGGGGGCGACGTCGGTCCAGGTGACCTCAGCCATGGCCGCCGCTCTCCCTGGAACGCATCTGCGGGTCACCCTAGCAGAGGGGTTGCGCCGAGCCCCGCCCCCGCCCGGCCGCCCCGCGTCCTAGACTGAGGCCGCGCGATGCCCCGCTTCCGTCTCACCACCTACCTGCGCGACACCTTCGGGGTCGACGACCCTCGCAGGTTCCGCCTCTGCGGCATGGACGAGGTGGGCCGGGGCTCGTACGCGGGGCCGCTGGTGGCGGCCGCGGTGGTGCTGCCGCCGCGCTTCCGTCACCCCCTCTTGCGTGACAGCAAGCTGCTCAGCGCCCGGCAGCGCGAGCTGGTCGGCGAGGTCATCCGGCGCCGTGCGGTCGCCTGGGTGGTGGCCGAGATCTCCGCCGCCGACATCAACCGCAGCGGGCTGGGTTGGGCCAACGTCGAGATCTTCCGCCGCCTCGTCGATCTCGTCGAAGCCGACGGTTACTGCTGCGACGGGCGCCTGCGCATCAACGCGTCACGCACCGTGCATTGCCTGGTCAAGGGCGACAACCTGGTGCCCGCCATCTCCGCGGCGTCGATCGTGGCCAAGGTGCACCGCGACGCCATCATGACCGCCATGCACGACGACGCTCCCCAGTACAACTGGGCGAGCAACAAGGGCTACGGGGCCCGCGAGCACCGAGACGCCATCCGCAGCCATGGACCGCATGCTCAGCACCGCACCGTCTTCATCGACAACATGATGCAGCTCGACCTCACCTTCGACGCGCCGGGCACCGTCCCGCTGGCAGCGGCTCCGGTCTAGCGCAACGGTCGTCGGCGCGAGGTTGCCAGAGCGAACATCCGTTCGGTATACTGCGCGCATGAGCGCGGGCCCGATGGAACTCCTCCTTCCGCTGGGAGATGCCGCCGCCCCCGGGGAGCTCACCACGCGCCGGTGGCAGCACCTCATGACCGTCGCCGGCATCGACCCTGCCTCGGCAGAGCGCCTCGCCCGGGCATTTCCGTCCCTGGCCGCGGTCTACGGGGCAGGCGAGGAAGAGCTGGTGAAGGTGGTCGGTCCGGTGGTGGCGTCACGCATCCGCTGGTTCCTCGATGCCCCTCTCGACACCGGCCTGTCCCTGCGTGCTGTGGCCCGCGCCAAAGCGGCCTGAGCACCGCACCGCCCGGCCGCGCTCCTCTTTCGAAGAGCCACGCACGTATGATCGTGGTTTCAATCGTGGTGGGGGCTACGGAGGACGTTCGGTATGTTGGGACGCAAAACGGCAGTGATCGAACGTGAGGTCTCGAGCCCCGGCTCGCGTGCAGCGGAGGTGGTCGGGGATGCCGCGTCGGACCTTGCGGACCGCGCCGTCTCGGCCGCCCAGACCGCGCAGCGGGCAGCGGCCCCAGTGCTCAGAACCGCAGCCGAGAAGTCCGCGGAGACGCTGAGCCACGCCGCCGAGCGGGCCGCCGTGGTGCTGGCCGACACCGCCGAGCGTCTCGCCGAGACCGGCGAGGAGCGGGCCGGACAGGCCACCCTTGCCGCACGCACCCGCCTCGCCGACGCCTCCGAGGCGCTCGCCGTCGCCGTGCGTCCCAAGCGCCGCCGCCGCGTGCGCCGTCTGATCGTGCTCGGCGCGCTCGCCGGCGCGCTGGTGGCACTGGTCAAGTCGCCGTTGCGCTCCAAGGTGGCGGACCGCCTCTTCGGCGCTCCCCCGGAGTTCGATGACGACATCCCGGAGTCGATCACCCTGCCCTCGTCGACGTCCACCACCGGCGAGGCGAGGGAGGAGACCGTTCCGCACGACGAGCCGGAGCAGGGCGCCGCCGACAGCGCGGGCGGCTCCAACGGAGTGGTGTCGGGCTCGGTGTCGACCAAGGGCGAAGGCGCCAAGAGTTGAGCCGGTGAGCCCGGACGATCGCCGTCCCTTTCGCGGCGCTCCCTTCGACCGCACCCGCAACGACCGTCCCGGGGGCAGCGGTCCCGAGCGCGGCGACCGGCCCGAGCGCCCGCCCCTGGATCGGCCCGGCTTCTCGGCCCCGCGTCCCTTCGTCCGCCCGCCCACTCGTGGGGGCGACATGCCGCCGCCGGATCACCGCGTGCGCCTCCGCGACGGAGACCGTGAGATCGAGGTGAGCGGCAACCCCGCATTCGTGCGCCAGGTGCTCGACGATCTGCCCGCGTTGATGGCGCGGCTGCGCGGCGAGGCCCAGGGCCGCACCGCCATCTCGATGCCGGCCCCACCGCAGCCGGTGCCGGACCCCGCCATGGCGGCTCCCACCGCTGCGGCGGAGCCGGTGGTCGTGGCGGAGGCTGCGCCCGACTCCGCCAACGGCAGCACCGGCGGGAACGGGGCGCGGCGCCGCCGCGGCGCGGCGCCGGAGCCGGAGTCGTCGCTCGAGGACCGCATCTTCCAGGTCCTGCGCGGCAGTGGCCGGCCCCTGGCCATCGCCGCGATCCGCCAGCGGCTCGACGGCGCCGAGATCACCGGCCAGCAGGTTCGCCGCCTGCTCGAGCGTGCCGGCACCCGGGTCACGGTGTCCACCGACCGACCGGCCACGTACTCCCTCCGCTAGCCGGGAGAGACGGCGCCCAACCGCCCTGGGATGGCTGACGCCTCCATCAATCGCGTCGGACGGTGCAAATGTCCCGGACGGACAGCTACAATGGCGCGAAGCTGTGGAGGGGGTCGTGGAGCCGGGAATCATCGCGGCAATCGTCGGGGGCAGTTGCGTCCTGCTTGTCCTCCTCAGCGGCCTGCGCATCGTCAGGGAGTACGAGAGGGGCGTGGTCCTGCGCTGGGGACGGCGCCGTCCGATGCTGGAACCCGGCCTCAGATACATCCTGCCGCTGCGCATCGACCGCCTCACCAAGGTGGATCTGCGCAGCGCGCCCCTCGAGGTCCCGTCCCACGAGGTGATCACCCACGACGGCGTGCCCGTGCGGTTGAGCGCCGCCGTCCACCTCCAGGTCGTCAACCCGCTCCTGGCGGTGACCCGGGTGGTCGACTTCCGGAGGTCGACGGCGCAGCTGGTCCACGCCGGGCTGCGCGACGTGGTCGCCGCCACCGGGCTGCGCGAGCTTCTCGTCAACCAACCGGCGATGCGCGATGCGCTCCGTCACTTCGTCGATGCCCGCACCGAGCCCTGGGGGATTCGCATCACGTCGGTGGACCTCGAGGACGTCGAGCTTCCCGAGGCGATGCGGCGTGCCATGGCTCGCCACGCCGAGGAGCGCGGAGGGACGCGCGCCGAACGCCCCCACCCTGAGGCCGCAGCCGACGTGGCCCGCCAGCTGGAGGCCACCGCCACGATCCTGGCCGGCCAGCCCAAGGACGTGCAGGTCCGCTTCCTCCAAGCCCTCAGCGACGTGCGCAGCAGCGACTTGACGGTGGTCGTCGTGCCCCTCCCGGTGGACCTGGTGCAGCCGTTCGTCGACCTCCAGGGCCGGGCGCTGCCGGTGGCCCGAGAGCCGGAGGGCGGGACGCCTCCCGTGCAGACAGAGGCGCTTGGCCAGGGGCACCCGTTGTCATGATGACGAGGATGTGAGCAGCAACAGGATCGACGACGCTCGGGTCTCGCTGCGCCCGCTGCAGCGTTCTGACGCCAGCGAGATCGCGGCGATGTGCGTCCGCAATCGGGCTGACATCGAGCGGGTCAGCCCGCCGCGGGCTGCCGACCTCTACACGGAGGCTGGTCAGGCCAAACGAATCGAGGGGATCCTCGAGGAGCACGAGCAGGGCACGCGCGCCCCCTGGACGATCCGCGTTGACGGCGCCATCGCCGGCGACATCGAGCTCCACGGCATCCGCCGCGGCGCCGTGCAGGAGGCCAATGTCGGGTACATGGTCGACGCCGCCGTCCGAGGCTCTGGCGTGGCCACGGCAGCACTGCGCCTGGTCGTCGGCGAGGCCTTCGGCGAGCTGCGACTGCACCGCGTCGATGCGGGGGCGATGCCCAGCAACGTGGGCTCGCAGCGCGTCCTGGAGAAGGCGGGGTTCACCAGGATCGGCGTGATGCAGCGCTTCCTTTTCGTCGCAGGCGCCTGGCGGGATCACGTGCTGTACGAGATCGTCGGTCCCGACTTCGTCCCGACCATGGAGTCGTGACCGCGACGCGCTGAGACGGCTGGAGATGGGCACGCCCCACCTCTGCGGTGACGTGCGGGGTACGGTGCTGAGATGCGCCAGCGACCATCCCGGCTGACCGCCGCGCTATTGCTCGGCCTAGCCCTCGCGCAGACGGGCTGCGCCGCGTCCGCCACCATGCGCGACCCGGCGGGGACGAGCTCCGGGACCATCAAGGTGGGCGTGCCCACGGCCGAGCCCGCCTCGCCGTCGCCATCGCTGCCGTTGACCACGGCGATCGGGCAGGTGACCATCGCCAGCACCGGGGGAACGGTGATCGACGCCGGACTGCGCCACCTCATCCTCGACGACAAGGTGGGGGCGGTGCTGCTCTTCGCGTCCAACTTCGGCGATGCCGCCGGGCTGGCGCGCTGGACCCGCGACCTGCGTGCGCTGGGACGCCAGGCGGCCCTTCCCGCGCCGCTCCTGGTGATGGTCGACGAGGAGGGAGGCAGCGTCATGCAGGTGCGCGACGGGGTGGCGCCGCTGCCGTCGGCGCTGGTGCTCGGCCGGCACGGGCCGGCGGTGGTGCGCCGCTCGATGGCCGCGACGGCGTCGGGTCTGCGCAGCCTGGGCGTCGGGCTCGACCTGGCGCCGGACGCCGATCTGCGCACCAACCCCGCGGACGCGGTGATCGGGGATCGCGCCTTCGGCAGCGATCCGGCCGCGGTGGGTCCGCTGGTCGCCGCGGCCGTCACCGGGCTGCACGACGGCGGCGTCGGGGCCACCCTCAAGCACTTCCCCGGTCTGGGCGGGGCGGCCGGCAACCCCCACCTGGCGGTGCCCACCGACTCCATCGCCGCCGCCGCCTGGCGCGCCGGCCCGAAGCGATCCTTTGCCGCGGGCATCGCCGCCGGTGCCGACTGCATCATGGTCACCGCCGTCCGCGTGCCCTCCCTGGACAGCAGCGGAGCGCCGGCGATGTTCTCGGCGCCGATCGTCCGGCTGCTGCGACGCGAGCTTGGCTTCGGCGGCGTCATCGTCACCGACTCGGTGTCGATGGGCGGCGTGCAGGCCATCCACCAGGTGCCCGAGTCGGCGGTGCTGGCGCTCAGCGCCGGCGTCGATTGGGTGATGCTCGGCAATGACGATCCCGCCTTCGAGGACCGGGCCGTGGTGGCCATGCGCACCGCCGTCACCGACGGGCGGGTGAGCGCGGCTCAGGTGCAGGCCTCAGCCCAGAGGGTCATCGCTCTCCGCCAGCGCTGGACCGTCGGCGGCTGACCGGGTCGAGGCGGCGGGGGACGCCGCCGGCGGCGCGCCTTGCTCGGGGAGGGTGCGCATCCGCGGCACCGGTGAGGGAAGCAACCAGAGGACGCCCGCCAGGGCTCCGACGGTTGCGATCCACAGGGTGGGACGGAGCCCCAGGGTGCTGCCCAGCGCGCCACCCGCCAGCGCTCCCACCGGCCGCAACCCGTAGTTGACGGTGCTGTACGCCCCCGACACCCGCGCCCGCAGCGATTCGGGCACCGTCGCCGTGAGCATGGCGCCGATGGTGACGTCGAGCATCACCACCCCCACTCCGGCACCGAACTCGGCGGCGAAGAGGAGCGCCAGGATCATCGCCTTGCTCATCCCCTCCGCCACCGGCAGCAGGATCAGCGGCGCCGGAAAGAGGACGCAGCTGAGCGTGAACGCGCGGCCCACCCCGATGCGGCGGCTGATGGATGAGGTGAGGGCGGCGCCGATGACCGCTCCGATCGCGCCCGCTCCGAGCACCAGTCCCAGCTGACCCGGGCCCACCCCCAGGTCGCGCGTCGCGTACAGCACCACCAGCGCGGCGGTGGCGAAGTTGAACACGTTGATGGTCGCGGTGGCGCCGAGCAGAGCGCGAACCACGGGCGACCGCCGGATGAAACGGACGCCCTCGGTGAGATGGCCACGTCCGCCCCTCGCGGTGGGCGGCTCCGCCGGGTGGATGCGGCTGAGGAACAGCGCCGACCCCAGGTAGGAGACGGCATCGAAGGCGATCGCCCCGGGGGCGGTGAGCAGCTGCACCAGGATGCCGCCGGCGCTCTGGCCACCGACGAACGACAGCGCCCGGCTGCCGTGGATGAGGGAGTTGGCGTCGACGTACTGGGGCGGCGCCACGATGGACGCGAACACGGTGCTCTGGGCGACGTTGAAGAAGACGCTGGCGCAGCCCACGGCAAAGGCGACGCTGTAGAGCTGCGCGAAGGTGAGCTGGCCGAGGGCGTAGGCGACGGGGATGCTGGCCAGCAGCGCGGCGCGAACCAGGTCGGCGCAGAGCATGACCCGGCGGCGGTGCCCGGCGCGGTCCACCCAGCCGCCCGCCGCGACCGAGAAGAGCAGGCTGGGCGCCAGGCCCGCGGCGGTCAGATACCCGGTCTGCGCGGCCCCTGCACGCAGGACCAGGATGGCCGTGAGCGGCAGCGCCAGCACGCTGACCTGATCCCCGAACAAGGAGATGGTCTGTCCTGTCCAGTAGCGCCGGAAGACCGGCTCGCGGAGGAGCGGAGGCACCAGGCGCGTGCTGCGGCGGTTCATCGCCGGCGTCGCCTCGGTGCGACCGCGGCGCCCGTCTCGGGGAAGGCGAGGCGCACGAAGGTGACCTGGCGCGCGCCCTCCGGTCGCAGCCGGGCGTCGTGGGTGCGTTCCGCGTAGCGAGCCAGCACCGCCTCGACCTGCTCACCGATCTGCGCCAGCTCCTCCGCGGTCACGTAGAGGATGGCGTCACCGAACATGGCGGCGTTCTGCCACTCGACTGTCTCGGTGTCGCGGCGGCGCAGATAGGCGATGACGGCCGCGGCGTAGCGCTCCGCCAGCACGGTGCTGAGCTCAGTGGCCGCCGCCGCCTGCTCGGGATCGGTGGCCACGGCCGGCCACGAGGTGGTGCGTGCGGTGGCCCGCCACGGGCGCCGCCGGCCGCTCCGCCCCGCCTCCACCACGAGGCCGTACTTGGCCAGCTGGCGGAGGTGGAACGAGCAGGACGCCGGGCTCTCACCCAGGGCCGCTCCGGCCTCGGTGGCGGTCAGCGGTCCCTCGCGGCGCAGCAGGCCGATCAGGGAAAGGCGGGTGGGGTGGGCCAGGCCGCGGAGGCTGCGGGGATCGGTGACCTCCACCGTGGGGCTGAGCGGGGCGGCCTCGGTGGCGGCCGAGGCGGTCGGGCTCCGGGACATGGTTGGAAAGATAGCTTTCGAAAGATGTCTTGTCAAACCCCTCCGCAGGCGCGGCGCGGATGCCGTGGCGCCACCGGGCGTCACAATCAGCCCGTGCCGGTTCGCGCCCTCGACCACGTCCAGCTCGCCATGCCGCCCGGCGAGGAGGGGCGAGCCACCGTCTTCTACGAGAGCTTGCTGGGGATCCCCCGCGTTCCCAAGCCCGAGCACCTCGCCGCACGTGGTGGGTGCTGGTTCGAGGCCGGCGCGGTCAGGATCCACCTCGGCGTCGAGCCCGACTTCCGGCCCGCTCGCAAGGCCCATCCGGCTCTCGCCGTCGACGGCCTCGACCGCCTTGTCGAGGCGCTCGCCACCGCCGGCGTGGCCGTGCAGAGCGCGCCGCCCCTGGAGGGCCGCCGCCACGTGTACGTCGACGACCCCTTCGGGAATCGGATCGAGCTCATCGAGCCGGCCTGAGCACCTCGCTGAGCCGCTCCAGGCTGTCGAGCTCGTCCACCATCTGACGCAGCACGAAGCCCGTGAGCACACGCAGGGCGCCGCGCGGGCTGAGCGTCAGCGCGAGCAACACCGTCGTTTCCCCGGGGGCCGGCTCGGTGAGCGTGTACAGAGCGTTGGCACGCACCGGGCCGCTGCGGACCTCGTACCCGTACAGGTGGGGACGCCGGAAGCTGGTCACGACATAGTCGGCGTCTGCGGGTCTGCCGCCGGGACCGTGCACCAGCTGTCGCCACTCACTGCCTTCGCCGCCGTCGCCCGAGCGCAGGCGCACCTCGATCACCCAGGGGCGCCAGCGGGCATTTCGTGAGCCGTCGGCGATGAGCGCGAAGACCGCATCGGCAGGGTGCGGGATCGTGACCCTGTGTTCCCCGCGCACGACCCTGTCCAGCTAGACAGCCGCAGCGAGCCGGCCGTCCTCCATGGTCACCACCCGGTCGGCGTAGTCCACGGCGAGACGGTCGTGCGTCGCCATCAGCACCGCCGTCCCGGCGCCCGCCACCAACCGAAGGAGCTCCATGATGCCCGCCGCCGTCTCGCTGTCGAGCTGCGCCGTCGGCTCATCGGCGATCACCACCGCCGGGCGCTTGGCCAGAGCCCGGGCCAGCGCCACGCGCTGCTGCTCGCCGCCCGACAGCTCGGCCGCCGTGTGGGCGCGGCGGCTGGAGAGCCCCACCAGGTCGAGCGCCTCGGCGGCGCGCTGCTCGGCATCGTCGTCTCTGGATCCCGCCAGCAGCAGCGGGAGCTCGACGTTCTCCTGCGCGCTCAGCAGGGGAAGCAGGCCGGAGGTCTGGAACACCCAGCCGACACAGCCCTGGAGAAACCGGTCGCGCTCGGCGCCGCCCAGCGCCCCGAGGTGTTGCCAGGCGACGGTCACGGTGCCGCTGTCGGGACGGTCGAGCGCCCCGATCAGGCTGAGCAGCGTCGTCTTGCCGGCCCCGGACCTCCCGAGCACCATCACCATCTCCCCCGCCGACACGGTTAGATCGACCCCGTCGACCGCACGGATGCGCTGCGCACCGCTGGCGAACTCGCGGACCAGGCCCTCGGCCACGACCACCTCAGGCACCGTCGTCTCCGGCCGCCGGCAGGATGGAGAGGCGGTCGTCCTCGAGGTGGAGGCGCACCCGTCCGCTGAGCCCGAGGCGCTCGACGTAGGCGCGCGGGAGCTGGATGCGCCCGGCTCGGTCCATGATGGCGAGCTCGTCGTGGATCAGCTCGCCCTGGCGCTCCACCCAGCGTCGCTCGCTGCTCGTCCGCCCGTCGCGGATCATCACCACGCGATCGACGTATGTCTCGAGCTGCGGGTCGTGGGTGACGATCACCGCCGCGGTTCCCTGCTCATGCATCACACCGCTGAGGTCGCCGAGCAGCTGTGCGGCGGCGGCGGTGTCGAGCTCGGCGGTGGGCTCGTCGGCGAGGAGCAGGCGCGGCCCGTTGGCCAGGGCCGTGGCCAGCGCCAAGCGCTGGTTCTCGTGGCCGGCCAGCTGGGGGGGGCGGGCCTGCAGCCGCTCACCGAGGCCGAGACGGTCGAGAAGGTCTTTCGCCTGGTGAGCACGGCTGCGCGCCGAGCCGGCGACGGCAGCCGCCTCCACGTTCTCCAGCGCGCTGAGGTAGGGCGCGAGATTGGCCATGGCGTGCTGGAGAACGTAGCCCACCACGTCGCGGCGGTAGCGCTCCTGTTCGCCGGGGCTGAGACGGCTGAGGTCGTGGCCGGCCACGCGCACCGTACCGGCGCTGGGCCGCTCGAGGCCCGCCAGGATGTTCATCAGGGTGGTCTTGCCGCTGCCGCTGCGGCCGGCGATGGCGACCATCTCGCCGGCATCCACCTCGAGGTCGAGCCCCTGGAGGGCCACCACCTCGAGGTCCGCGGCTGTATAGATGTGCACGAGCCCCTCGCACTCGACCAGCGCGGCACTCATGCCAGCGACCGCACGGTGGCCATCACGTCGACGCGCGACCCGGTTCGTGCCACCAGCTGGCCGACCGCAAGGCCGAGCACGCCGGTGCCGAGCACCACCGCGGCCAGGGTGGCCGCGTCGACCTGGAACAGCGACGCGGGGGTGACGTCCTCCGGGAGCGTGCCCAGGTTGAAGATGGGCAGGACCGCCCAGCCCACCGCCAGGCCGATGACCGTTCCGGTGGCGAGGCCGGAGAGGAGGACGACGATCTGCTCCGCCACCAGGGAACGGCGCAGCACCGATTCCGGGACTCCATTGGCGCGCATGATGGCGAACTGCGTCGCCCGGTTTCGAGCGGCGGCCAGGAAGGACAACCCGAAGCCGATGACCACCACCGCCAGCGCCACGATGAAGCCCACCCCGAGCTCGGTGTCGAGACCCACCCTGAGAGGGTCGTTGAGGGCGGCGGTCTCCGCGTCGGTGCGCTGGAACGAGGTGAGCAGCGTGGAGTCGGCGGCCACCTTGGCGCCCACGGCGGCGGCGCGGCTGGGTGGAACCTTCATCCAGAGCTCGTTGGCCCACGGGCTGGTCCCGCCCTGGATGCCGAGACGGCTGAGGAACGACGAGACCGGAACCACGATGAGCAGCTCGCGAGCGGGGTAGTAGGTGGGGAACTCATCGAACGACCCCACCGCGACCAGCTGCACATCGACGGTGTCGACGTGGAGCGGGAAGGGCTGGCCGACGCTGAGGCCGAGGCTGGCCATGGTCTGGCTGGCGAGCAGCACCGGCAGCGGACGCGACGCCGGCGGCGGCTGGAGGATGATGGTCTGCAGGTCGACGGGGACGTCCACCGATGGGAGTCCATTGCGCACGTGCGCGGCGCTCGGTGTCAGCACCGCCTGGGCGGTGTCGGGAGCGAACGCCTCCTGCCACCAGCCGTCCGCCGTGGCGAAGGGCTCGACCACGGTGCCGGAGTCGGTACGCAGATCCTGCACCGCCACGTCGCCGCTCGCGCTGCCGGTGGGAACCAGGCGGAGGGCGCGGACGCGGATGGGATAGGTGACCGACGCGGCGCTGAGGGGGGCGGTCAGGTCCCTCCAGCCGGGCGTGCCCAGCGTTCCCAGCGGGAGCACGACGGTGCGTCCGGTGGCGTCGCTGACCTGCAGCGCGATGCGCGCATCCAACCCCGAGCTGTACACCGACACCGTCAGCGCGCGCGGCCTTCCCGGCACCGCCCGTCCGTCCGGGTCCGCGGCGGTCATCGTCGACGTCAGCGAGCGCAGGGGCTGGGCGGCGAAGTCGCTGCGCGAGTAGGCGACATTCCAGAAATCCGTTCCCTCGATGCCCAGCAGGGTGGCGTCGCTTCCCGACCGGCCCGGGCGCCCCGTCCCGCGAAAGACCTGGGAGGCGCCGACCCCGGAGGGAAGCGACCCCACCAGCCGGTCGAGCTGGGGCGGCGACGCCGCGGACGAGAACGTCGCGCGCACGTCGGCGCCGACCTGGTAATCGGCCCGGTCGAGTGCACCCCCGCGGTCGCTGGCGATGTAGGTGCTGGCGAAGACACCGACGGCCACGGCCAGCGTCACCAGCAGACACAGCCGCGAGTACTGGGCGGGGTCGCGCTCCAGCTGCCAGCGGGCCAGCCGCCCGCCCAGCGAGCGGGTCACCGTGAGGATCCGCGCCGCCACCCCGACCAGGCGCAGGGAGGCGGAGGCGAGCAGCCCCACCGCCAGCACCGGGAGTGCCAGCACCACGCTGTCGCCCGGCCCGCCGCCACCGCTGGCGCCGGCACCTCCGAGCTCGACGAACAGGAGGATGCCGACGCCGGCGGCAGCGAGGGCGACGTCGATCGCCCGGCGCCGCCAGCCACGGTCGCGCGTCATCGACCGCTCGCGGCGCCGCTGCCGGAGCTCAGGGGCGCTCCGGACCGCCACCACCGCGGCCAGGATGGCGAGGAACACCGCCATCGCCAGCACGGCCGGCAGGGAGGCGTCGGCCAGGGTCTGCCAGCCCAGTCCCGGTTGGCCACCCGCCGACCCGCCCACCGCAGCGCCGATCAGCGCCGCGGCGACGATGGCGACCGGGGTGGCGACGAGCGCCAGCGCCGCGAGCTCGAGGGTGAGCAGCCGCCAGACCCGTGCCCGCGGCCAGCCCCGCGCCCGCCACAGCGCCGCCTCGGCGATGTGGCCCTCGATGAACTGCAGGGCGGCGAATCCCATGGCGGCAACCGCCACCACCAGAAGACCGAAGGCGCTGACCAGGGTGGGCCCAGAGGCGGCGGCCTGCCGGGCCAGGAACGCACTCACGGTTGTGTCCAGACCTGACACGAACACGTCGTTGCCGGAGACGGCGTAGTGGCCCCGGAGCTGGTTGACGGCGGTCACCACCCGGTCGGTCACGGCGGCGGTGATGTGCGCCGGGTTGGGCACGTACTGCTGCTCGGCGCTGTTCACCAGGCCCGGGGGAAACGTGGCCAGGATCTGGAAGAAGCTGTCGTGGCCGGTGGCGACGTCGGTCTCGGGAACGTGCCCCGCCCAGTAGGGGTCGGCGGCGTCGTCGGGCAGCCAGGTGGCGGCGATCCGGCCACACCAGCTGCGCGGCGAGCTCCCGCGATTGAAGGCAGAGCCGAAGCAGTACTCCTGGCCCACGTGGATCCCCAGGGGGGTGCCCAGGTCATCGGTGGCGCGCGCCGACATGGTGATCTGCCAATCGGCGCCGCTGCGCGTGTCGGCGGGCCATTGCCCCGCCACCAGGTGAACGTGGTCGCGCAGCCCGGCGTAGTGGACCACCGAGGGGTTCCAGGTGAAGGGCGGACCCTGGGTGACGCCGTCGATGGTGCGGATCATCTGCGCCGAGGACCTGCCGAACTGCGCGCCGGCCGTCACCGTGTCGCCGAGCTCGGAGCGCACCCTGGCGGTGGTGTCACGCTCGAAGGAGTCGTACTCCTGTGCCTGCGCGATGCCGTCGTGCTCGACGAGGAGGTTGGCTCCCTGCGCCGCGCCGGCCAGCGCGCTGCGCAGGCCGCTGTTGGTCGCCTGGTTCTGGATGAGCACCACGCTGGCGACCAGCGTGGCCGCGGCCGCCAGCGTCACCGCCTCCGCGATCGCCAGGGTCAGCCGCGAACGCAGCTGGCGCAGGGCAAGGCTGCCCAGTCCGAAGGGGCGGGGCTCGCCCCGCGAGGGTGATTCCGTCATCGTCGATCACCCGCGCGCGGCGACACCAAGCTCCATCTCGCTCTCTTCCAGCGAGGGTTGCGACGGCAGGGGCTGACGTCTGCCTGTGGCGCGGAAGCCGAGACACTCGTAGAGGCGGCGCGCGGAGGCGTTTCCCTCCGTGACCCACAGCGTGACCCGCGCCATCCCGGCCGCGGCCGCGAAGTCCAGGGCCGCCCTGGTCAGCGCGCGGGCCACGCCGCGTCGCCGGTGGTCGGGGCGCACCCAGACGCTCACCAGCTGCGCGGATCCCTCGCCCTCGTCGAAGAGCCCGGCGATGCCGACGGCCTCGCCATCCAGGAACGCCAGGAACTGCCGCGACGTCGCCGAGCCGCGGGCGCGGTCACGCCAGCGCTCCTGGGTGAACTCGGCGGCCTGGCCGAGCGTGGTGCCGAATGAGGTCGGGGCATCCGCCAGCGCCCGCAGGCGGACGTCGCGAAGGGTGGGCCAGTCGTCCTCCGACACAGCGCGGATGACGACGGTCATGCGCCCGGCGGGGCAGGCGTCAACCCATGGACTCGCACTCCGCCCGATTCTATGGCCGGCCTCCGGCGAAGGCGATCACCCATCAGGGTGATCCCGTGGGCTCAGGTCAGGTCCGCGCGAAAGCAGTGGGTGACGTAGGGGATGCCCACCTCGTCGGCTCCGGCCAGCGCGGGGTGGGTGTCGATCAAGCGGCGCACCTCGGCGAGCAGCGCGTGGCGGTCGGGCTCGGCGAGGGTGATCACGTAGCTTCTCGACGCCACCAGGTCGAGGAGCGCCTCGGGGTGGAGCGGGTAGCTCCATTCCACCTGATGGCGGTCCAGGGGGCCGAACGGCGCGCCGACGGCCGGGCTGGGGCCACCCTGTTCCGGATTGCCGTGCGGGTACATGATGCGACCGAGCTGGGCGAGCCAGTCGACGCGCTCATCGCGGACGTTCCAGACCAGGCCGAGACGGCCTCCGGGATGGAGCACGCGGGCCACCTCGGGCACCGCCCGAACCGGGTCGACCCAGTGCCACGCCTGGGCGACGAGCACCGCGTCGATCTCGTGGTCCGGCAGGGGGATGGCCTCGGCGGACCCCTCCAGGAGGGTGACCTCGGGCAGCGCCCGGGCCAGCTCCTCGCGCATCCCGCCGGATGGTTCCACGGCGGTGACCTCGAGACCGCGCTGACGAAGCCGGCGTGTCAGCTTTCCAGTGCCGGCGCCGAGGTCGAGGACGCGGCGGGCGGCGCGGGGCAGCAGCCAGTCGATCGCCTCGTCAGGGTAGGGAGGCCGGACTCGATCGTAGATTCCGGCGACGGAGCCGAACGATGAGGCACGCGCCCTCAGCCGTGCCTGGACCGCGGGCGACGTCCGCTCGTCAGGCACCCTGTCGCAGCAGCCTGGGGCGGCGCCCGCGCCCCGTCCGCGCCCCGGCGAGGGCCTCGTCGCTGGGCGCGGCCTCCTCCTGGCGATGGCGCTCCCGGTAGGCCCTGGCCTTGGCCCTGCTCCCGCACGACCGCATGCTGCACCAGGCGCCGCACCCGTTCTTGGAGTTGTCGTAGAAGGTCCACTGGCAGGTGTCGGAGCGGCACACCTTGAGGCGCCGGAAGCTGCCGTCGATGGTGCTCTGCACCAGGGAGGAGAGGAGCGCGGCGAGGAATCCGTCCACGCCCCGAGCGGCGGAGGCCAGGTGCACGCCTTCGGCGTCCACCACCGGATGGACGGCGGCGGCGTTGAGGAGCCGGCTCAGCTTGGCCCTGGAGGCCTCGGGCAGGGCTTGGCCGCTGTTGACGCCGATGAGCGTGCGCAGGTGCTCGCGGGTCTCGACGATGCGGCGCCGCTGGGCCTCGTCCGGATCGACCTCGAAGCCGTGTGCCGTCAGCCACACCACCGTGGCGGGGACGTCGGCGAGCTCATCGTAGCCACCGGGAAGCTCGGCGCTGTTGACGAAGTCCTGGACCAGCGCGAGGGCACCGGGGGCCGGTTCTCGGGTTGCTGGTGGGTCATCCACGGTCGCTGTCCTCCTAGTGCTTCGTCACCGTCGTAGCAGGTTGACAGGTGACGGGTTCGGGGTCTATAGTATCACCAGTGACCAGGTTTCGTCGGTGACGACAAGGAGATTGAGAAGCCAATGAACACCCAGCTGTACGAGTTGGCCCAGATCCGCGAGCAGGAGTACATGCTCGCAGCCACGACCCGCCACGGCGGATACCGCCGCGGCAACCGGCTGATCGCCGGTGTGGCCCGACGGCTGCGCCGTCGCGGCCAGTCGTCCGAGCGCTGAGGACAGGCTCCCTCGCGTAGCTGACGGAGCGTTCCCAAGCGCGAACCCTCCGCGTGGCAGACGGCCGCGCACAGACGCTGCGGCTACGGAATATCCGATTCGCAGCGCTCCCTCCGACCTTGCAGTGCGGCTCCGCTACGGCACTGTAACGCCCGCACCCACCCCGGGCCGCCCGACTGCGGCTAGGTTCCGGTGTGGGCTGCTGTTTGCGCGCTGTCCCGGCTTCGTCGCACGCTTGGCGGCCGCATGGACGATGCCGTCCCGAGGGCGCGCCGGACATGTAACGGACCGATGGTGCCGCCTTTGGGCAAGTTCGTTTGGCGCGATCATCCCGGGTGATGAGCGGTCCCCGCAAACTAGACGTGCCCG
>DASZKZ010000085.1:0-5033 GCA_035552595.1 Candidatus Dormiibacterota bacterium
TTCAGCGAGACAGGCACTATGTGGTCGCGTCGCGCCAGCATCTGGTCGAGGAACACCGACTCCCGGCGCAGCGTGCGCAGGCACTTGCTCAGCCGCCCCGAGGCTGAATCCTCCTCGAGAAGCTCCTGGCGCCGGTTCACCTCGACCTGGAGCGACGCGGCGATCAGGTAGGAGAGCAGCTCGGGATCGTCGGGCAGCTCGGCCGGGGCAGCCTCGTCGCCGGCCTCGTCGGCGAGGTTGCGCAACCCCGCCATGTACGCGATGAACGCGAGCCGGGCGCGGCGGGCCAGCTCCGGGATCGCCGCCTCCTCTCCTCGCGTGTCCTCGAGGTAGCGGATGCTGCCGGCCAGGTAGGAGTGGGTCAGCGAGAAGCTCTCCACGCGGAAGCGTGATGCACCGGCGACCACGATGTTGAAGGTACCGTCATCGAGAGCCTCGAGCTCGTGGATCTGGGCCAGGGTGCCCACCGCGAAGGGGAAGGCCGCGCGTCCCACCTCGAGCCCCTCGCGGATGCCGACCACACCGAAGCTGGTGCCCTGCTCCTGGCAATCGCGAATCATCTCGCGGTAGCGCTCCTCGAAGATGTGCAGCCCGGCCGGCATGTGCGGAAAGAGCACGGTGTTGAGGGGGAAAAGGGGCAGGCGCACCGGCATGCCCTCGAGTGTACCGCCGCGATCCACCTCGGTCCGCGGTCGAAGGGACGATGTGTGCGGGCTACGCCGCCTTGCAGTTCTTGGTGTGCTTCAGGATTCGCTCGCGCTTGGGCTCGCCGGGCTGGCGCTGGTGGCGGAAGGCGATCTCCACGCTGATCTCGTTCTGCCGCATCAGGTTGTGGCAGATCGGACAGCGCTGCGAGGTGACGATGTCCTTCTGGGAGGTGACTCCCTTGGATTCCTTGATTGTGTTGGCCATGACTTGGCTCCGCGACGGTGGTGAGCTGCGCAGGTCGAATTGTACGCCCGAGCGGCTAGCATCCCGGCCTGATGACTCTTCGCCTCGGCGCACTGCGCCGTCCGCTCGCTGTCGTGGGCGTGCTGCTTCTCGCTGCGTGCGGGTCGGATGCGCTCCCCACCACCGGCGCGACCACCTCGGCTCCCGCGCAGGCTCCGTCCAGCGCCGCGTCGTGCACGCCCGCGGCCGCGGCGGTGGACAACTTCGCGCAGACGGTGCCGCTGACCACCACTGCCGACGGGCTCAAGTACGGTGACATCACCGTCGGCACCGGCGCCATGCCGCAGAAGGGCCAGAACGTCACGGTGCAGTACACCGGATGGCTCACCAACGGGTGCACCTTCGACAGCTCACGGCAGTCCGGGCGCACCGCCTTCAGCTTCGTCATCGGGGCCACCCCACCCAACGTGATCAGCGGTTGGGAGGAGGGTCTGCTGACCATGCGGGTGGGCGGCAAGCGCCGCCTGGTCATCCCCCCTCAGCTCGGCTACGGGAGCAGCGCCCAGGGGCCGATCCCCGCCAATGCCACCCTGGTCTTCGACGTCCAGCTCCTGGGTGCCGGCGGACCCTCGCCCTCGCCGACCTAGCGGACGGGCGGGCCGGGCCGAGTCGCTACCCGCGGCTGATCCGGCCGATCAGCACCCAGGCGACCGCCCCGATCACCCCGACGCACACCATCAGTCCTGCGGGCAGGCCGACCACGTAGACGAGGCTGGGGGCGGGGGCGAGAAGCACCCCTCGAGTGTACCGGCCCGGTGCTGGCTCGGCCAGGCTCCGGCGGCCACTTGTTATGCTCGAGCCGGTGCTGCGCAGCCTGGTGGCCGCCTCCCCGGCGCTGATCGATGACGCCCTGGCGCCGGCGATCGACGCCGAGCTGCGCCGCATGCTCGACGCCTGGTTGCGCCCCGTGGAGGAACAGAGGTGATCGAGGGCTCCCTCAACGCGCGCCAGCGCAGCGCCGACCTGGTGCGCATCGCCGCCACCGAGCTCGATGTTCTGGTCATTGGTGGCGGAATCACGGGCGCCGGCGTTGCCCTCGATGCCGCCAGCCGGGGATTGCGGACCGCGCTGGTGGAGCGCCGCGACCTGGCCAACGGGACCAGCCGGTGGAGCTCGAAGCTGGTGCACGGCGGGCTTCGCTACCTGCGCCACGGGCAGGTCGGTGTGGCCTGGGAGTCGGCGCACGAGCGCCACATCCTCATGACCGCGACGGCGCCGCACCTGGTGCGGGCCATGCCCTTCGTCGCCGCGCTGAACGACACGCTGCCAGCGCTCGGAGGCATCCTCACCGAGGCGGGCGTCCGCGCCGGCGACCTGCTCCGTGTCGCCGCGAGGACGCCACGGCGACGCCTGCCGGCGCCCCGCCGCATCAGCGCGCTCGAGGCGCGCCGGCTCCTCCCCGCCTTGCGCGCCGACCAGCTGCGCGGCGGTGTGCTCTTCTGGGACGGTCAGCTCGAGGACGACGCCCACCTGGTCGTCACCGTGGCCCGCACCGCGGCGGCGCACGGGGCGGCCATCGCCACCCACTGCAGCGCGCTGTCCATCGACGGAGCCCGGGTGTCGCTGCGCGACGAGCTCAGCGGCGCCACGTTCCAGGTGCGGGCACGCAGCGTCGTCAACGCCGCCGGGGTATGGGCCGGCAGCCTCGACCCGGCGGTGCGACTCCGTCCCAGCAAGGGGGCGCATCTGCTGCTCGACTCCGCGGTGCTGGGGGAGCCGCGCGCGGCCCTCATCGTGCCCGTCGCCGGGGAGAGCGCGCGCTGGGTGGGGGCCACCCCGACCGGCGACGGGCGGATCATCGTCGGCGTCACCGACGACGCTCACCTGGGGCCCATCGAGGACGAGCCCACCGTGACCGCCGCCGAGGAGCGGTTCCTTCTGGACACGCTGTCGCGGGCGCTGCGCACCCCCCTGACGCCGGGAGACGTCCTCGGCAGCTACGCGGGCTTCCGACCCCTGCTCGACCGGGGAGGGCGGTCCACCGCGGACCTCTCGCGCCGCCACGCCATCGTGGAGAGCGCGGACGGCCGGCTGCTCACCCTGGTGGGCGGCAAGCTGACCACCTACCGGCGCATGGCCGAGGACGCGGTCGACCGCATCGTGCGCCGGCACGGGGGCAGACCGAGCGCCACCGCCAGGCTGCCGCTCATCGGGGCTGCCCCGGGCGGGGTGGACCCGGCCGCCGAGGTGCCTGAACGCCTGGTGCGCCGCTTCGGGGCGGAGGCGGCGGCGGTTGCGGCCCTGGCCGGCGGCGATGTGTCCCTGCTCGAGCCTCTCTTCCCGGGCACGCCAGTGCTCGGTGTCGAGCTGCTCTTCGGCGTTCGGCACGAGGGCGCCATGGACAGCGACGACCTGCTCGACCGCCGCGTCCGGCTCGGGCTGGTGCCCGCCGAGCGCGCCCGCGCCGAGGCGCTGGCGGCCCGGCTGCTCCAGGCCGTGGCCGCGTGAGCACCGCGCCACCTCCGCTGCGGTGGTGGGGATGGGGCGATCGGGACACCGCCGTCCCCCCGGGCCTGCGCCGCCTCCTGCGCGACGAGCTCGGCATCACACCCGGCCCGGGCGCGCCCAGCGCGCCTCTCGCCGCGGTCAGCCTCCCGGTCAGCGCACTCCCCGAAGCCGACAGCCTGCTCGTCGAGGTGCGCGACATCTGCGGGGCCGGCTCCGTGCACGTCGACGATCAGAGCCGGCTCCGCCACTCGGGCGGACGCGGGTACCTCGACCTGCTCCGCCTGCGCAGCGGCGAGATCGGCAGCGCCCCGGACGCGGTCGTGGAGCCGGGCAGCGACGCCGAGGTCGGCGCGATTCTGCGTGCCTGTGCGCGCGCCGGCTGTGCGGTGGTGCCTTTTGGCGGGGGCACCTCGGTGGTGGGCGGGGTCGCCGCCCTGCGCGGCTCGCTCCGGGCCGTCATCGTCGTCAGCCTGCGCCGCTTCGACAGATGCCTGCGGGTGGATGGCGCGTCCCTGACCGCCACCCTCCAGGCGGGAATGACCGGCCCCCAGGTGGAGGCGGCGCTGGCCCGGCATGGCCTCACCCTGGGTCACTTTCCGCAGTCGTTCGAGTACGCCACCATCGGTGGCTTCGCGGCGACGCGCAGCGCAGGCCAGGCGTCGAGCAGCTACGGCCGCTTCGACGACCTCGTGCTCGGCCTCCGCCTGGTGGCGCCGTCCGGCGAGATCACCGTCGCCGCCCACCCCGGCAGCGCCGCCGGACCGTCGCTGCGCGAGCTGGTGCTCGGCTCCGAGGGCCGGCTCGGGGTCATCACCGAGGTGACGGTGAAGGTACGCGGCCGCTCGTCCCGGCCGCGCTACGAGGGATGGATGTTCGCCACCTTCGAGGACGGCGCCGCGGCGATGCGCTCACTGGCCCAGGGTCGCGTGGCGCCCGACGTGGCCCGGCTCAGTGATCACGACGAGACGCGGGTCGTGATGGCCATGGCCTGGCGCGACGGCCGGGTCGACAGGCTGGGGCGGCGATACCTGCGCTTCCGTCACCGGGAGCGGGGCTGCCTGCTGATCGCCGGCTGGGACAGCGACTCGCTCGTTGCCGGCGCCCGGCACGCCGAGGCCCGCGCGCTCATCAACCGTCACGGCGGGATCGCGCTGGGCGGCGCTCCGGGCAGCTCGTGGCTGCGCCAGCGCTATCACGCCCCCTATCTGCGCGACGCGCTCATGGACGCCGGGGTGCTCGTCGAGACCGTGGAGACGGCCACATCCTGGAGCAACCTCGAGCACCTCCACGACGCGGTGGCCACCACGCTCGTCCACTCTCTCGGCGGGCCGCGGGCCGCGCTCGTGGGGTGTCACATCTCGCACATCTATCCGTCCGGTGCATCTCTGTACTTCACCGTGCTGGCCCGCGCCGGGACCAACCCCGGCGAGCGCTGGCGGGAGGCCAAGGCAGCCGCCTGCGAGGCGATCCTCGACAGCGGCGGCACCATCACCCATCACCACGCCGTCGGCACCGACCATCTGCGGTACATGGCTCGCGAGATCGGCGACGACGGCATCGCCGCCCTTCGCGCGCTGGCACGGCAGCTCGACCCCACCGGCATCATGAACCCGGGGAAGCTGCTCCCGGACTGA
>DASZKZ010000086.1:0-19261 GCA_035552595.1 Candidatus Dormiibacterota bacterium
ACCTCGTCGAACACCGACAGCTTGATCATCTGGCAGGCGCCCGTCACCGCGCTGACGTTGCGGATGACCCGTCCCATCCATGAGGCATCGAGATTGGCCGCGATGTATCCGCCGCGGACGTTGCCGAGCCCGATGCCCTCGTGCTGCACGCGGCCGTCCGGAAAGAGCAGCCGCCCGCCGGCCACGCCGACCTCAGGGCGCTGCGCCTGCTCGAGGAGGGCCTCGATCCAGTCGGGGCTGATCACGGTCACGTCGTTGTTGACGGTGAGCATGTAGGGCGCGTCGACCTGCTGCCGTCCCAGGTTGATGAGACGTGAGTAGTTGAAGTGGCCGGGCTTGCGAACCACCCGGTGGGAGGTGCTCTCCAGGTAGGCGAGCGTCTCGGGGTCGACGCTGTCGTTGTCGACGATGGTGATCGACCAGTTGGAGTAGGTCGAGCGGGTCTCGATCGTCTCGATGCACCTGCGCAGCAGGTCGACCCGGTCCCGGGTGGGGATGACGATGGCCACGTGGGGTGCGCCGACGACGTCGATGCGGACGCGGTATTTGCCCAGATCCTCCGCTCCGCTGACGTGGCCGGAGAGGCCGCGCCGGGACAGCGCCTCCTCGACGGCACGCTGCCCGGACTCGTAGGCATACATCTTGGCGTCACCCGTCAGCGCCACCGAACCCGGCACCTGCCGCCACGCGTAGAGCACGTCGGGCACGTGTCCCACGTGGCGCGCCCTCTCGGTGGCGCGCAGGACCAGGTCGTGGTCCTGGGCACCGTCGAACCCTGCCCGGAAGCCGCCCACGGCGTTCACCAGCTGGCGGCGCAGCACCAGGAAGTGGCAGATGTAGTTGGTGGAGAGCAGGAAGTCGGGCGACCAGTCCGGCTTGAAGAAGGGGATGCCGAACGTCCCGTCGGGCAGGAGCATGTCCTCGTCGGAGTACATGACATCGAGCTCATCGTCGGTCTGGAGGAGCTCGACCATGCGATGGATGGCGTGGGGGCGGAGCAGGTCGTCGTGATCGAGGAGGCCGACGAACTCGCCGGTGGCCAGCTCCAGCGCGCTCGCCGAGGCGGCGGCGATGCCGCCGTTGTGGTCGCGCCGGGTCACCTTGATGCGTGGATGGGCGGCGTACTGCTGGAGGATGGCCTCGACGTGCGGTGCTGTCGAGGCGTCGTCGGCGATGCAGAGCTCCCAGTTGTCGTACACCTGTCCGAGGACCGAGTCGATCGCCGGTCGCACCCAATCCTCGTGAGGGTTGAAGGTCGGCATGATGATGCTGACCAGGGGGCGCCTCGTCCAGAGGAGGTTCTCGTGGCGCATGCCGTTGAGGTCTTCCCAGGAGGGCTCGTGGCGCGCCCGCCACTCGTCGTACTGCTCCTGGATGCTGCCGACCTGGCTGCGATCCCTCTGGCGGATCGCCTTCCTCAGCCCCGAGGGACCGTCGCGGCGGAGCACGATGGCGGCCCGCACCATGCGATGCAGGGACTGCTGCCGCCGCGTGCCCGGCGGGGCCACACGCTGGACCCCGCGCTGCACCGCGTCGACGACCCGCCCTGCTCCGCTGTCGCGCAGGTTGGTGAGGTCGGCCGCGGTGGCCATCAGCAGCCGCTGATTGGCGCCCAGCTCGGCGGAGAGCCGGGCGTTCTCTGCACGCAGCCGTTCGCGGTCCGCCAGCGCCGCCGGACCGCCGAGGGCGTCGATCTGGGCGAGCTGGGTGATGACCACCTCGTTGCGCTGCTGGGCCTCGTCGCGGAGCCGCCAGAGCTCACGCTCGTACTCGCGAACCAGACGCGGCAGGGGGTCGCGCGAACGCCGGAAGCGCATCGCCCAGGGCGCCAGGTAGGTCAGGTCGTAGGTGAGGTCGCGGTGAAAACCGAAGCGGGCAAAGAGCTCGGCCCAGTGCTCGAGAGGGTTGACGTTGACGTGGGTCTCCTCCCGGTAGTCGATCGGGGTGGACGCGAAGACCACGTCGTCGGTGTGCGCGCAGATGTTCTGCACGACCGCCTCCGCATCGGCCGCCGACATGTGCTCGATGACCTCGATGCAGGTGATCAGATCGAAGCGGCGACCGAACGGCTCCAGCGCGGAGCCGACGCGGCACCGCTCGCGGATGTCGGCGCGCACCTCGCTGATCGCGTACTCGGAGATGTCGATGCCGGTGGCGTCCACGCCCCGGTCGGTGAGCGCCTCCACCAGGAATCCCATGGCACAGCCCACATCGAACGCGGTGCGCGGGGCGATGTCGCGGACGATGTGCTCCGCCACCTTGCTGAAGAACGTCAACCAGTGTTCGTTGCGCTCGTAGGCGAGACCGCAATGGCTGGCGAAGTACGCGGCACCGTACGTCGGTCCCGGTGACCGTGCGGGCACGGTGGCAACCCCGGGCACGGGGGAATGGTTCTCTGTCTTGGGCATCTGCTCTCGGGTGAGGCGCGCTGCACAGGATGGCGCGCACGCGTCGCCACCGTGAGAGTATGCCAATTCGGGCCGGGATGCGGACCCGGATAGAATTGCTCACCAATGCCGCGCCGTCGAACGAATGCCTCCTTCGACACCCCTCCCGAGGCGCTGGCCTCTCGGCTCACCGAAGCCCTCCGCGCCGTGCCCGACTTTCCTCGCCCCGGGGTGCTCTTCCGCGACATCACCACCGTCCTCGGCGACCCCGGGCTGTTCCATGACGCGGTCGACGCCATGGCCGCGGCCTGCGGGCCGGGGCCGGTGGATGCCGTGGTGGGTGTCGAGGCCCGCGGCTTCGTCCTCGGCGGAGCCCTCGCCTACGTCCTGGGAGCCGGGTTCGTGCCGGTCCGCAAACAGGGCCGGCTGCCCGCGGCGGTGGAGTCGGTGGCCTACTCGCTGGAATACGGAGAGGCGGTGCTGGAGATGCACATCGACTCCGTCGAGAACGGCCAGCGAGTGGTCATCGTGGACGACCTGCTGGCCACCGGCGGCACCGCTTCCGCCACCATAGACCTGGTCGAGCGCATGGGCGGCATCGTCTCCCGGCTCGTCTTCCTCATCGAGCTCGCCGACCTGGGCGGGGCCGCTCAGCTCGGTGGCCGGCCCCACAGCTCGATCATCACCCTCTGACCTGGAGATGCCAATGACCACCATGACCGACGCCGGCCACGACGTCGCCGACCTCGCTCTCGCCGACGAGGGCGAGCGCCTCATCGAGTGGGCGGCCCTGGAGATGCCCGTGCTCCGGCTGATCCGCGAGCGCTTCGCGCGGGAGCAACCGCTGGCGGGACTGCGGTTGGGGGCCTGCCTGCACGTCACCAGCGAGACCGCCAACCTCGCCATCGCGCTCAAGGCCGGCGGAGGCGACGTCCGGCTCTGTGCCAGCAACCCGCTCTCCACCAACGACGCGGTGGCGGCGGCCCTGGTGAGCAAGCACGGAATCCCCACCTACGCGGTCAAGGGCGAGGATTCGGCTCGATACTTCTCCCACATCACAGCGGTGCTCGACAGCCGTCCCAACCTCACCATGGACGACGGCGCCGACCTGGTCGCGGAGCTGCACCGCAACCGGCCCGAGCTGCTCTCCGACGTGCACGCCGGCACCGAGGAGACCACCACGGGGGTGATCCGGCTGCGCGCCATGGCCGCGGACGGCGCGCTGCGATTTCCCATCATCGCCGTCAACGAAGCTCTCACCAAGCACATGTTCGACAACCGCTATGGCACCGGCCAGTCCACGCTCGACGGGCTCATCCGGGCCACCAACATCCTCCTCGCCGGGCGAACCATCGTGGTCTGCGGATACGGGTGGTGCGGCCGCGGGCTGGCCAGCCGGGCTGACGGCATGGGCGCCCACGTCATCGTCACCGAGGTGGATCCCACCCGCGCGCTGGAGGCGACCATGGACGGGTTCCAGGTGATGCGGCTGATCGACGCCGCCCCGCTTGCGGACGTGGTCATCACCGTCACCGGCGACATCAACGTCGTCGACCGCCACCATGTGGAGAGCTTCAAGGACGGCGCCATCATCGCCAACAGCGGCCACTTCAACGACGAGATCAACCTGGCAGCGTTCGACGACCTCTCCACCTCGGTCACCAAGCCGCGCCCGTTCGTCGACACCTACCGGATGACCGACGGACGCGCTCTGCACGTCCTCGCCGAGGGGCGCCTGCTCAACCTGGCCGCTGCGGAGGGACACCCGGCCGCGGTCATGGACATGAGCTTCGCCAACCAGGCGCTCTGCGCGGAGCACGTGGCCCGGCATCACACCGAGCTCGAGCCCCGTGTGTACGACGTCCCCCTGGAGATCGATCGCGAGGTGGCCCGCCTCAAGCTGGAGGCGATGGGCGTGACCATCGATGTGCTCACCGCCCAGCAGGCGGCCTACCTGGCCTCCTGGGAGTCGGGCACCAGCTGACGCCGCGGCCTCGCCGGGGAGCCGACCGGGTACCCTGCCTGACATGACCGTGCAGACGCCCCTCAATCCCTACGCGCCGTCGCTGACCGCCCTCCCCAACGGCGTCAGCCTCCTCAACGCCCCGTCGGCGTCACGCAACGTCGGCGTCTTCCTGATCGTGCGCGCCGGCTCGCGCGACGAGACCGCCGACACCTCCGGCCTCGCCCACTACCTCGAGCACATGTTCTTCAAGGGCACGGCACGGCGCCCCACCACCCTGCAGATCTCACGGGAGATCGACCGGCTCGGCGCCAACACCAACGCCTACACGGACACGGAGGAGGTCGCCTACTACGCCGAGGGTCCGGCGACGACCCTGGACGACCTCACCGACATCATCACCGACATGCTCACCCGCCCTCTGTTCGCCGCCGAAGAGGTGGACAGGGAGCGCAACGTGGTGCTCCAGGAGCTGAGCGCCCGCCTCTCCGATCCCGAGGGCTGGATCTGGGACCGGCTCGGCACCGTCACCTTCGGCGGCGACCAGCCCATGGCGTGGTCCGCCGCCGGCTTTCCCGCCGTGATCGAGCAGGCGTCGCGCGACCAGCTCCTCGACTACCACCGCTCCTTCTACGCCCCCGCGTCGATGTGCCTGACCATCGCCGGTGGCTCCAGCCTGGTGGCCGAACGGGCCGCCGAGCTGCTCGCCGACGTGCCCACCGCCAAGCCGCGCCCCCGCGTTCCCGCGGTGTGGGGCCAGGGGGAGCGCTACACCTGCAACGTCCGCCAGCCCACCGACCAGGAGGAGCCGCAGATCCGCATGGTCTTCGCCGTGCCCGGCATCCCCGCCACCGACGAGGATCGCACGGCGCTCTCGGTGATGACCCACATCCTCGGTGGGGGCATGTCCTCGCGGCTCTTCCACACGGTGCGGGAGCGCAACGGGCTCGCCTACAGCATCTTCTCGCACCACGAGGGGTTCGAAGACACCGGCGTCTTCGTGATCAGCACCGGGACCCGGCCCAAGGACGCGCGCAAGGCCACCGAGCTGTCCTTCAAGGAGTTCCGCGACCTGGCCGCCACGCCGGTTCCCGACGACGAGCTCTCCGCCACCAAGTCGGCGATGATCGGCCGACTGCTGCGCTCCACCGAGACCGCCATCAGCCTGGCCCGCTTCTTCGGCGGTCGCTGGCGCGCCGGCCTCCCCATGGAGACCCCGGATTCCCGGGCGGAGGCGATCAGCCGGGTCACCGCGGAGCAGGTGCAGCGCGTGGCCCAGCGCATCGTCGACGGGGTGGGTGAGGTGCGCCTCGCCTTCGTCGGGCCGGAGGACCAGGGAGCCGATCTCCTGGAGGCGACCACCGTCTAGGTGTAGGCCGGCTGCGGAGCGCGCCACAGGCCGGGCTGGAGCAGCGCGAGGATGGCCGCGGCGGCCACCCCTCCGGCGAGCAGGCCGAGCTCGACGCGGAGCAGGAGCGCGTGCACCAGCAGGACCACCGCGAAGAACACGGCAACGCCACTGAGCCAGCCGGCCACCACGCCGCGATAGCGGGAGCGCGCGATCAGGCCGTAGGCGAGCGCCTGCGCCGCCATCAGGGCGGTGCAGGTGGCGGCGAGCACCGCCAGATCCCGGCCGCTGAGGTCGAAGTTGGGCCCGAACACGAGGCGGAGCACGGTGGGGCCGAGCACGAACGCCCCGGCGGTCGCCGCCGTGCCCAGCGCAGCGACGAACATGAGCAGGCGCGCCAGGGTGCGCTGGAACTCGGCGCGCGACTCGCGGCTGTGCAGCGCGGAGAGGCGCGGAAGCAGCGCCGCGGTGACCGCCTGGAAGAGGAACAGGGGCACGAACGCGAGCACTCGGCCGTTGAGAAAGGTTCCGGCCGCGCGCTGCTCCGATGGTGAGGCGAGCAGCTGCACGATCACGGTGCCGCCGTTGAACATGAACTGGGTGGCCAGCGACGCCACCAGCAGCGAGCCCAGCGCGGTGGTCACCTCGGCGTTGCTGGTGGCCGACCCCGCGGGCGCCAGGTCCCGCTCGCGGATGACAGCCGTGACGATGGCGGCGAACGAGGCGGCCACCAGGGCCAGGCCGTAGGGGCCGGGGCTGCGCACATGGCCGGCCGCCAGCGCCGCGCAGAAGGCCACTCGGTACACCCCCTCGGTCCCGAGCAGGATCCCGTAGGCGGGGAACCTGCCGCTGCCGCTCAGGGTGCCCCGGGCGATGTGCTCCGCGCAGTAGGCCATCAGGCCGACGAGGAGCGCGCTCATGAGCACCACGTCGCCGCCGAGCAGGTGGCTGTCGATCGAGCCGAAGGCGATCGTCGACCCCACGATGAGGATGGCCAGGAAGCCGCCGCCGATGAGCGCGCAGCGCCGGATCACCGGGCCGCCGCCGTCGCCCCGGGCTCGCCGCGCGGCGATGGCTCGGCCGAGCTCCTGCTCGAGAGGCAGGAAGATGCCCGGCGCCACCACGAACAGGAGGGCCCAGAACCCCGCGAACGCCGAGTAACGCACCGCGCTGAGCGCGTGCCCGGCGATGGCCAGGAAGGCGTAGCTGCACACCCCGGAGAGGAGGAGGCCGACCCCGACGGTGAGCGCCCCGGCGGGCAGCGGGTTGCGCTGCGCCAACCGCCGCGGCGCCGTCATGGGCAGGAGTAGCGGAACGAACGGGCGATCTGGCGCGCGGCGGGTTTGAGGATGTGCAGGGTCATGGTGCCGTTGACCGTCTGGGAGCCCTGCAACCTCCACGCCTCGACCAGCTGGAACGAGCCCTCGTTGGATCGGATGGGAAGCGAGGTGTCGGCGGTCAGCTCGCCGTCGCTCTGCTCCCAGCGGTACACCAGCGTTCCCACACCGCTGAGCGATCCCCGCGCCACGAAGACGAAGGTGGTGTTGCATGCGCCCGTCTTCGGCGTGACGGTGACAGCGGCATCGGAGCCGATCCGCAGGGGGGCATCCGGGAGCGGCGCATTGTGACCCATGGCCACGATCAGCGCCGCGACGACCGCGGCCGCCACCACCACCATGGCGGCCAGCGCTGCGAAGAGCCTCCGCCGCCGCCTGACCGGTGCGGCCTGAGCCGGCTGCGGCGGGGATGCGGCGTTCCGGGCGTCCGCCGCCCCGGCCCCGCCAGCCAGCTCCTCGCGAAGGTGTGCGGCATCCAGGAAGCCCGCGCCCACCGCAGTGGCCTCGAGCGTGCGGCGCACCGCCTGGTACGGCGGGCCCGCGTCGCCGAGCAGATCGAGGCCGAGGCGCGCCGCCTCCTGGACATCGTTCTGTGGACCGGATCCCGACGGTGCCGCCGCCGCGCAGATGGCCAGCTCCGCGAGGCGGCTCCGGCCGTCGGCCTCGATGACCACCGTGTCGGGGCCGACGCGACCGTGGAACAGCCCGCTGCCATGGAGCGCCACCAGCCCCGTGAGAGCGTCGTCGAGAACGGCCATGGCGCGCTCCGCCGGCAGCGCTCCGCGCTCCAGCACGGAGGCCAGGGTGGGTGCGTCCGACCATTCGGCGACGAGACGGAGAGCGCCGCCGTCATCGACCAGGTCATACACGGCCAGCAGGTGAGGGTCGCGCAGCTGCGCCGCCTGGCGGCCGATCGCGCCCAGGCGGTCGACGAGGCCGGACGTCGCCGCCAGGTCGGCACGGATGTCCTCCACGGTGACCTGGCGGCCGCTGCGCAGGTAGCGGCCGGCGCGGATGGTGCCCCCCCAGCCCTCGCGCAGCACCTCCCCGACCTCGTACTCGGAGCTGTCCTCCTCCGGCCCGGCGATGTCGTCGCCGTGACCGGGGGGATCAGGGATAGATGCCACGGACGGCGGTGGCGTCGGCGACGCGTTTCACCGCCACGAGGTAGGCACCGAGACGCAGGGACACCTGGTGCAGATCGGCCTGCTCGCACATCTGCGCAAATGCCCGCCGCAGGATGCGCTCGAGCTGCCGGTTGATCTCGCCCTCCTCCCAGAAGAACGACTGCAGGTCCTGCACCCACTCGAAGTAGGAGACGGTCACGCCGCCGGCGTTGGCGAGGATGTCGGGAACGACCACGATCCCGCGGCGCTCGAGCATGAGGTCGGCATCCGGCGTGGTCGGCCCGTTGGCGCCCTCGATGATCACCGACGCCTGGATGCGGCCGGCGTTGCGCGCGGTGATCTGGTTCTCCGTCGCCGCGGGGACGAGGACGTCCACCGGCAGCTCGAGGAGCTCGCTGTTGCTGATGGCTCGCGAGCCCGCGAACCCGGCGACCGCTCCCGTGCTGCGGCGATGCTCGAGCAGAGCGGGGACGTCGAGACCGGCCGGGCTGTACACGGCCCCGGCCACGTCGGACACCGCACAGATCGTGAAGCCTCGTTCGGCCATCAGCTGGGCGCTGACGCTGCCCACGTTGCCGAATCCCTGCACGGCGACGGTGGTGGCCGCGGGGTCGCGCTGGAGCCGCTCGCAGATCTCGATGGCGGAGATGGTCACGCCGCGGCCGGTGGCGCTGGGGCGCCCTTCGCTGCCCCCGATGTCGAGCGGCTTTCCCGTGACCACCGCGGGGATGGAGTAGCCGGCCTCCATGGAGATGGTGTCCATGATCCACGCCATCACCTCGGCGTTGGTGTTCATGTCGGGCGCGGGGATGTCCGAGTCGGGACCGATGAGCAGGCTGATCTCGCTGGCGAACCGCCGCGTCAGGCGTTCCAGCTCACGGTGGCTCAGCTTGCGTGGATCGACCACGACTCCGCCCTTGGCGCCACCGTACGGGATGTTCATCAACGCGCACTTCCAGGTCATCCACATGGCCAGCGCCTTGACCTCCTCGAGGCTGGTCTGCGCGTGGAACCGGATTCCGCCCTTGGCCGGCCCCCTGGTGGTGTTGTGCTGCACCCGGTAGCCCTCGAACACCTGCAGCGAGCCGTCGTCCATCTTCACGGGGAACCGCACCAGCAGCTCGCGGCGCACCTCGCGCAGCACCGCGCGCAGCCCTGGCGAGAGATTGAGGATCTGGGCGGCGTTGTCGAACTGCCGCTGCGCGTTCAGCCAGGGGTCGTCGGCGGAGAGCAGAGGAGCCGTCGCCGTCGCGGTCACGCAGGGAGACTAGCAGCCCGGGATCGATGCGAACAGGTGATCCCTATACTCGCGCCATGGCCATCCAGGGAGAGGCGACGCCCCAGCAGGCACATGACGCGGTCGGTGCCGGAGACGCCGTGATCGTCGACGTCCGCGAGGCGTGGGAGTGGGAGCAGCAGCGTATCGCGGGCGCCGTTCTCATCCCGCTGGCGGAGGTGCCCGACCGTCTCGACGAGATCCCCGCCGACCGCGACGTCTACGTCCACTGCCGCCTCGGCGGACGGAGTGCCAGGGCTGTCGAGTTCCTCCACGAGCACGGAAGGCCACGGGCGATCAACATCGTCGGAGGCATCGAGGGCTGGCAGGAGGCCGGGCTCCCCATCGAGGGCTGAGGCTCGCCGGCCGGGGCGCTCAGCGCCCGGCGATGACGAGCACGAGCAGCAGGATCAGGCCGGCGACCACGACCGCCACCGCCAGCGCGGTGAGCAGCGCGCGCGCCGGGGCGGAGCGCCCGGCGGACCGCGGCACCGTGACCACGGGAGTGCCGGCGCCGGGGCGGGCCGGCGGCGGAGCCAGCGGCGGCACCGGCTCCATGGCGGCCTCCGGCGTCCACGGGCGCGACGTGGGCACCTCGTCGCCGGGCTCCGGGACGTCCTCCGCGCCCTCGTGCTCCCCGTTCATTGGCTGGGCACCCTAGCGCAGCGCGCCGTTCCCCGACAGGGCCCTGCGTACCATCGCGCCGTGCCGCCACCCTCCCTCCCCGACCTGGCCCCGCTGGCGGGCCTGCTGGTCCTGCTCGAGCTGGCCGTGGGCACGGTCACGGTGAGCGCCGCGCTCGATCAGGTGGGCCGGGTGGGCCGTGGCTTTGCCGGCACCACGGCGGCGATCTGCGCGCTCATCATGGGAGCCGACCTGCTGGTGCTGTCGGGCGCGTCCGACGTGGGCACGCTGCTCCACCGGGCGCAGAACGGCGCCGCGGTGGCCACCCTCGCGCACTGCGCGGTGGCCTTCGCCTGCCTGCTGGTCGTCGACTCCCTGTTCGCGGTGGTGGGAACCGAGGTCGCCCGCCGGGTGGTGGCGGCGGCCACCGTCGCTCTGGGGGTGGTCACCGTGGTCGCGGCGGCGGCGGCGATCGGCCCCGCGCTGGGCAGCACCGGTGCCGCGCTCCTTGCCTTTCTCTCCTCGGCCCTGCTCGGGGGCAGCGCTCTGGCCGGCATGCTCCTCGGACACTGGTATCTGGTCACCCCGAGCATGTCGTTTCGCCCGCTGCGCCTGTCCATCTACACCGTGTTCGGAGCGGTGGCGATCGACTGCGCGGTCATCGCCATCGCGCTGCTGAGCAATGCCGGCAGCCGCGACCGCCTTCTGTCCGGCGACCAGGCCTACCTGTTCTGGCTGCTGGTGATCGGCTCCGGGGTTCTCTTCACCGCCGGCGTCAGCGCGTTCACCCTCTACTTCGCGCGCATTCGAGCCAATCAGCCCGCGACGGCGATGCTGTACGTGCTGATCATCACCGTGGTGATGGGATTGGTGCCGGCGCATCTCCTGTACCTGCTCACCGGTGTCGGGGTGTGAGCGGCGCCACTAGGGGTGGTCCACAGGCATGGCCGGCACGGAGCGCAACGACGTCGCCAGCCCGGCGAGGATGAGCACCCCGCCGGCCACCGTCGGCAGGGTGAGCGGCTGACCGAGGATGAGCAGCGCGAGCAGCGCCGCCAGCGGAGGCTCGCCCAGAAAGGACAGGGACACGGTGCTCGCCGGCAGCCGTCGCAGCGTCCAGTTGAAGACCGTGTGACCACCGACCGTGCAGATGGCCGCGAGGCCCAGGCACGCGATCAGGGTACGCAGGCTGGGTGCGTGCAGGCTGCCGCCGACCGTGGCCGCGCCGGCCGCTGCCGCGCTGACCACCGCGTAGACCACCGCGGAGTACCCGGCCACCCCGCCCCGGTCCCGCCGCGCCCGCCCGATGAGCAGGTACCCGGCCAGCGCCACCCCCCCGGCCAGGGCCAGCAGGTCGCCCTCCAGGGCCCTGCCACCGGCCCCCAGCCCGCCGGCGCAGGTGACCACCGTGCCGCACAGCGCCAGGGCGATGCCGGCGATCATGCGGGTGTGGATGGCGTCGCCGTGGAGGCGCGCTCCCAGCGGTGCCACGATCAGGGGGTGCAGGGAGACCAGGAGGACGCTGGCCGCCACCGACGTGTAGGCCAGCGAGGCCGTCCAGGTGAGGAAGTGGACGGCGAGCAGCCCTCCCGCGAGCGCCACCAGGAGGACATCCCGGCGCGATCCGCCGACGGCGCCCCGACGCAGCTGAGGCAGCGCCCAGGGCGCCAGCAGTCCCACCGCCAGGGCCATGCGCAGCCACACCACCGTGGCGGCATCGCTGCCCGCCTCCCGGATGAGGATGGCCGACACCGACACCGCCACCGTGGCGCCGATGAGCGCGAGCAGCGCCGCGCGGTGGCGCCGGACGGACTCGGCGTCCACGAGCGTCGCTCCCGGGACCGGGACCGAGGTGCTCACGGCCGCACAGTGTAGAAACCGGCCGGGTTCAGCCCGACCCGGCCGCCGCCTCCCAGCGCTCGTAGAGCTCGGCGAGCGCGCCGCTGAGCCGATCGTGCTCCCGGCCCGCCTCGGCTCCGCTCTCGACGTCGGCGAACGTCTCCGGGTCGAGCAGGCGGTTGCGCGCCACCTTCAGCTCCGCCTCGGTGGAGGCGATCTCCTCTTCCAGGCGGCGCACCTCTCTCGAGCCCGTCGCGGCCGGCCGCGGAGCGTCGGCGGAGCGGGCACCCCGGGCGCCGGCGCCGGCGCTCCTGGCCTCACGCTCGCGGTCACGGCGCTCTCGCTCGCGCACCCGGAGCAGGTCGGTGTACCCGCCCAGGACCTCCCGGATGCCGCCCTCCTCGACCGCCCAGGTGCGCGTGGCCACGACGTCGATGAGAGCCCGGTCGTGGGTGACCAGCACGACCGCGCCGCCATATCCGATCAGAGCCCGTTCCAGCACCTCCTGGGCGGGGATGTCGAGGTGGTTGGTGGGCTCGTCGAGGAGGAGGAGGTTGGTCTCCTCGAGCGCCACCTTGCCGAGCAGCAGCCGGGCCCGCTCGCCGCCGCTGAGGTCGGCGACCAGCTTGTGGACGTCGTCGCCGCTGAAGAGCAGTGCCCCGAGCACCGTGCGCGCCCTCTCCGCGCCCACCGGGTGGTCGGCGAGGAGGTCCTCCATGACGGTGCTCTGGTCGTCGGTGGAATAGGCGCTGGCCACGGGCTCGTCGCCGTCGCGGCCCAGATCCTGGCGGTAGAGACGCCGGTGGGTCCGCGGCCCCAGGGTGATCCGGCCGCTCACCGGGGGCAGCTCTCCGGCGAGGGTGTGCAGCAGCGTGGACTTGCCGCTTCCGTTCGGTCCCACCACGGCGATGCGCTCGCCGGGGGCGATGCTGAGGGGCCGCACGCGCAGCAGCGTCGAGCCACCGCGACCCACCTCGAGCTCGCTGGTCTTGAGAAGGATCTGCGAGCCGGGAGCGGTGGCGAAGCGCAGCCGGGGGCGGCGGTCGCGGGGCGGGGCGACCACGCGCTCGATGCGGTCGAGCTGCTTCTGCCGGCCGCGCGCTTCCTTGGCGCGCTGCCCCGCTTTGTACTTGCGGATGAACTCCTCCTGATGGGTGATGTGCGCCTGCTGCGATTCGAACTCCTTGAGGCGGCGCGCCCGGCGCTCGATCCTCAGCCGTGCGTACTGGGTGTAGTTGCCGGGGTACTCCTCGGCGACCCCGTGACCGAGCTCGAGCACCGACGTGCACACCCGGTCGAGGAAGCGGCGGTCGTGAGAGACGAGCACGAAGGTCGAGCGCACCTCGGCCATGAACTCCTCGAGCCATTCGATGGAGGCCAGGTCGAGATGGTTGGTGGGCTCGTCGATGAGCAGCAGATCGGCGTCCGCGATGAGCAGCTTGGCCAGCTCGACGCGGCGCTTCTGGCCGCCGCTCAGCTGCCGCGGATCGCGCGCCTGCAGGCTCTCGTCGATGCCGAGCCCTCCCAGGGCCTCTCGGGCGCGCGCCTCGACGTCGTAGCCGCCGGCGTCCTGATAGGCGTGCTGCAGCTCGCCGTACTGGGCCATGATCGCGTCGAGGTTGCCCGGCTGGGTGCCCATGGCCGCCTCCAGCCGGCTCAGCTCCGCATGCACCGCGAGGAGGTCGGCGCGCGAGGCCAGCACCTCGTCCAGAACGGTGGCGCCGATCGGCTCCGGGGTGTCCTGGGGGAGGTGCACGACGCGCAGGTCGCGAGGGCGTTCGACGACACCCTCACTGGGTTCCAGCGCCCCCCCGATGACGTTCAGCACCGACGTCTTCCCGGCGCCGTTGGCGCCCACCACGGCGAGCCGGTCGCGCGGCTCGATGCGCAGGGTGATGCCGCGCACGACGACCTCGGCGCCGTAGGCGACGGCGACGTCCTCGAGGGAGAGAAGAGGCATGGGCTAGGCGGCGCTCACGTCATCAGGGAGCGAGCGAGACGGCGGGGACGCGCCCGGCCAGCGTGCCCTCTGCGGCGCTCTGCAGCTCATCGAGCGTGATCGGGCCCTCGAAGCGATCGGTGACGACGCCGCTGCTGTTGACGAAGTACACCCAGGGATCGGTCTGCAACCCGAACGCGCGAAAGGCCGGGTTGTCGAAGGTCTGTGCGGCCGAGGCCGGGAAGTCCGTCTCGATGTGCTGGAAGGAGAGCTGCGAGCAGTACTGGGTGCAGAGCTGCTCGAGGATGGCGACGGTGGGGCCGCAGGTCTTGCTCGGGCAGTAGCCGGGCTGACCGAAGAACAGCACCATCGGGTGGTGGGCCGCCAGAGCCGCCGTGATCGTCTGGTCGTGCCAGGTGTCGGGTGGCACGCCGCTGTCCACCATCGAGATGGTGACACCGGGATCGGTGAGCACCGCCTGGTGCAGTGCCGGAACGTGCGCGCCCACCGCCAGCTCCGGGCCGGACGCGGCCACGGTCACGAAGGCGTGGCCGGTCACCGCCCCGGCCTTGGCGGTCCCGCTCACCTGGAACCGGTACTGGCCCGCCACCGGAAATTGGGCGATGCCGACGTAGATGGGGATGGCGCCGTAGACCGCGGCGATGTTCTCCAGGGGGCGGCGGCCGATCGACTGCCCGGAGGGATCGAGGATGTCCATCGACACCCCGCTCGCCGCCACCGGGTTGTTCCTGGTGTCGAGCAGCGCGATGGAGATGCGGTTGACACCGACCAGCAGGGTGCTGTTCTGCGGCTGCACGTTGAGGTTCTCCGCGGCCGGCGCGCAGCTGCCGGAGCCGGCGGCGCAGGCCACCTGGCCGCAACCGGTGAGAGGCGCGGCCACCAGGGCGGCGGCCAGGACCAGCGCGGCGCGGATCACGCCGGCACCTCCGCGGGCAGCTCGTCGCCGTCCTCGACGACCGGTTCATCGAGCGGTCGGGTGTCGTCGTTGAGCGCGCCCTCGAGGCGGAGGATGCGACGCAGGATGGCCACCGATGACGCGTACGTCGAATCCATGCCGAAGTAGGACAGTCCCCGAGCCCCCAGCGTGCGCGCCTGCGTGAAGGGCGTGTCCGATGCGTAGTGGATGACGCCGAAATCGAGCGGCAGCCTGGAGAAGTTCACCGGCTCCCCCATCGGGTAGCGGGCCGCCTCGCTGGTCTCGTAGATGGCGCAGCAGTACGGTCCCGCCTCCATCTCCACCACCGAGAAGGCCTCGCGGTGGTAGAAGTCGAGGTAGCCGCGGTTCTGCAGGAAGGTGCCCTTGACGGTGACCGCACGCTGATTGTCGAGACCGCTGCCGAAGCGCAGGTAGGGGGCGATGTCGGAGACGCGGAAGGCGTTGTCCAGCCAGAACGTGCTGCCCGAATGCTCGTCGTGGATGACCCCGCTGATCATCACGTCGCCGACGTCGGCGTTGAGCGTCGCCGCCTTGCCGAGCACGTACACACCGCGCAGCTCGGCCGCGGTCTCGGCCACCTCGCGGAGGATGTTGTAGGCGGCCAGGCCGAGCGGGTAGTCGACGTTGACGATCACCGCCCGGCTGGCGCGGAGCGCGCCGCCCGCGACCGGGCCGAGGCGCTCGTCGAGTGCCGACACATCGAGCCGGTCGAGGGCGATCACCTGGGCTGCCACGTCGAGCGCGGTGCGGCTGCTGACGGCGATCACGCCGGCCTCGCGCTCCTCACGGCGCACCGCGAGGCGCTCCGCGTCGCTGAGCACACCGCGCTGCCACAGCCGCGCCGCGAAGTACAGAAAGTTGTCCCAGTTGCCCTCGGCGCGACCCTCGCGGAACGCGCGCAGCTCGTCGCGGAGCTCGTCCGGTCCGCTCCGCTCCACGGAGGCCACCAGCTCGTCCTGATGGCGGCGGGCCAGGCCGGTGACCAGGTTGCCCAGGCTGTGTGAGTTGCTGCTCACGAAGTACACGGGCCGTGACAGCAGGCCCTCCGACCGCATCATGCCGGTGACCTGCTGCCACCAGCGCCGCGTCACCCGGGCGTAGCCCACCTGGGTGCCGCCGAGCATGCGCAGGCGCAATGAGAGGTGACGTGCCCGCACCTGGTCGAGCCGGGTGGTGAACGACGCTCCCCAGAGCTCCAGGAGCTGGGACCAGTCGTCCTCGAACCCCCCGCATCGTTCCGCGTACTGGGCGGGGGTGCGCTCCACGTCACCGGTCGCCCGCAGCACCGCACGCAGCTTGTTCCATTCGATCTGGAACGCCACCAGGGTGGGGACCAGGTCGTCGACGTCCGACGCCGAGGCGACGAGCACCGCCAGAGTTCCCCGGCCGTCGTCGTACCAGCGCCGCCGCCGTCCCGGGGCGCCGATCTCGGTTTGGGCTTCGAAGCTGCCAAAGCCGCGGCGTTCGAAGATCTCGGCGGACTGTCCCATCACCACCCGCTCGGCATGGAACATCGCCTCGGGCAGGCGGCGCACGGCGTAGAGGAAGGCCCCCAGGTCGGGGACGGGAGAGTCGGCGAGCGGGTGGAGGCTGCTGTGCATCGCCCTGTGCGAGGCCTCGAGGACCCGCAGCCGGGTCTCCCCGGTGCTCCGCAGCACCGTGGTGTAGGTGCGCCGGTACACCTCGACCGCCTCGGCCAGGGCGGCGCTGTCCGGGGCGGGGACAGCGCCGGCGCTGAGATGAGGGATGGGGCCGGCCCCGGGCCGGGCATCGGGAAGTGCCATGCCGCCATTCTCCCGCGACCCGGGGCGCCGGCGGCGTGCGCCGGGGTCGCCCACCGCGTCCTCGTATGCTTGCGCGCTCATGGGAACCATCGCCGTCACCGGCTCGGTCGCCTTCGACACCATCATGGTGTTCGGGGGGCGCTTCGCCGACCACATCCTGCCCGACCAGGCGCACATCCTCAACGTCTCGTTCCTGGTGGACCGCCTGGAGAAGCGCCGCGGAGGCACCGCCGCCAACATCGCGTACACGCTCGCGCTGCTCGGGGAGCGGCCGCGGCTGTGCGCCGCCGTCGGCAACGACTTCGCCGACTATGGCGCGGCGCTGCACGCCGTCGGGGTGGACACCTCGGGGGCTCTTCTGTGCGACGACGTCGGCACCGCCACCGCGTTCATCACCACCGACATCGACGACAACCAGATCACCGCCTTCTTCCCCGGCGCGATGGCGCGGTCGGCGGGCGTCGACCTCACGTCGTTGCCAGACGTCGAGCACGTCGTCGTCACCCCCGACGCCCCCGACGGCATGGACCTGCACATCAGGCAGGCCGCGGCGATCGGCGCCAAGCTGGTCTTCGCCCCTGCGCAGCAGCTCAGCTCGCTGAGCGACGAGACCCTGATCGCGGGATTGGACGCCGCCTGGCTGGTGGTCGGCAACGACTACGAGCTCGAGGTCGTCCACCGCCGCACCGGGCGCGATGTCGGCTCGCTCGCCGCCACCGCGATGGTGGCGCGCACCCGCGGAGGCCAGGGCAGCGAGCTGCACGTCGGCGGTGCGGTGCACGCCATCCCCGTCGCCGCGGCGGACAAGCTCGTCGACCCCACCGGAGCCGGCGACGCCTACCTGGCGGGGCTGCTCAGCGGCCTGCGCGCCGGTCGCGGTCCCAGCATGGCCGGGCGGATCGGTGCCCTCGCGGCCACGTACGTCGTCGAGCAGCCCGGGCCTCAGACCCACCACTTCACGCGCGCCGAGTTTGCGGCGCGCTACGCCGCCGAATTCGGCGAAGCGCTGGGCTGACGCCGGTCCGCGGTGCCGGCCACTGACGTGGCGCCGCCGTCGTAGAGTTCGGGCATGGAGAGCGCGGTCATCGTCAGTGCGGCGCGCACGCCCGTCGGCACCATGGGCGGAGCGTTCGTCGACGTCCCGGCTCCCACCCTGGGGGCGCTGGCGGCGCAGGAGGCGATGCGCCGCGCCGGCCTCGACGCCGTCGACGAGGTGCTCATGGGCAACGTGCTCTCAGCCGGCCTGGGGCAGAATCCGGCTCGGCAGGCGGCGCTGGGGGCGGGGCTCGCCGAGAGCACCCCCGCCATGACCGTGAACAAAGTGTGCGGCTCCGGGCTCAAGACCATCGCCCTCGCTGCCCAGGCGATTCGCGCCGGAGACGCCGAGGCCATCCTGGCCGGGGGCATGGAGAACATGTCCCGCGCCCCGTACCTGATCGAGAGTGCGCGGTACGGCTACCGGCTCGGTGACGGCCAGCTGGTCGACGAGATGATCCGCGACGGACTGTGGTGCGCGTTCGAGCACTGCCACATGGGCACCACCGCCGAGAACATCGCCACCGAGTACGAGGTGAGCCGGCAGGACCAGGACGAGTTCGCCGCCGCGTCGCAGCGGAAGGCCGAGGCCGCCATCTCGGCCGGCCGCTTCCGCGACGAGATCGTCGGCGTGCCCGTGCAGAAGCGCAAGGAGACGGTGACCGTCGAGGTCGACGAGCATCCCCGCTCCGGAGCCACCGCCGAGGCGCTCGCCGCGCTCCGCCCCGCATTCGACAAGCAGGGCAGCGTCACCGCCGGCAACGCCAGCGGCATCAACGACGGCGGCGCCGCGGTGGTGGTGATGAGCGAGTCCCGCGCCCGCGCCGAGGGACGCGCACCGCTGGCGCGGATCCGCGCCTACGCCAGCGCCGGCGTGCCCCCGCGGGTCATGGGCATGGGCCCGGTGCCGGCGGTGCGAGCGGCCCTGGAGCGTGCCGGCCTCAGTGTCGGCGACGTCGATCTCTTCGAGCTCAACGAGGCGTTCGCCGCACAGTCGGTGGCGGTGGGACGTGAGCTCGCCGTTCCCGATGAGAAGCTCAACGTCAACGGCGGCGCCATCGCGCTCGGCCACCCCATCGGTGCCAGCGGGACGCGGATCATGGTCACGCTCCTGTACGCCATGCGGCAGCGCGACGCCGGCGTCGGCGTCGCCGCGATGTGCATCGGCGGCGGCCAGGGGATCGCCATGGTTGTGGAGCGCGCCTGAGCAGCGCCCCGACCCCTGGTGGCGACGCGGAGGGTTCACTGCTGTCGCATCGAGCCACTGATCTGTTTCCGCGGCGCGACTCTGCCGTCCGTGTTCACGTGAAAGCATGGCCGCTGTTGTGGTGGTTCGGCAATGGCTCTCTGATCGATGACGCGCGGCCTGCGCTGCGCCCTGACTGTGCTCACGGTCAGCGCGGCGCTGATCCTGGGCGGCATTTTCACAGCCCCCGCACAGACTTCCGCCGCGGCGGCGGCACTGCACCCGGGAATGATGGCGGCAGTGGACAACCAGTCCGGCACCGGCACCTATGGCGCACCGCTGATCAGCGGCTGTTCGTGGGCCACCTGGGTGGCGCGCTGTTCCAACCTCACCGTCTACGGCAACGGCAGCTCCTTCGACAACAGTGGCTGCGGCGCGCCCAACGGCTGCACCTTCGG
>DASZKZ010000087.1:0-8739 GCA_035552595.1 Candidatus Dormiibacterota bacterium
GGCGGAGGCCGCGGTGCGCGTCTTCCTCGCCGCGTACGGCGCCTGACGGAACAGGAGCGCTGTGCGTCAGTTGGGGGTGAGCAGCACCTTGCCGACGTTGGCTCCCGCCATCAAACGCCGGTGCGCGTCCGCGGCGCGATCGAATGGAAACGTGGAATCGACCACCGGGCGGATGACGCCGCTCTGGAGAAGCTCGCGGAGGGGCATCAGGATCCGTGCCAGGTTTCCTTCCCGGTCCCACCAGTGCTTCAGATTGAGCCCGAACACGCCGCGGTTCTCGTGCATCATTGCCGGTCCCTTCCACCAGGGCATGGTCGAGAAGGGGAATGCCGCCACCGTCCGCACCGCCGCGATGATGTCGCGCTTCTCACCGGTCTGCACCTGCGACGCACCGTACGCCACGAGGCGGCCTCCCGCGCGGAGCAGTCGCCAGTCGACGCGAAAGCTCTTCGGACCAAGCGCATCCATGATCACGTCCACACCCTCGCCGCCGGTGATCCGCATCACTTCGGCGGCAACGTCCTGCGCGTGGTAGTCGATGACATGGCTGGCGCCGAGGCGGCGCACCTGCTCATGCTTCGCCGCGGAGGCGGTGCCGATGATCTCGGCGCCGAGGTGGCGAGCGAGCTGGACGCAGGCGGTGCCGACGCCGCCCGCGGCCGCATGGATGAGCACCCGATCACCCGGCTTCGTGCCCGCCATCAGGACCAACCCGGCGTACGCGGTCCCATAGTTCACCGGGATCGCCGCAGCCTCCGCCGCCGACATGTCGGCGGGAGCCGGCATCGTGTCAGACACGGCCGCGACCGCCAGCTCAGCCTGGCCGCCGAAGTGCGTGTGGGCAATGACCCGGTCGCCGGCTGCAACGGCATCCACTCCCGGACCGATGGCGTCGACCCGTCCGGCCACCTCGTAGCCCAGCACGCATGGCGTCGGCGGTGCGTCCGAGTAGAGGCCGGCGCGGCCGAGCACATCGGCGAAGTTGAGACCGGCCGCCTCGACGGCGATGCGCACCTGCCCCGGGCCCGGGACAGGATCAGGTCTCTGCTGCACCGCCAGGACTTCCGGCGGACCATGTCGCGTCACCACCACAGCGCGCATCCTCCGATGATGGCAGGGTGGTCCCTGGTCCGGCGCTGTCCGGGTGCTGTGGCGTGGCCCTGGCTATAGTCGCCGCAGTGGCGGAACGACCTCATGCCGAAGATTCAGCTGCCAACGGGGGTCCGGCCCTCAGGGTCGATCGCCTCACCAAGCGCTTCGGCGGACGCGTGGCCTTCCAGGACGTGTCATTCACCGTCGAGGTGGGCGAGGTGTTCGGTTTCCTCGGGCCCAACGGGGCGGGGAAGACGACCACCGTTCGGACCTTGGGAACGCTGATAGCGCCAACGTCAGGCTTCGCCAGCGTCGCCGGCATTCCCCTGACCTCGGACAACGGGGCTGAGATTCGCCAGCGCATCTCGATCATGCCCGAGAACCCGGGCCTCTACCAACGCCTCACGGTTCTCGAGAACCTGCAACTCTTCGCCGGCCTGTACGGCCAGCGCAACGCCGGTCCTCGGATCAACGCTGCCCTGGAAGCGGTCAATCTCGCGGCGCGCGCCCGCGATCTGTGCGGCAACCTCTCGAAAGGCTTGCGGCAGCGTGTGGGGTTGGCCCGCGCGCTCCTCAACGATCCGGCAGTCATGTTCCTCGACGAGCCGACGTCAGGGCTGGATCCCGTGGCCGCTCGTGAGGTCCACGATCTCATCATCGGGCTGCGTCAGCGCGGGGTGACCGTCTTCCTCACCACCCATCGTCTGGAGGAAGCGGAACGCCTCTGCGACCACGTGGCCATCCTCAACACCACGCTCCGTCTGGTGGGACGGCCTGACGAGCTCAGGGAGAGCCTGTTCAGTCGATCTCTGCTGGTCGAGACGCTGACACCGCTGCCCGCTCCAGGTGACGTCTTCGGCAGCACGAAGGGTGTCGAGAGCTGGCGATCCGAGGGGGCGAGCAGCTACGTGCTCAGCGTCGCCGACCCCCGGAATATGGCTCCGCACGTGGCCCGGGCGCTCGTTGGCGCGGGTGCCGACGTGGTCTCGGTCACCGAGTCCAAGCACTCTCTCGAGGACGTCTACCTCCAGCTGATCGACGAGGACCCGGAGGCAGCGCGGCGATGAACTTCAGCTTCGGACGGATGATCGCGGTGCTTCACAAGGAGCTCCGTGAGTATCGCCGCAGCCCCTTCATCGTCGGGACCATGGCCGTGCTCCCGCTGGTCTTCCTCGTCGAGCCTCTGGTGACCATCTTCCGGCTCGGTGCCTCGGTCTCGGCGACCGCGGTGGACAGGGCGGTCGGAAGCACCTTTCTGCTTCTGCTGGTTGCGCCGGCCCTGTTACCCGCCGTCATCGCCGCGTACTCCGTGGTCGGTGAGCGCGAGCAGGGGACCCTCGAACCCCTGTTGACCACCCCGCTGCGCCGCGAGGAGCTGCTCCTCGGCAAGGCTCTCGGCGTCGTTGTTCCCGCGGTCGGCATCGCCTACGTTCTCTTCGCAATCATCCAGATCTGCGCCAGGCTCTTCGCCAGCAACGCGGCGGTGGTCTCAGCGCTGGGGCAAGGCCCCCATATCCTGGCCGAGATCCTCTTCGCACCACTCCTGGCGGGATGGTCGATCTGGGTTGGCATCGGCATCTCGGCGCGAGCGAGCGACGTTCGTGTCGCGCAACAGTTGGGGACGTTGTCGAGCATCCCACCGCTCGCACTGGTGGCCCTGGTGTCCTTCAACGTGTTCACTCCGAGCGTCACCCTTGCGGTCGTGTCCGCATTGGTCCTGCTCGCGGCCGATGTGATTCTCTTTCGCATCGTCTCGGCGCTCTTCGACCGTGAGCGACTCATCACGGGTGCTCGGGCTCAGCGACAGTCTGGTGGTGGTGGACGCGTCGCCCCGCCAGGGACGGTGCGACACATATCGCGCGCACCGCGCGCGGGAGGGACCGACGATGGCTGACGCAACACCCCGGCCGGCCATGGTCGCAGGCATCCTGGGCGGTTCTGGCAGCCACGTCGTCCAGATCATCATTGGCATCGTGGTGGCAGCCGCGCTGATCGGCTATTTCCTGCTACACCTTGGGAGTCGAGGCGGGGGCGGTGGCGTCGGCGCCGCTGCAGCGGCTGCCAGACAGCATGACCGCGACCTGGACCGCGCACACCAGGGAGCGGTGAGCGACGCGACCGTCAGGTTGGTTCGAGCCTGGAGTGGGATCGGCATTGGTGCACAGAGTGAGCAGTGGAACATCGCTGTCGACGGCATCGTGGTGGGCGCGATCGCCAGCAAGGAGACAGTCGAGGTATCTGTGGAGCCCGGGCATCACACGCTGCGGCTCGGCTCCGGCAGGCACCGCAGTGCCGAGCGGTCGTTCGACGTCGGGCAGGACGAGGTCGTCGGGTTCCGGTGCCACGGCCCGAGGATATGGCCGATGCTGGTGGCGGCGCTCGTCAACCCCGACCTTTGGATCTCGCTCAGACCGGGGTGAATCGGAGGCGGCTGGCGCACCCTTCAGAGGTGGGCAACAGTCCGGCGGTGGTATCCTCCCAGCCGCCGCGACGGAAGGGAGCAGCGGGGCGAAGATGCCCCCGGGGAGGGAGCCATGAGATATCGCAAGGCCGGCCTGCTGACGGGCATCGGGGTGGCGGCGGCCATCCTTCTCAACCCTGCCACCTCCGCGTATGGCAGCGCGTCGGCGGCCTCGCCGCAGGTCATCAGCGATGCGCAGTTGCAGGCGATGACCACGACAGTCGGGGGAGCTGACGTGCTGCCGACGACACGGACGGTCCCGCACTGGTGGGGATCGACCGTCAACCCGAACGACGGAATCACCTATGGGTACAACATGGTCGGAGCGGACCCGAACGGCTGCTCCAGCACCTCGTGCTCAACAACGATCAGCGCTGATATCACGCCCCTCATTGTCAACATCAGCGGTCTCACCTTCAGTGGCACCGACGTCCTCCCAGCTACGCTCGCGTCGCCTCAGTTCGCCGGCAACGACTACGGCTCGACCCCCTTTGCCACCGCCGGTGCGGCGAACCTGCCCCGAGGCTCTGGGGGAACGCTGTCGCAGGGCGATGCCGGCAACTCGCTCCAGCTCGAGGATGCCACGATGCGAGCGCAGTTCAACAAGACGGGCACGAGCGGCTACCACGTGATGCTTCAGCCGAATGTCCTGCCGCCCGTGACCATCACCGTTCCGTCGAACCAGGGTGTCCTGCTGCAGAGTGGCCGCGGCGTGGTCTTCGCGGACATCAGCATCAGCTGGTGGTCAGCGCAGATCCAGAACCTCGAGGCACAGGCTGATCCGACGCACCTGCCTATCTACCTGACCAACAACGTCCTGCTGCACATCGGCTCGAACGTGCTCAACTGCTGTGTCATCGGCTTCCATGGGACCCGCGCCGCCGGACTTGGGGGTGGCTCCAACAACAGCAACGGCAACGCGGCAGTCCAGACGTTCGCCTGGGCGTCGTGGGTTCAGCCAGGCATCTACGCGCGGCCCAACGGCGGTGCAGACTGGGCTCTCCAAGACATCCACGCGCTCAGCCACGAGATTTCCGAATGGGCCGACGACCCGTTCGTGAACAACACCGTCGAGCCATGGGTGACGCCGACCGCGCCACAGTACGGCTGTACCTCCGTCCTCGAGACAGGGGATCCGGTGGTCGCCATCGGATTCGCGAAGGGCTCCAACACCTTCGAACAGGGGCCGAACCCGAACGGCACGCAGAGCGCCGATGGGTACTACCACCCGGAGGACGAGGTGTTCCTTCCCTGGTTCATGCGGTCCGCACCGAACACCGTTTCCGAGCCCACCCAGCATCCCTCGACGAACATCGGCCGCTACACATTCATGGGCGACCTCAATCCCTTCGCGGGTTTCCGCTCGCCGGCAACGGGCTGCTAGACGCCGCCAGCCACTCCAGACCGGGAATCAGAGCTCCCGAGTAGGTTCACTGCGGTGCGGCGCTGCCGTTGGTATCAGCTCATGTTCGTATTCGTCGTGCCTGCGAATCCACACCGGCGACGACTCGGCTTCATCGCGGCCCCTCGGCGCTCGGTCGAGAATCGGGTAGTACCCCATGAGGAACTCGAGCCCGCGAGCGGTCGTCGAATAGGTGTGGTACACAGTGCCCTCATCCAGCACGAACGTGTTGAAGACTGGTGCCTCCGACAGGTAGCCGGCCACGTCGGTGCCAGTCGTCTGCGCCAGGTGAGCGAGGACCGGCGGGATACCGGCCTCGACCATCGGCCTGACCGCCTCGCGAGCCTGTTCTTCAGTCTGCGAGACATTGAAGTCGAAATTGAAGTCGGTGTTGGCAGACGACACCCAGGGAAAGCTCCAGCCCATTCGTCGCTTGTATGCCTGGAGCTTCTCCAGCGGCGCACGCGAGATGTACACCATCGTCGCGTCGCGCGCGTTGAGGTGAGCGATGACCCCGTTGACGCTGTCGGCGCTCGACGAGCAGACCGGACAGCCGAGCTCGTAGCTCGGTCCGAACATGAAGTGGTAGACGAGCAGCTGGGACCGGCCGTCGAATAGCTCCGCGAGCGTTTTGCGGCCATCGTCCGTGTCGAACAGGTACTCCCGGTCGATTGGGACCCAGGGCAGCTCGCGCCGTTCGCCGGCCAGCTTGTCACCGACCCGGGTCAGCTCCTTCTCGCGCACGAGCAACTCCTCTCGTGCGGCAAGCCACTCCTCGCGCGTACCGACCTTGTGATCTGTCATCCGATTGCCTCCCATCGCCGAGCGGAAGAGGATATGAAGTCCTTCAGAGTGCCTCTTCGGCCCTCGGTTCGCATTGTGTGCGGATTGGCTGGGGAGAGAGGCTTCGAACCTCTCCGTCACTGACTCTGGCTGCGTCGATCAGAACGTGATGAATTCTCCAGCTCGCCGAAGGGCGAGCCCGGCGCGATTCATCGCGCCGAGTGGGGAGTGAGCAGCGCCGGCTCCGCCGGTGCTGCGAGAGGGGCGCATCGCACCTCTGTAAAGACAACGGGCCCCCAGCCACTCGCGCCCAGAAGCGACGAGCGAAGCGAGGAGCGCATTCGGCGCGAGTGGCTGGGAAGACTCTCGCTTATTCGAACTACCAAGCGACGCGATCGCGTCTTCGCGAAGTGGCTGCGGCGATCTGACAGCCGTTGTTGCTGCCACAACCCTCGGTTGGAGCAGACGCACCGTCGCGAAAGACGCGTCCCGCGTGTTGAGAAGTCGGCCCCTCGTGTAACTCATTCTCCTGGCAGTCCGGCCGCCGGCGCCGGGGCGTTTGCCGCCGCCCGGTCCCGTTGCCATGCCTCCATCACGGGCATGTGGCGGAAGATCCGCCAAAGGCTCAGGTCATACACCGCTTTCATGGCACCAGCTATGACAAACGGCAGGCCAAGTGTCAGCAGGGCTCCCTGGAGGAGTGCGCCGGAGATGACTGGGCTGGCAGCAGATCCTGCGCTACGCGCCAGCGAGGTGACACTCGCTGCAGCGGTTCGCTCACCGGGTGCGACCAGGGCCATCGTGTACGCCTGACGAGTCGGCACATCCATCTGCGACAGCAACTGCCGCCCGAGAAGCACACCGGCGGCGAGGGGAAAGGCAGGCATCAAAGCCACCACGATGAGCAGCGCATTCGACGGGAGATGGGTGAACACCATCGTGTTCAGGAGGCCATAGCGGCGTGACAGAGGAACCGCCGCCAGGAACGAGAGAGCAGAGAGCGTGTTGGCGGCGAAGAAGAGCACGCCGAGGGGACCGAGGGGTACGCCAAATCGCAGGTGAAAGTACAGGGCCACAAGACTCTGGACGACGAGTCCGCCCGCCAAGGCATCGACGCTGAACAATGCCGCCAGCCGCATGACAATGGAGCGCGAAGGCCCCATGGCCGGCATGAGCCGAGGTCGCCTCCGGCCACGCATTGCGGCCTCGGTGTCACGAGAAGGAGTGTGAAGCGCAGCTTCGACCGCCGGGGACAGACGCATCGCGAGCAGGACGGTCAGCATCGCTGCCACGACGTACACACCGAACATGAGACGAATGCCGCTGCTCGGGCCGATACCGGCACGCGTCAGGAGGTCGGGCAGGCCCGCGGCCAGTGCGCCCATGGCGCCGGCAAATGACGCCACTAGGTTGTACCGGGCAAAGATCGCGGTTCGACGTTCCACCGGAACGATCTGCGGCACGATCGTCTGCTCGATGGGAAGAAACGGAGCGGTCTCCGAGCCGGAAGTGCCCAGCGTGCCGAAGAACCCGGCAACCAGCAGGAGGGGGTAGAACGAGAAGAGTCCGAAGATGACGCCGGTCAGGGCCATCAGACCAGCCAGGACCGCGAGCGTCCGCCGCCTGCCCCAACGATCGGCATGCAGGGCGATGAGGTACGTACCGAAAAAGTCACCCGCCAGCGAGACGGTGATGATCGCTCCGATTCCCACCGGCGAGAGTCCACGCTGGCTGAGTGCCACGCCAAGCAGGACGCTCAGGATCCCGTACGCAAATGCGCGTAGCCCGCGGGCGGCGATTACCAACCGGACATCCGCAGGGCGCGGAGAGCGCATGCCGACCCTCATGGGAGCAATGCGCGCGGGAGCCGGACCGTGTGTTTCAGCACGACGTTTGCGGCTCAGTGAGTCGTCCCGGTGACGAGGAGGCCCGCTAGGATGCCGACTGCGACACCGAGGGGTTGCCCGCGCGGCCAGCGCCAGAGCATGGCGAACACAGCGACGGCAGTGACCACCTCGATAGGGCCAGCGAAGGAGACGCGTGCGAGCGCAACGCAGGCCGATGCGATCAGCCCCACCGCCGCCACGACCACGCCGTCGAGCGCAGCACGGATGCCGGGACGCGCCTCCGTGATCCGCACGACCACGTCGACGAGCGGGACGAACACCAACGAGGGCGCGAAGATGGCCAGCGCTGCGACCACGCCGCCACCAATTCCGGAGACCTGCACGCCCAGGAAAGCGGCCACCGCGAAGACAGGGCCGGGTGTCACCTGCGACACGGCAAACGCGTCGGCCACCTGGCGATCCGTGAGATGGAAGCTGCCGCCAACGAAGTCAGCATGCAAGAAGGGCAGCAACACGTATCCGCTCCCGAACGCCACCGCACCAATCTTCAGAAAGGTCAACGCCAGAGGCAGGAGCCCGGCGGTAATCGCCGGGGCTGGGACGGCCGCGAGCCAAGGCAGCGCGCTCGCAAGCCTGCTTCCTCCGTTGCGACCACCCCGAGCGGAATTCAGCTCCCATGCCAGGTAACCGATCACAGCGCCCCCAGCCAACATTGCGATCGGGTTCACGCCCAGGATCCCGCCTGCGAGCGCCGCAGCAGCTATTGCGACTCCGACCAGCCCCCGCTGCCCCAGCGCAGAGAGGTCCACCGCCGCCCGGGCCACGATGCCAACCACGGCGGCATCCACCCCCAAGAGGACCAACTGCACATGCCGGTCAGCGCCGACATGCAGATAGAGTTCTGCGAGTCCAAGCATCACGAGCACGGCGGGTCCGATGAACAGCAAGGCAGCGAGCAGCATCCCCGAGACGCCCGCGCGTCGCAGTCCAAGAAGCAGCGCGAGCTGAGTTGACCCCGGCCCAGGCAGCAGATTGCATGCGGCGAAGAGCCGGCTGAACTCTGCGCGCTCCAACCAGTGCCGGCGACGCACGACCTCGCGCTCCATCAGCGCGACGTGCACCGCGGGGCCGCCGATGGCGCGCCAGCCCAATGG
>DASZKZ010000088.1:0-59764 GCA_035552595.1 Candidatus Dormiibacterota bacterium
AGCGGCGAGCCGTTCACCGCCGCCGGCTCAGGCGATCGAATCGGTGCCGCGCATGCCACCGGTGTGCCACGAGAACGGGTACTCGCGGTCCACCAGTTGACGCGCCACCTCGGTGCGATGCAGAGGTCGGAAGGTGTCGACCATGACGGCCAGCTCGTTGGTCTCGCGGGGCCGATCGTAGGAGGCCTCGAGGGCACCCGGCTGGGGACCATGGGGAACCCCGCCGACGTGATGCGTGAACGAGCTCTGCTTCACCCCCCGGCGCGCCGCGTAGTCACCGTCGACGTAGTAGAGGACCTCGTCGGAGTCGAGGTTGCTGTGGTGGTAGGGGAGCATCACGGCGTCGGGATCCCAGTCGAGCTTGCGGGGCACGAAAGAGCAGATCACCACGTTGTGCGCCTGGAACGTCTGGTGGATCGGCGGGGGCACGTGGAAGCGGCCGGCGCGGGGCTCGAAGTCGTGGATGTTGAAGGCCACCGGGTAGACGGTGCCGTCCCAGCCGACCACGTCGAAGGGATGGTGGTCGAGCCGGTACCGGGTCACCCGGCCGGCGCGCTTCAGCCACACCTCCACCGGTCCGTCGGTCCCCGTCTCGAGGCCCTCAGGGCCGCGGAAATCGCGCTCCGAGTAGGGCGCGATCTCGGTCAGCTGGCCGTTGCGGGCGCGGTAGCGATCCGGGGAGTCCACCAGGCCGGCCACCTCGAGGACGAGGATGCGCACGTCGTCGAGGGAGGTGAGCTCGAGGCGGTAGATGGTGCCGCGCGGGATGACCACGTAGTCGTGCGTGCCGAACGCAAGCCGGCCGAACTGGGTGTGCAGGACACCCGCTCCGCGGTGCATGAACAGCACCTCGTCGGCGCTGCCGTTGACGCAGAGCACCTCCTGCTGGCGGACCGGGAACGTCAACCCGATCTGGATGTCGTCGTTGACGAGCAGCCACTTGCGGGCGCTCACGACGTCACCGTCCGGCTGGAGGTTGAAGCCCTGGAGGTGGGCGTGCTCATGGACCTGCTCGCGCTCGGGCGCCATCAGCTGGGCCGGCCCCTCGCTGATGTCGTGCGCCGATTCCGGCATGTGGCGGTGGTACAACAGCGACGACGGGCCGCTGAACCCCTCGCGGCCGAAGAGCTCCTCGAAGATGGGCTTGCCCTCGACCTCGAAGCGCATGTGCCGCTTGCGGGGAAGGTCGCCGAGACGGCGGTAGATTCTCACCCGGTGGAGATTAGAGGTTGCCGCGCTCCGCCTGTTCGCGCTCGATGGCCTCGAACAGCGCCTTGAAGTTGCCCTTGCCGAAGCCCTTGCAGCCCTTGCGCTGGATCACCTCGAAGAAGAGGGTGGGGCGGTCGCTGACGGGCCGGGTGAAGATCTGCAGCAGGTAGCCGTCGTCGTCGCGATCGATGAGGATGTTCAGGTCCTCGAGCCGCTCCAGGTCCTCGTCGATGCCCGCGGCCCGGTCACCGAGCGCCTCGTAGTACGAGTGTGGCGCGCTGAGGAACTCGACTCCGCGCTCGCGCATCGCGCCGACCGTGCCGATGACATCATCGGTGTGCAGGGCGATGTGCTGGACGCCGCTGCCCCGGTAGTAGTCGAGGTACTCCTGGATCTGTGAGGCCTTGATCCCCACCGCCGGCTCGTTGATCGGGAAGGTGATCATGCTGCGCGGGTCGCGCGCCACCTTGCTGCGCAGCGCGCTGTACTGGGTGGCGATGTCGTGCTCGTCGAACTCCTGGAAGACGTTGAACCCGAACACCTCGGAATAGAAGGTCACCCAGCCGTCCATCTTGCCGAGCTCGACGTTGCCGACAGTGTGGTCGATGAAGCGCAGGCCCACCCCGCCCCCATTGCGGCGCTCCTCGCGAAAGCCCGGCCAGTGCGCCCCGGTGTACTCGTTGCGCTCGACAAAATGGTGCACGGTGTCACCGAAGGTGGCCACCGACGCGAAGGTGAGGGCGCCGCTCTCGTCGCTCAGCGTGGTCGGCTCGGTGACGCCGCGAGCGCCCCGCGTCGTCGCCGCCTCGTATGCCGCGCGCGCGTCCTCGACGCGCAGAGCGATGGCGCGAACGCCGTCGCCGTGGAGGCGCACGTGGTCGGCGACGGGGCCGTCGGGGTGCAGCGGGGCGGTGAGCACCAGCCGCACCTTGCCCTGCTGGAGCACGTAGGAGGCGCGATCGCGCAGCCCGGTCTCGGGTCCGGCATAGGCGACCACGTCGAACCCGAAGGCGTTGCGATAGTGGTACGCCGCCTGGCGGGCGTTGCCCACCCAGAGCTCGACATGGTCGGTGCCCTCGAGCACCGGTGTGCCGATCTCGACCGGCGTCTCCAGCACGTTGCTCATGCGGCCGCCGGCTCCAGCTGCTTGCGGCGCTTCTCGAGGCCGTCCCAGAACGCCCTCACCCCGTTGAGCATCTCGGCGGCGCCATCGAGGAACTTCTGCTGATCGAAGCCGGGGCGCTGGAACGCCCCTTCGAGCTCATCCATGGTGTGGGCCGCGTGCTGATCCTCGACGCGGTCGTGCCAGGTGAAGAAGGCGAGGCGCAGCTCGGGGCACTCGCGGTTCTTGAAACCGTCGAGGCCGTGGATGAGCTGCTTCCAGAAGCCTGCCGCCGCCCAGTGCTCGACCGCAAAGCTGGCGCCCTCGGCGATGTCGGGGTCGTCGCTGCCGTAGATGCGCGACAGCTCGTCGCAGAAGAAGAGCGTCTCCTCGCGGCCGAACTTGCGCTTGCCGAGGTCGTCGAAGCCGAGGCCCACCGCCTCGCCCACCTTGACCAGCCACTCGAAGTGGCGGGCGTTGAACCGGTACACGCCGCCGTCCACGGTGCCCTCTGTGGAGACCAGCTCGGGATCGCCCTCGCGGTCCGTGTCGGCGTCGCCCGCTGCGGCCGGAGCAGACGGGGAGGTGCGGCCGCTGTTGAAGACCACGCCGAGCTCGTTGACGAGGATCTCGCACGACTCCCGCGCCTGCGACATGGTCGGCGCGTTGATCGTCTTGAGCAGCTGGGCGACGATGAAGAGGTTGCTGAACACCGAGAACTGCTGCACCAGGTCGCGCACCTGCTCGCGGCTCGCCTCGCCCCCGTCGAACCAGGTGCAGTACTCGTTGTTGGTGACCACGGGGTGGCTCATGACCACCTCGCGAAGCTGCTCCAAGAAGCTGTCCCAATCGGACGCGGCGGTGGTGCCCGGCACCTCGCTGACAACGGTCGACATGGTTCGCCTCCTGAGCCTGGACATTGAAGAACCAGGAGGAAAGTGTGGCTCCGGGGGGCACTTCTGTCCAGCAGCGGCAGAGTTTGCTGGACAGATTGTCAGCTAGTACCCACAATAGCTGGCATCATGTCCCGTCCCAGCCCGCCCGGGCGCACATCCCGCTCACAATCTGCCACGCCCCCGCTCGACGCCACCGACCGGCGCCTCCTCGAGGTCCTCGCCGTCGATGGCCGCCTCTCGGTGGCCGCGCTGGCGGAACGCGCCGGCATCTCCCGGGCGGCCACCTACACCCGTCTCGACGCCCTCCGGGACAGCGGCGTCATCGAGGGCTACTCGGTGCGGGTCAACTCCGCCCGGGTGGGCCTGGGGATCACCGCCCTGGTGCTCGTCTCCGGCCAGCAGCCCGCGTGGCGGTCGCTGCGGCGGCGGCTCGTCTCCATGCCCGAGGTGGAGTACTGCGCGTTCACCACGGGCGAGTACGACGCCCTGCTCGTGGTGCGGGTGCCCGATGTCGAGACCCTCCGCGACGTCGTCCTGGAGCGCCTCCAGGCCAGCGAGGAGATCCGCGCCACCCAGACCATCTTCGTGCTCGAGGAGCTGGTCAAGAGGCCCGTGGTCCTGCCCCAGGCGTGAGGAGCGCCGTCACCGCTCGTTCAGGTAGCCGGCGTTGGTGCTGAACGGGGTGGGTGAGAAGCCGAAGGCATGGCGCACGGCGTCGATGCGGGTGATGTTGCTGCGCGCCAGCATGCGCAGCTGCGCCGGCGTCACCGGCGGATTGGGGAGCACCTTGTCCATCACCGCGGCCACCGGCATCAGCGCGGGGACGGGGACGTGGACCTTGATGCGCATCCCCGCTCCGATGGCGTCGTGGATGATGTCGACGATGCCCTCGTAGCTGAGCAGCTCGGGGCCGCCGATCTCGATGGTGCTCATCGCCGGGCCTCGCTCCAGTGACATGACGATGCAGCGCACCACGTCGTCGATGGAGATGGGCTGGAACAGCGCACCGCCGTCGCCGGCGATGGGGACCACCGGGATGCTGTAGCGCACCAGCCCGCACAGCGTCGTGAAGAACCCGTCGCCGGGACCGAAGATGAGGCTCGATCGCAGCGTGGTGAAGCCGAGCCCGCTGGCGCGAACCGCCTGTTCCGCCATCCATTTGGCGTAGTGGTAGGGGAAGCGCGGGTCGGGATCGGCCCCGATGGCGCTGAAGTACAGCAGGTGGGCCACGCTGGCGTCCTTGGCGGCGGCGACGACGTTCTCGGTGCCGCGCCGGATCACCGCGTCGAAGGTCTGCTTGCCCTTCTCCCGGATCACGGCGGTGAGATGGACGACGGCGTCGCACCTGGCGAAGGCGTCCGCCAGGCCCGTGCCGGCGATGACGTCGGCGCGCACCACCGTCAGCCCCTCGCGTGGCGCCACCCGGCGGCTGCCGCGCGCCACCAGCACCACCTCGTGGCCGGCGCCGAGCAGGGCGCGCGCGGTATTGCTGCCCACGAAACCGGTTCCCCCGGTGATGGCGACGCGCACCCGGCTCGATCCTCCTCAGCTGACGCGTCGCGGAGGGTACGAAAACGCCGCGCGGCGGTGATCAGCCGCCGGTGCGGCCCTCCGCGCGCCGGGCTGCGGCCTCGTCCTCACCAGCCTCGTATTCGCCGACGGGGCCCTCGGTCTCCGGCTCCCCCTGTTGCTCCTCCAGCGCCCGCTCCATGGCGGTGGGGAGGCGGTCGAGGCCGCGCTCCAGGGTGCGGCGCACCCGGCGGTGGAACAGGCCGCCGACCACTCGGGCAAGCCCGAGCAGGCGAAGGTCGGCGTCGACATCGAGGACGGTGCCGCCGGCGCCGTCCGAGCTCAGCCGGTTGCGCACCACCAGGTCGATGAGCCGGTCGCGCTGGCGCACCTCGATGACGTCGCCGTCGACGGTGACGTCGTCCTCGCGCGTGCCGGCGAGCAGGAAGGCCCGCACCCACTCCAGGGGAGCTTCGACCCGGCACTGGCTGGTGACCTGCATGCTCCGCAGTGTGGCGGAGCATGCCCCTCGACGTGGTCGCCCGCGAGCGCGCCGGTGATCTCAGGGACCGCCCGGGGACCATTGCCCATCGAACATCCGTTCGCTATCATCATCGTCCCGACCGCGGTCCAGCTCGCGTCCTCGATGAGGCGGTTCGGTGCAAACCGACGTGAGGACGGTGCATGCAAGCGGAGACCAGGGGACGGGCATTGGCCGACGCCGTCGCCGGGCTGCAGCGGCGCTATGGCAACGCCGCCGTGCATCAGGGCCCCGAGGTGGACGGCGGTGACGATGCCGGCTGGACCACCGGCATTCCCTCCCTCGACGCCCGCCTCACCCCGGGAGGCCTGCCTCGCGGCCGGCTGACCCTTCTCCAGGCGGTGGCAGCGGGAGCCAGCGGACGGCTCACCCTGCTCCAGGCTCTGGCGGCACGGGCCAGCCGTGAGGGTGAGGTGGTCTACGTGGACGTCGCCGCCAGCCTCGACCCCGGCTTCCTCGCCGACCTCGGCGCCGACCTCGGCAGCTGCCTCGCCGTCCTCCCCGGCCAGGGACGCTGGCGCGAGGGCCTGGCCATGGCCCGTGCCCTGGTGGTCGCCGGCTCGCCATGGGTGGGGGTGGCGCTCGACCGCGGGCAGCCCCGCGACGCCGAGATCGAAAAGGCGCTCAACGGCCTGATCGAGGCGGTCCACCGGCGCCGCGCCGTCTGCGTCGTCGCCGCTCCCGCGCCGGCCACAGCTCCCCTGGCCTACGCGTCGTCACTGACGCTGTCCTGCCTGCCCGTGGGATGGCAGGAGTCGCACGGCGACGTCACCGGGCTGCGCGTCCGGCTGGAGGTGACCAAGAGCCGCCTCCACGCGCCGGGGGCCACCGACACGCTCCTGCTCCGCTACCCCCGCCCCTACGCCACCGCCGAGGTGGTGGGATACCCCGCGGTCGTGGCGGAGGCGCGTGCCGAGCAGACGACTGGTCTCACCCTGGTCAACCTCAGTGCATGATCCGGCACTGCCGCGACGCTTGCTCTGCGCCCGCCATCCCCACCTCGGCCTGGTCGCCGCCCTGCGCCGCCATCCCGAGCTTCGCGGCGAGGCGGTGATCGTCGGGGGAGCCCCCGAGCTGCGCCGTCCCGTGCTCGCCGCCTCCGCGGCGGCCGCTGCTGCCGGGGTGCGAGCGGGCCAGCCACTCCGTCAGGCACAGCAGCTCTGTCCGCAGGCGGCCTTCGTCAGCGTCGACGGGGGAGACGTCGAGAGGTTGCGCGCCGGCATCGCCATCGCCCTCGGCGCTCTCAGCCCGGCGGTGGAAGCGGGCGAGGAGGAAAGCTGCTGCGACCTCAGCGGCAGCCACGCCGCCTACCCCCACGAGGGCCGCTGGGCGGCGGCGATCGCCCGCACCCTGATGGAGACACTGGACGGCGAGCTTCCCGCCATCGGGGTGGGCAGCACCCGCTTCGTCGCCCGGATGGCAGCGCTGGCCAGCGAGCCGCGCCGTGTCCGGCGCATCCCGGCGGGTGCGGAGGCGGCCTTCCTCGCCCCGCTGCCCCTGGGGATGCTCCCCGTCGACCCCGCCATCGGGGCGCGCCTGGCCGCGCTCGGCCTCGACTGCCTCGGCGCCGTCGCCAACCTCTCGCCGGTGGAGCTGCAGCGCCAGTTCGGCGCCGAGGGGCTGGTGCTGCACCACCACTGCCGCGGCGAGGACGGGGGCACCCTGGCCCTCGACAGCGGGCCCCGGCGCGCGCTGGAGAGGGTGGTGCTCGACGGCGCCGTCGCCGACCTCGAGGTGCTTCGCTTTGCCGCTCACCGCTGCGCCACCGACCTCGGCGATCGGCTGCGCAGCCGAGGCCTGGTGGCCGTGGCCGTGGCCCTGGTGCTCGAGCTCGAGGAGGCTCCGGCGGTCCGGGTGGCGGCACCGCCGCCTCTGCCGGCGGGCAACGCCACCGAGCTGTGGGCTGCGGTGCTCGCCCTGCTCGGCGAGCTGCGGCCGCGAGCACCGGTGAGCGCGCTCCGCCTCGAGGTCGAGCTGCGCGGAGCCGCCGCCCGGCAGGCCGATCTCTGGCGCGGAGGAGACGCCGAACGCGAGCTGGTGCTCGCCGCCGCGGCCCGCCTGCAGCGCCGCTACGGGGAGGCCGCGCTGCGCCGCCCCCGGCTGGCCCTCGATCCCGGCGACCTGCCCGAGCGTCGTTTCCGCTGGGAAGCGCCCGTTCCCGCGGCGCTGAGGGCACCCGGCGGGGTGGTGGACCACGTCACACCAGCGCAGGGACCACCTGCCGGCGATCTGGTGGCGCGACCATCCACCCAGCCGGCCCAGAAGGGGAAGGTGCCGTGGTCACGGCCGGCCGGCGCCCGGTCCGCGGCACGCGGCCATCCTCGCCCCACCCCGGCGGTGCCGAGCGCGCTCCACCTGGCCGCCGGAAGGAGACACGTGTGACCGAGCTTCTCGAGGGCGCAGTCGAGGTGCGCGGCACCGATCCCACCACCCCCGCCGCGGTGCGCACCGAGGCCGGGTGGCGCCGCGTCGAGCGGGTGGTCACCCGCTGGGTGGTCGACACCGACTGGTGGCGGCACCCGGTGCGCCGCGAGTACCTCCGCTGCCTGATCGCCGGTGGCGAGTGCCGCGAGCTGTACCGCGATCTCGACTCCGGCGGCTGGTCCTGGTCGCGTCGCTATGACTGAGCGCCGGCCGTGCCTCCACCCGGTAGGGGCGAGCGGAGGCCGGTCCGGCTTTGGTGTGTGGCGGCCGCCAGGGATGACCACCACACAGCCGCATAGTTACACAAAAAAGTAGTAGCTGTCAATGGCCCCCTTCGCCGAGCTCGCCGCCCGTTCCCACTACTCCTTCCTGGAGGGCTCGGCCTCGCCACGTGCCCTGCTGGCCACCGCCGTCGCGCTGGGGATCGAGGCACTGGGGCTGTGCGACCGCAACGGCCTCTACGGCGCCGTCGGCTTCATGGAGGCAGCCCGGACGGCCGGGATCCGCGCCCTCGTCGGCGTCGAGCTCGACCTCGATTCGGGCGACCGCCTGCGCCTGCTGGCGCGCCATCGCGGCGGCTACCGCCAGCTGTGCCGGGCGATCAGCGCCGCTCAGCTCGCCGGCGTCAAGGGCCAGCCCCGGCTGCGCCTGGCGGGGCTCGACGGGATCGCCCCCACCGGAGCCGGCGGCAGCCCCGCGGGCGGGGCCGTGCCTGGCCGCCTCCGGCCCACCCTGCGCCCACCGCAGCGTCCCGCGTCGCTGCGGCCCACTGCCGGCCCCTTCCCCGAAGGGTGGCCCGGATTGCCCTCGACCACCCCGCTGGCGGACGGCGAGCCGGCCACGGTCGACGCCGCCGACCTCGACGGCTGCATCGTCCTCGCCGGTGGCCCGGAGAGTGCCATCACCACCGCCCTGGTGCGCGGTGACCGGCGGGGCGCCACCCGCCGCGCCGAGCAGCTTCGGGATCTCTTCGGTCGCGACCGCATCGCCCTGCTGCTCAGCCACCATCGCCACCCCGGCGACTCCTGGCTGGCGGCGCAGACAGCGCTGCTGGCCCGCACCACCGGCCTCCCCCTGGTGGCCAGTGGCCTGGCTGTTCATGCCAATCATGGCGACAAGCCACTGCTCGACGTGCTCACCGCCATCCGCCATCGCACCTCGCTCGACGCGGCCGCCGCGCACGGGCTGCTGCTGCCCAACGCCGAGCACCGGCTGCGCTCTGAGGCCGAGCTGCGCCGCCTGCTCCCCGACCATCCCGAGGCGTTCGACCTGGCGGCCCACCTGGCGTCGCAGTGCGACCTCGAGCTCGACTTCACCGAGTCGCGCTTCCCCGGATTCCCTGTCCCGCAGGGGGAGACCCCCTTCTCGATGCTCTATCGCCTCTGCCAGGAGTCGGTGCAGCGCAGGTATGCGCCGGTGACCCGCGCGGTGGCGGCGCGGCTGCAGCGCGAGCTGGACGTGATCGAGAAGACCAACCTCGCCGAATTCTTCCTGATCACCTGGGACATCATGAGGTTCGCCCGCGAGCGCCACATCCCGGGACAGGGACGGGGGAGCGCGGCCGACAGCATCGTCGCCTACCTGCTCGACATCACCCGTGTCGACCCGGTCGCCCACGACCTCCTCTTCGAACGCTTCCTCCACGAGGACCACCAGGGCACTCCCGACATCGACATCGATTTCTCGACCGACCATCGCGAGGAGGTGCTCCAGTACGTCTACGACAGGTACGGCGCCGAGCGCACCGGCATGGTGGCCAACATCGTCACCTTCCGGCCGCGCATGGCAGTGCGCCAGGTGGGGGCGGCGATGGGCTTCCCCGAACCTCTCATCGACCGGCTCGCCAAGTCGGTCGATGGGTGGTTTCAGTCGGATGTTGCGTCAGCTCTGAAATCAACAGGGATCGACCTTTCAACCGTTGGCGCAGGCGACTTCACGTCGCCGGAGCCAACACCGCCGGCTGGGGGGTGCCCGAGGGGGGAACCTGTTCCCCCCTCGACTGTTCCCTGGAGTCAGTTCTACGAGATCCTCGGGCGGATCGAGGGAACGCCGCGGCACCTCGGCATCCATGTCGGGGGCATGCTGGTCACCGGTGAGCCGCTCGTCGACGTCGCCCCGGTGGAGCGCGCCACCATGCCCGGGCGCGTGGTCGTCCAGTTCAACAAGGATGATGTCGAGGATCTCGGTCTCATCAAGATGGACCTGCTCGGGCTGCGCACCCTCTCCGCGATCGCCGAATGCCTCGACCTCATCGAGCACGGCACCGGCACACGTCCAGATCTCGACACGCTGTCCCTCGACGATCCCGACGTCTACGCGTCCATCCAGAAGGTCGACACCATCGGCCTCTTTCAGATCGAGTCGCGCGCCCAGCAGCAGTCGTTGTGGCAGTCGCAACCCTGCGAGTTCAACGACCTCATCGTGCAGGTGGCGATCATCCGTCCCGGGCCCATCCAGGGCGACGCCGTCAACCCCTACCTGCGGCGGCGCCAGGGCCTCGAGCCGGTCACCTACCTGCATCCTTCGTTGGAGCCAATCCTGGCAGAAACAATGGGGGTGGTGCTCTACCAGGAGCAGATCCTGCGCATCGTCATGGAGGTGGCGGGGTACACGGCGGGAGAGGCAGACCGCTTCCGGCGGGCCATGAACCCGCACCGTTCCCGCGTCGAGATGGAGGAGCTGCGCGAGGAGTTCGTGGGCCGGTGCAACCGGGTCAGCGGCATGCCGGTGGCCGTCGCCGAGCAGATCTTCAAGGGGGTTGCCGGCTTCGCCCAGTTCGGCTTCTGCAAAAGCCACGCCGCCGCCTTCGCGCGTACCGCCTATGAGACGGCGTGGCTGCGCCTCCACCATCCCGCCGCCTACGTGTGCGCGCTGCTCAACGCCCAGCCGATGGGCTTCTACCATCCCTCGGTCCTCGTCGAGGACGCCAAGCATCACGGGGTGCGCTTTCTCCCCGTCGACGTCAGCCGCAGCCGCGCTCGCTGCACCATCGAGGACGGCGCGGTCCGGCTGGGCTTCAACTACATGAAGGCGCTCGGCCCGGCGGCACGCATCGCCTGTGAGGAGGCGGCGCTGGCCGGGGCCACGTCGCTGCGCGACTTCTGGCGGCACACCCTGCTGCCCCGCCGGGCGATGGAGAACCTGGTGCTCGCCGGCGCCTTCGACGGCGTCGAGGGAGGACGGCAGCGGCGGGAGCTGCTCTGGGAGCTGAAGCAGGTGGAGGAGGGCCTGCCCCCGCGCACCGCCGCCCGCCGTGCTGCCGACGGCTCCGCCCCCCGGGGGCCGCGGCGTCCTCCGCGCGGCCGGGGAGCGCTGGCGGGCAGCCGCCTCGGCGACGATGCCCCCACCGTCCGCAGGCTCGACGCCGACCCGCTGCCTCCGCTGCTCGACGTGCCCGCCGCTCCACCCCCGCTGCCCGCCATGGACGAGCGCACCCGCGTGCTCACCGAGTACGCGCTCAGCGAGGTGAGCACAGGACGGCACCTGCTCTCCTTCCTCCGCGCTCAGCTCACCTCACTGGGATGTCGCCCGCTGGCCACCATCCGCGACCTCGCCGACGGCAGCAGGGTGCGCGTCGCCGGCCTGGTGATCGCCCGCCAAGCACCGGCGTCGGCGAGTGGCTTCCGCTTCTTCACGCTGGCCGACGAGGATGCCCATCTCGACCTCATCTTCCGGCCGGCGGTGGTCGCCCGCACCCGCCGGGTGGCCAATCACCACCCCCTGCTGATGGTCGAGGGACGCCTCCAGAACGAGCGCGGCCGCGTCAACCTGGTGGTCGAGATGGTCACCGCCCTCGACGGCGACGGCATCCCCGTCGAGGGGGACGGCGCCCCTGCCGCGGCCGCCCCGCCCTCCCACGATTTCCATTGACGTTCACCGCCGCTGGCGGCGGCGCGCCAGCCGCGCCGCGACGATGACCAGCACGAGCACGATCACCACCACCACGATGACGATGAGCACGGTGGGACCACCGCCACCCGGCGCCTGCGCGCCGGAGCCGGAGCCGGTCGCACCCTGGGCCACCAGCGCGAAGAGCCCGAGGTTCGGAGAGGCCGCCTCGTAGGTGGTGCCGCAGCCACTCTGGAACGTCTTCCCCAGCGCTGACCACCGGGTGCCGTCGAAGTGCTCCACCACTCGCTGCCCACCGCCCGACGAGGTGGCGGCGAGCACCACGGTGGCGGGATGGCCGGGAGCCAGCGCCAGGTCGTGACCGCCCGCCGCGACGGTGAACGAGTAGACGTTGCCGTCGATGCTGCCGTCGGACGGCTTGGGGGCCGGGGGCTTCACGGGGGCGATGGAGACGGTCGCCGTCGCGATGCCGGACGGCACCGCCAGGCTGCCGGCGCCGATGATGATCTGGGCCTGCGGGGTGGAGTCGTTGTCGGCGACCTCGAGGGTCCCGGCCAGGTCGGTCGCGCTGTATGTCTTCGACGCCGATGGCGGCGCCGGGCTGGCGCCGAAGGACAGATAGTGCGGGGGCAGGCAGACGCCGTCGTACAGCGGCGGGCCCCCGCCGCCGCCGCGAACCGCCGCCAGGGCGATCAGCGCCAGGGCGGCCCCGGCCAGCGCCCCCCAGCGGCGGCTCACCCCAGCCACCCCGTGGAGAGGTCGGCGAGCACGTGCGCGAGGAGAGGCGCGGTGACCCCGCCGGAGGCCACCCGGAGGCAGCCAAGGAGCACCCCGGCGCAGAGGTCGAGGGGCAGGGCCGCCGCCCCGTACAGAGGCAGGTGGATGACGCCGAAGAGGAGCGCCGTCGCCACCACCGCGACGACGTCGCCGAACCGGGTGCCGAGCGCCTCGAAGAGCACGCCGCGTAGCACCAGCTCCTCGGCGGCCGCCACCATGGTCACCAGCGGGGCCCACCAGAGCAGCGTCGACGTGGCCGCCCGGGGGCCGGCCACCAGGGCGGGAGCCCCCAGCCACGAGACGGCCACGAGGGCGGCGCCACCGGCGGCGCCGAGCGCCACGCCGCGCCACGAGGGCACCCCCAGCCTGGTTCCGCCCCACACAGCGGCAGCCGTGAGGAGCACTGTGAAGAGCACCGCCGCGGGCGCGGAGGCGGCGGGGGACGGTCCCCCGGCGACCGCCCGGAACGCCGCCGCCGCGCTGACCGCGGCGACCAGCGCGGGCGCGCGCCGCACCGCCGCCGGGCGGGCGGTGATCACGCCGGCAGCGGGATCAGCTGTGGCGTGCCGGTGGCGTCCACCGGCGGCCAGACGGTGACGCTGTGGCGGACCGCCTGCCACTGCCAGATCACCGCGGCGGCCCTCATGTTCTGGCCAAGCATGGCGGGATCAGTGGAGAACCTGAGCCCCGCCCCGTTGGGCAGCGACCCCTGGGGGAGGTCGAGGCTGCGCGCGGCCGTCGCGATCGAGGCCGCGCCGGCCGCGCCGGAGCGCGGCAGCACGTCGTGGAAGAGCGCCCAGGCGGCGCTGAACCCGGCCAGGCCCTCCTCGGTGGGTGGGCCCCCCGTGGCCTGCTCCCAGGCGCGGGAGAAGCGCGCGTACGTGGCCCGCGCCGCCGGCGTGAGCACGGCGGGGTTGAACCCCTGGGTGGGACGGTCCGAGGCGAAGACCCCGATCGCCGCGCTGCCCAGCTCGTTGCCGAAGTCGGGTCCGCACTCCGCCATCGTCGAGCCGATGAGCGCGCCCACGTGGAGGCGGGCGGCCAGCATCGCCTGGCGGAAGGCGACGCCGTCCGTGATGTACGAGGCGAGGATGAGCACGTCGGGCCGGGCCGCGGCCACGGTGGCGAGCACCGGCGCCCAGACCGGGGCATGGGGGTCGTAGGTCGTGTAGGAGACGACGTCGAGTCCCTGGGCCCGCGCCGAGATCACCGCGTTGTCGGCGACGGAGTGCCCGTAGTCGTCATCCTCGAGCACCACCGAGACGCGGGTCTTCGCCGGGGTGAGACCGAGGCGGGGGGCCAGCACCGTGGCCGCGAAGGTCGCCGAGTTGGAGCCCAGGTTGGCGCCGCTGGCACCGACGCGGAAGACGTCGGGAAGCGCCCGCCCGGTGACCCGATCGGCCACCGCGCCGGCCTCCCAGTAGGTCAGCCCGGCGGCGGAGGCGGCCGCGCTGGCGGGCACCGACAGCGACGATGAGTATGTGCCAATCACGACGGAAACTCCGTCGCCGCGGAGGCTCGAGACAGCCCCGGGAGCGGCGGAGGGGTCGTCGAGCTCTCGGGAGTCGAGCTGCACCGGCACTCCGGCGATGCCGCCGTCCAGGTTGACCAGGTCGCGGGCGATCTCGACGCCCTGGTACTCCTGGCGGGCCAGCGGGGACTGCGGCCCGTTGAGCGGAAAGAGGGCGCCGACACGGATCACCCTGCTCGCCGAGGTCGGCGCGGCCAGGGCGGCGAGCAGAGCCGCGGCGAGCACGACGGAGAGCAGGAGGCGCCGGACCACCCGGGAATGATCGCCGACCGGAGCCCCGGCCGGCAGCCGTCAGGGTTCCAGCGCGCCCGCCTCGAGAGCCGGGTGTGCGGAGCCGTCCCCAGCCGCGGCGGCGGCGACCAGCCCGCCCAGAGCGGGCGCGGCGGTCATGGCCAGGTCGAGCTGATCGGCCTCGAACGGGCGGCGGGCCCGCCGCTCGCAGACCAGCACCCCCGTCACCGTGTCCCCGTCCATGAGCGGGACCAGGAGAGTCGAGCTGACCTCGATGTTGGAGCGGCGCTGGGCGCGATGGCCGGCCGCCTGCGTGTAGAGCGCACCGCGGCGCTGCTCGACCACCCGCTCGACCATTCCGGACGGAAAGGCCGCCGCCCCCGGTCCTGATGGGGGGAGGAGAAAGGCGCGATCGGCGCCCACCTCGGCCGCGATCCGAGCGAGCGCGGCCTGGACCCCCTCCCTGAGGGCGACCTCGCTCCACAGGCGGGGGCTGCGGCGCACCGCCGCCCTGTTCACGGTGCCGTTCAGCACCATGGCGACCAGCGCCGCGGCGAGCGCGGCGAGCACCGGGGTGACGCCCAGCGCCACCAGGCCGGCGTAGGCGCCGAACATGACCACGCCCGATAGCAGCGCGCGCTCCAGGTAGCGGGCCGTGCCCTCCCCGAGGCCGTGGCGCTGGTCGGCGAACGTCCAGACGCGATTGAGCACGGTGTTCCAGGCCAGGCTGGGCGGGTAGGCGAGAAGGAAGGCGGTCAGAGCGGGCATCCCCGCGGCACCGGTGAGCACGGCGACCAGGGGCAGGAGGATGGCCAGGCCGCTCAGCCCCACCAGGCCGAACTTCCACGGCCGGGCGGACCCCTGCACCTCGAAGACCAGCGAGCGGATGTGCCCCAGGAAGAGCAGGCCCTGCCGGGCCGTCGCCTTGCTCGCCCCGCCCGCGCGGGCCGCGAAGTCGAGAGGTACGTCGCGCACCCGCACCCCGGGAATGCAGACCAGCAGCTCGAGAAGGATCTTGAAGCCCACGGGGCGGAACTCGATGCCGTCGATGACCCGCCGCCGGCACAGGAAGAAGCCACTGAGAGGGTCGGTGCTGGCCCGGGCCTCGGAGAACAGGGCTCGCGCCACCGCCCCGGCGGTCCGGCTGACCAAGCGCCGCACCCATCCGTCCAAACCCCGGCGGCTGCCGCCGCGCATGTAGCGGCTGGCCACCACCACGTCGGCGCCGCCGCGAGCTGCGGCGAGCATGGCCGGGATGTCCTCGGGCGGATGCTGGAGGTCGGCATCCATGACGCACACGAACTCGCCGCGGGTGTCGTGGATACCTCGGATCACTGCTGTGCTCAGCCCTCCGGCGCGCTCCCCACCCTGGCGGTGGACCACGCCCACCCGGGGGTCGGCCGCGGCGGCGCCGGCGATGACCGTGACGGTGCCGTCATCGGAGTCGTCGACGAAGAGAATCTCGTGGTCGATCGCGTCGAGCGCCGCACTCAGCCGGGCCACCAGCGGCCCGACGTTGGCCTCCTCGTTGCGGGTGGGCACGACCACGCTGAGGAGCGGGGCACGGGTCATGGCACGAGCATAGGGCGGCCGTCCGGTCCGGCTCCGGCGGCGTGGCCGATCTGCCATGGGCCGTGACCGGACCGCAACCCACCGCACCGACGGCCGGAGTTGCGGCCAACGCAAGCTTTCCGCTCCCCCCACGTCTACCAATGAGGGGGACGACAAGCCCAGGACACCACAGGCAACATAGTCATCATCGGCTTTGTTGATACCGGTGACGTGAGGTTGGAGTGCAATGGGAGCCTTGGCGACAGCTGTCTGCCCGCGACAGGTTGGGGCGACGGCGCCATGGTGAGCTGGGGCCGGCGAGGGTTCGTGAGCCTGGGTGACCAGGCGCTGCTCTTCGGGGCCGCGGTGCGGGGCGTCTTCCAGCGGCCCTTCTACGCGGCGGAGTTCCTCGAGCAGTGCCGCTTCATCCTGGTCTCGTGCGCCGTGCCGCTGGCCCTCACCGGGTTGGGCTGGGGCACCATCGTCGCTCTGGAGGCGGGCAACTTCTTCAAGCTCGCCTCCGCGGAGTGGCGCATCGGTGGCTTCATGGTGCTCGCCAACGTGCGCGAGTTCGCTCCTGTGGCCACCGGGCTGATGGTCGCCGCGGTGTGCGGGACCGCCATCACCGCCGACCTGGGCGCGCGCAAGGTGCGCGACGAGCTCGAGGCGATCAGCGTCATGGGCATCAGCAATGTGCTCTTCATCGTGGTGCCCAGGTTCCTGGCCCTGGCATTCATGACGGCGCTCTACAACATTCCCATGATCATCTTCACGTGCCTCTCCGGCTACCTCGCCGCGGTGGCCTTGGTGGGTGTCAACAGCGGCGCCTTCATCAGCACCTTCTACACCCAGGGCACGCTCCAGGACCTCTATGGCGGCGAGCTGAAATGTGTGATCTTCGGCATGCTCATCGCCACCGTCTGCTGTTACAAGGGCATCACCGCTCGGGGAGGTGCCGAGGGCGTCGCCCGTGCCGTGCACCAGTCGGTGGTGGCCTGCTTCGTCAGCATCCAGATCATCGAATACCTCTACACCCCGACCGTGCTCGCCCTCTTCCATGCCAACAACGTGCTCCGCTAGGAGAACTCGTGGCCATCGTCGCCAGACCGTCCGCGCCACCACCGGCAGCCGGGCCCAAGCAGGGCCCACGCGCCGCGCGATTCGAGGGCGCGCGCAATGGGCTGGAGACGCTCGGCAAGGTGGTCAACTTCGCCGGCGGCGCGATCGTCCACATCCCCAAGTCGACGCGCTACATGCGCGAGGTGTGGTGGTACGCGGCCTTCCTGGCCATCGGCTCCACGCCGATCGCGCTGGTGCTCACCTACTTCACCGGCAGCGAATGCTCGATCGAGGCGTACTACTCGCTCTCGCAGATCGGCGCCCAGTCGCTGGCCGGGGTGTTCAATGCGATCTGCGACACCCGCGAGATCACGCCGCTGTTCTTCGGCTTCGCCATCGGCGCCAAGGTGGGATGCGGCCTGGTTGCGGAGCTGGGCACGATGCGCGTCAACGAGGAGATCGACGCCCTCGAGGTGATGGGCATCCCCTCCAAGGTCTACCTGGTCAGCACCCGCATGCTCGCGTGCTTCATCGTGCTGCCCTTCATGTACGTGCTCTCCCTGGCGGTGAGCTACCTGGGCTCGTACGTCGTCCAGATGGTGCAGGTCCCCAGCGGAACCATCTCCAGCGGTGTCTACTCCGATTACTTCTACCGATTCCTCAACGTCCAGGATCTATTCTTCTCCATGATCAAGGCCGTGGTCTTCGCGTTCCTGATCGTGTGTGTGGCGGTCTACTACGGCTACAACGTGACCGGGGGAGCGGTGGGCATCGGCCGTGCCGTCGCCAAGACGATGGCGGTGGCGCTGGTGGTCACCGTGGTCGTCAACGCCCTGCTCACCCAGATCTTCTGGGGAACCAACCCCAACCTGCCCATCGCCACGTGACGAGGTGATCGTGTCCCAATCCCCCGCCGCCGTCGACAGCAACAGCCCTGACCGGGCCACCGCCACAGCGCCGCCGGCGCCGCCGGTCGCGCCCCCGGCGGCGGCCAGGAAGAACGTGCCCGGGAAGAACCATCCCGCCTACACCAACCTGAGCCGGCCGCTCGGTGAACGCCCCCAGACACAGTCGGAGTCCACCTGGGCCAAGGAGGCGGTCATCGAGCTGCGCAACGTCCACAAGGCGTTCGGGCAGTTCAAGGTGCTCGACGGCGTGACCTGCCGGATCCCCAAGGGAGAGATCACCGTCCTCATGGGACCGTCGGGCACGGGCAAGAGCGTGACCCTGCGCCACATCGTCGGGCTGATGCCGCCCGACAGTGGCGAGGTGTTCGTCTCCGACCGCGCCGTGCCCATGCTCAACGAGGACGAGCTGCTCGAGCTGCGCCGCGGCATCGGCATGCTCTTCCAGGACGGCGCGCTGTTCAGCTCCATGAGCCTCTATGACAACGTGGCCTTCCCTCTGCGCCAGCACACCAAGAAGAGCGAGCGCGACATCCGCGAGATCGTCATGGACCGGCTCACCGAGGTGGGCCTGGCGGGGGCGGAGAAGCGCATGCCCAGCGAGCTGAGCGGAGGCATGCGCAAGCGCGCCGGCTTCGCGCGCGCCCTGGTCATGGAGCCGCGCATCCTGCTCTTCGACGAGCCTGATTCGGGGCTCGACCCGGTGCGCACCACCCTGCTCTGCGATCTCATCCGCGAGATCAGCGCCAAATACAAGGCCACCTCCATCGTGGTCAGCCACGATGTGGGGGCGGTGCGCCGCTTCGCGGACAACATTGGCATCCTGTACAAGGGAAAGATGCGCCACTTCGGCAACAAGCAGGAGATCGAAGAGTCCGACGACGAATTCGTCCGCCAGTTCTTCAACGCATCCTCGGATGGCCCTCTGGGGATGGATTGACAGGAAGGTGAGCTTGTCCAGGTCCACGGTCGCTGGGATCGCCGTCGCAGCAGTCCTCGTGGGGGGAGCGGGGTTTGCGCTGGTGTCGCCGCGCGCCCTGGGGGCCAGGTATCACGAGCTCCAGATCACCTTCCCCACCGCCGACGGCCTGGTGGCGGGCAGCGACGTGCTCGAGTCGGGCTCCAAGATCGGCAGCATCAGCGACATCGAGCCCACCCAGAGCAACTCGGCACTGGTCACCGTGCAGATCTCGGACGCCCACTGGCCTCTGCACCGCGGGATCACCGCCGACATCCGGCCCAAGTCCCTGCTCGGGGAGAAGTACGTGGACGTCCACGACGGGGCCAGCAACCGGCCAGCCATCGACACCACCGCGGTGCTCCACGAGACCCAGCAGGCCGTGCCGGTGGAGCTCGACCAGTTCATCAACAGCCTGGACGCGCCCACCCGCAACGCCGCGCGGGTGCTGCTCGACGACCTCGGCGCCGGAGTTGCCGGACGCGGGCAGAGCCTCAACGAGGCCATCGCCGCGGGCAAGACCAACCTGGCCAACCTGGCGGTGTTCGGGACCACCCTCAACAACCGCGACCCCGACCTCGACCGCATCCTGGTGGGACTCGACGGCGTGCTCAGCAAGATCACCACCACCGATCAGCTCACCCAGATGAGCCAGCTGATCACCAACGGCCAGCAGACCCTCAACGCCATCGAGACCCAGCAGGCGGCGTTCAGCCGCCAGTTCGTGGACGCGCAGACCGCACTGGGCGAGCTCAACACCGCCATCGACAGCGCGGTCCCGTCGCTGCGCGCCACGCTGACGGTGGCGCCCGCCCTGGTCAACGCCACCAGCCAGGAGGCCCATCTCCTCGCCTTCCTGGGGGCGGCGGCCAACAACAGCACGGTGCTGAGCGCTCTCGACACCGGCCTCCAGCAGGGGCCGACGTCGACAGGCGGCGCTCTCGAGAAGTACAGCAACGGGGCCGCCTCGCAACCGATCTTCAGGATCTGCCTGGTCAACCCCAACAACGCCGGGGGCAGCTCCTGCCAGGGCAACGGGTTCAAGCCTCCCGGCCCCTCGTCGGTCCCCGCCTCGTATGACACCGGCCAGAGCGACATGAGCATGCTCGCCGCCTGGTTGGGGGCCTAGCCGTGCGCAGCCGCTGGAACCTGCCCATCTGGCTGGCCTACGGCCTCTTCTGCGTGATGGTGCTCGGCTTCATCGTGCGCGGCCTGCAGTTCAGCGTGCCCTGGAGCCATCCCTACCAGGTGACCGCGACCTTCACCGACGCCGGCAGCATCCTCGCCAACAACGAGGTGTTCCTCAACGGCACCAAGGTGGGCTACGTCGGGGCGGTCGACGTCAGCAGCGGCCAGGCCAAGGTGCGCATGGTCTTCGACAACGGCAACACGCTGCCGCTGCACCCCGACGCCACCGCCCAGGTGCGCAAGAAGAACCTGCTGGGCGAGACCTACATCGACCTCACCCGGGGCAGCGATGCGGGCCAGATCCCGTCGGGCGGGGTGATCCCCGTGAGCCACACCGTGCCGATCACCGAGATCGACCAGGTGCTGGCCATCTTCGACCCCGCCACCGTGCAGCGCGTGCAGCTGCTCATCAACGCCGTGGGCGAGGGCACCACCAACAACGGCGATCGCATGAACAGCTCGGCCGGCTCCCTCAACGACCTGGTCAGCGCCCTCAACGGGCCGGCGACGGAGCTCTCGGTGCGCAAGCAGCAGGTCACCGACATCGTGCTCGAGCTGCAGCGGTTCTACGACATGCTGGCCAAGCAGCGCGACCAGGTGCGCCAGGAGTTCGGCACCTGGACAGCGGTCATGCAGCAGCTCGCCAACCAGGAGCAGTCCATCGGCGGCACCGTGCAGCAGGCCGACACCCTGCTCTCCAACCTCGACGTCCTGGTCACCGGCGAGGCGGGCAACCTCCACACCACGCTCAGCGGGCTGCCCGGCACGCTCACGCAGCTGAACAGCTTCCTCGATCAGAGCACCGGCATCCTCGGCAACCTGGCCCATTACCGCACCGCCATCCACGACGTCTTCCCCAACCTGGGCAGCTCCTTCTTCGACACCGACCCGAGCAACCACAACCAGCACTTCTGGTCCGTCTTCTCCGTCAACTGCGGCACCGACTGCAGCAGCCAGGCCTCCCAGGTCACTCCCAACTCGAGCGCCCCCAACGCCAGCTGGGCGGCGGCGATGGGGGGCTGACGTGGACCGCAAGCGCACCTTCATGAACGCCGGCATCCTGGCCGTGTTCACCATCTTCTGCTTCCTGGTCATGGAGTTCCTGGCCGTCAACATCGGCCAGCCCAACCCGCTCTCGGCCGACTACACGCTGCACGCCGTCTTCGCCGACGCCGACGGGATCCCCACCGCCGCGGACGTGCGGGTCAGCGGTGTCGCCGTGGGCAAGGTGACCGCGATCTCCCACGATCCCAAGAGCCCGGGATACAGCGTGGTCACCCTGCAGATCAGCAACGCCCAGGCGGTGCCGGTGTACAGCAACGGCTTCGCCAAGGTGCGCCCCAAGACACTCCTCGGTGAGAAGTACGTGGACCTGACGGTGGGCTCCTCGACCACCGCCGAGGCGATCGCCACCGGCGGCTACCTGCCCGTGGCCGAAACCGGCAAGGACGTCTCCAACGACGAGATCTTCAACGCCTTCGACAGCCAGACGCGGGCGCAACAGCAGCAGGTGCTGGCCGCGCTCGACAGCGCCACCAAGGGGCGGGCGGGCGACATCCAGTCGATCCTGCCGCAGCTCCAGGAGGTGGTCGCCAACCTGACACCGGTCGCCCAGGTCTATGAGAAGGACCAGCCCCAGACCGACGACATCTTCGTGCAGCTCAACACCATCATGCAGACCCTCGCCGACGAGCACCAGCAGCTGGCCGGGTTCCTCTCCAACGGCAACGTCGCCCTGGGCGCCATCGCCCAGAAGGACCAGGCCCTGGTCACCACCCTGCAGGAGGCGAGCAACGTCGCCACCGAGATCAACACGGCGATGACCCCGACGATCGCGGCGCAACGCAAGTCGCTCGACGAGCTGGGCCCCACGCTGGCCTCGGAGAACACCCTCCTCTACGACATCGTCGGGCCCAAGTGCAACGGCCACGCCTGCGGCATCGACACCGTCATCGAGGGCACCCTCAACGGGCAGGTCGCCTATCCCAATGACCAGCTCAACGTCACCTCCCCGAACGGCGAGGGCACCACCGGGCTCTGGGACTCGATGTTCTCGCAGCCTGGACCCAGCGGCTCCAATCCTCCCGGGACCAACCCCGGCAACGGCAGCGCCGCCTGCTCAGATCCCACCGTCAGCAAGACCCACTCCGGCACCTGCGCGCTCAACATCGTGCTCTCCTTCCACTGCGACACCCTCTCGCAGACGCTGACGCAGAACCTCGTCTCGCTCTTCCCGCCCAGCGTGCAGACGCAGATCACCAACACCTGCCAGGCGGTCACCGGGCACGTCCAGAACACCGCCGCGCCTGCTGTCCCCTCGCTCAACGAGACCAACTACCTGGCGGGGTTGTTCGGATGATCGTGAGAGCCGTGCGCTTGCTGGCGTCGTCGAGAGGGTTGTTCGTGACCACTGTCTTGATCGGCGCGCTGGTCGGGCTGGGGCTGTCCTTCGGTGGATCGACTCACCTGGTCACCGCGCAGTTCAGCAACGTCAACGGGCTGGCCGGCGGCAACGATGTGCGCGTCGGTGGCATCGGGGTGGGCAGCGTGCAGTCGCTCAGCGTGCGCGTGGATCCCCAGACGGGAGCGCAGTCCGCGCAGGTGTCCTTCAGCGTGGACGACTCCCACTGGCCCCTGCACAAGGGGACGACCGTGGCCGTCCGCCCCAAGGGGGTGCTCAGCGACATGTACATCGAGGTGACCCCCGGCTCCGCGGCGAGCCCGTCGCTGGGCGACAACCCCGTCTTCACGGCGGCCCAGACGACCAGCCCTGTCAACCTCGACGAGCTCTCCAACGTCTTCGATCCGAGCGTGCGGGAGTCGATCCGTACCCAGCTGCAGGAGGGGGTGATCGCCTTCGGCGGCACCGGCATCAGCGACCTCAACCAGACCATCGCCAACGCCAACCCGCTGACCGCGGACGCCATCCCCATCACCTCGGTGCTGTCCGCCCGGTCGCCGCAGCTGGACCGGCTCAACGGTGAGTTCGACACCATCACCGGCGACCTGTCTCGCGAGAACAGCAACCTGCGCGGCCTGGTCGCCAACGGCGATGTGGTCCTCGGCGTGCTGGCCACCCACGAGGCCTCGATGCAGGGCACGCTGGTGCACGCGGCCGGCACCCTGACGTCTCTCGACCAGGCCCTGCGCGGCGAGGAGAGCAACCTGGAGACGATCTTCCAGAAGGGCCCCAACGCGCTCAACCAGGCCAAGTCGTCGGCGGACCTGCTCGCCCCGCTCATCTCCAACGTCGACCCCTACATCGGCGACCTCGACGTCCTCCTCCACGAGTTCCTCACCGCCACCGGCTACAACACCGGCACCGGGACCAACGCGTGGGGTCTGCCGCTCGACACCCTGCGCGTCGACTCCACGCTCAACCCACCCAACAAGTCGGCGTCGCCCTGCGGTGGCACCACGGAGAACCGCTGCTGATGAGCGCCACGGGCCGCCGGGGCGGCTTCAACCCGCTGGTCGCCGGCTTCATCGCCGGGCTCGTGATGGTGCTGGTGCTGGGCACGCTGGTGAAGATCAACCTCGACTTCGCCGCCCCCTGGAGCGCCACCCACACGGTGACGGCGCAGGTCAGCGACGTCGACGGCATCAGCGTGGGCAGCGACGTGCGCATCGCGGGCCGCGCGGTCGGGCAGATCACCTCGGTGTCCGCCCAGGGCAGGTACAGCACGGTCACCTTCCATGTCGACGACGGCGACTGGCCACTGCCGGGCAACACCTCGGCGTCGATCCGGTTGGCCACCCTGCTCGGTCAGAAGTACCTGCAGCTGACCCCCGGCAGCGACGCCGCTCACCCGCTGACGGACAACGCCACCATCGCTCTGCCGGCCACCAAGCCGGTGGTGGACTTCGACCAGATCCTCAACACCTTCAACAAGCCGACCCGCGATTCGCTGACCAGCCTGATCCGCACCGCGGCCGGCGCCGTCCAGGGCCAGGAGGGCACTCTCCAGCAGCTCATCCCCGACCTGCGCGACCTCTCCGTGCACAGCGTGGCCCCGACCGGCGAGCTGGTCACCCGCAACAGCGAGATCAACAACATCCTGGTCAACCTGGGCACCACCGCCGACCAGCTCGACAAGAGCAGCACCGACCTCGCCGGCGTCATCGACAACAGCAACAGCATCACCGGGGCGCTGGCCGGCCACCAGAGCGCGCTCGAGGGCTACATCAGCAACACCGACGCGCTCAACATCACCACCAACTCGGTGCTCAGCGGCGGATACGCGGCCAAGCTCAACGACGCCTTCCAGCGCCTGGGCAGCTTCACCACCCAGCTCAACCAGCTGATGACCGACCTGGTGCCGGAGACCTTCCACTTCGCCAACGATCACAGCAAGGCCACCGGCCAGTACATCTGGCAGGACGCCAAGAACCTGGTGTTCCAGATCGGAGCCGCCACCGCCCAGAGCAACTCCTCGGGTTTCTTCCTGCGCCAGTACGCCAACGGAGCCGACCCGTGCGGTCTGCTCGGGCCCACCTGTGTGGCCACCAACGCACCGCCGGCGGCGAGCAAGCCCGCCGGCACCACCTGCCTGCCCAACCTCCCGTGCCTCCCCGTCGGACCGCTGCCCACTCTGCCGCCGATTCCCCCGCTGCCGACCCTGCCGCCGATCCTCCCCACGCCGCCTGCGGGCACCGGCCCGGCCCCGCCGCCGACGCCGACGCCGACCCAGTGCCTGATCCTCTGTCTGACAGCTCAGGGCAGCAGCGGTCAGCAGGCCAACCTCCTCACCGGCTGGGGATGGCTGTGAGACACCAGCCTCGCGTCGGGCCCCTGTGGAGCGGCGTCGCCACCGCCGCGGTGCTGCTCATCGCCATGCTGGGAGTGGTGGTCACAGGCATCCCCGGCGGCCCCCACATCGCTCTGCCGTGGAATCACACGATGGTGCTGCACGTGCAGCTGGCCAACGCCGACGGCCTGGCACCGCACGCCAGCGTCGACGTCGCCGGGGTCAAGGTCGGCGAGGTCCACGACGTCGCCGCCCAGGGCGCCCTCGCGGTGGCGACGCTCGACATCAACCCACAGTCCGGTGACATCCACAGCGACGCCCAGGTGCTGCTCCGCCCCCACGGTCTCTTCGGCCCCAAGTACCTCGAGATCACCCCGGGGAGCAACTCAGGACGGCTGCTCAACGACGGCGACACCATCAGCGTGACCAGCACGGTGCAGCCCGTCGACCTCGATCAGGTGCTGCAGGCCCTGCAGGCGCCGGAGGCGCAGAACCTGCGCACCGCGATCGTCGAGCTGGGCAAGGCATCCGCCGGCCAGGGTGATGACGTCAACCATCTGCTCGGCGCCGCCAACACGCTGACCCAGACCCTGCAGACGCCGCTGCAGACCCTCGACAACGTCTCCAGCAACGCCAGCGATCTCCTCATCAAGAACGAGTCCTTCAACGCCAGCTTTGCGCAGACCCCGCTCGACAAGCTGGTGGCGGCGAGCAACACCACCCTCACCGCCTTCGCCAACAACTCGGTCCAGCTCGGTGGCCTGCTCGACCACGCCGACAGCACCCTCACCCAGCTCGACACCGCGCTCAGCGGCGAGGGGACGAACATCAGGCAGACCATCGAGCTCCTCGCCAAGCCCGGAGGCACCATCGACAAGCTGACCACCTTCAACGGGCTGATCGGCCTGTTCGCCGCCAACCTCACCGGCAAGGAGGCCGCCCCCGGCCAGAAGCCCAGCGATGTCACCGCCGGCATCATCGACGCCATCGAGAACATCAAATCCGCGTTCTCCTCGTACGACTGCTCGGTGCCCACCTCTCCCTGCCCGGAGCAGGACAAGGAGTACTACCTGCGCGTTCAGCTCTTCAACCTGCTCGGCACCGGGCAGGCGACGCAGCAACTCCAGAACGCGGTGTGCGGGCTGCCCCTCCCAGCGCTGCCCGGCCCGCAGCCCCATCCCTGGTGCACCCTGCCGGCCAGCTTCGGCAGCCGGCCGGCGCCCAACCTGAGCGCCGGCGAGTACACCCACCTGGCCACGCTGATCGGTCCCTGATCCCGCGCGTCCCGCCACGCTGACACTGCTGACGACGGCACAAACGGGCGAGCCCGGGTCATCATGGCCGGGCGGTGCCAGCTCCGGCGGCAGCCCGCAAGACAGTTGCACTGAATGGAGGCAGAGTGCTGCGACGAGTCGCCGGCCCGATGGCGCGCCGTCCCCTCGCGGTACTGGTCATCGCCCTGCTCTGCTGCGCCGCGCTGGCGACGGGCTTCCTGCGCTTCGGCGTGGATGCCGGACAGTCGCTGCTGGTGGGGAGCAGCTCGGCGGCGGGCCAGGCCAACCAGCGCTTCACCGCCAGCTTCGGCACCGATCCCATGGTTGTGGTGCTGACCGCCGACAACCCCACCGCGCCGTACCTCGAGAAGAACCTGCAGCGGCTCACCGCGCTGGAGCAGGACCTCGCCCACGACCCCCGTGTCGCCGCGGTGCTCGGTCCCGGGACGGTGGCCAACTCGGCGCTGGCGGCGACCACCGCGGAGGTCACCAAGACGCTGACGGAGTATCCGTACTTCGTCGCTGAGACCGACTACCTGGTGGCCCGGCAGAACGGGCAGAACGACGCCAGCAAGCTGTCGACGCAGTTCCAGAGCGACCTCACCAACGCGCAGCAGCTGCTCGAGCTGTACGTGGCCCGTGCCGCCGGCGACGCCCACCGGGCGCGCCAGGCGTACCAGCAGAAGCCGATCCCGGCAGCCGACAGGATCCTCGACAGCCAGGAGCGGGCCACCGAGGCGGCGGTGGCCGCCGATCCCCTCCCGCCGCTGTTCGCGGAGTACCTGGCGGGGCCGGGCAACACCGTCGACAACACGGCTGCCCGCAATTTCTTCGACCGCCTCACCGCCGCGTTCGGTGACTGCGACAGCTCGATCGCCCAGTTGCTGCAGATCACTCCCAGCTGCCAGGTGTACCTAGCGCGCATCCTGCTCGACCTGCCCAACTGTCCCACCGAGTCGCAGGTGCAGGCCGCGAGCTCGAGGCACCAGGAACTGTTCTGCTCGCCCAAGAGCGCCTGGGCTGCGGTCCTGCCGTCACCATCGACCCTGGGCAGCGGGGCCATCGTCGCCCGCGAGGTCATCACCGTGCGCCTGACCACCGCTGCGGCGGCGGATCGCGCGTCCGTCCTCGGGGTGCGCCAGAAGATCAGTGACGAGCTGACCGGTGGGATCGCCTCCGACGCGTACACCAAGAGCTTCACGTCGGCACAGTTCTCCACGCTGAAGCAGCTCGGCCCGCTCGATCCGACGGATTGCGGAAGCGTCGGCCAGCAGTCCAACCCCAGCTGCTATTCGAGCTTCCACGATCGTCCCTTCCAGTCCGTGATCGCCGGCGCACCGCTGCTCACCTACGGAGTCGTCGACTCGATGAGCCAGACCCTGCTCATCCTCCTTCCGGTGGTCATGGTGCTGATGGCCATCCTGCTGGTGGTGGCCTTCCGGGTGCGCGGCCGGTTGTGGCCACTCCTGGCTGCATTCGGTGCGGCCGGCGCCACCGTCGGCCTGTCGCTGTGGCTGGGCATCGCGGTGACCCCTGCGGTCCTCGCCGGCATCCCCGTCCTGGTCGGCCTGGCCGTCGACTACGCGGTGCAGGTGGTGGCGCGCTACGACGAGGCGCGCGCGCGTGGCGACGACCGGGCGACGGCCATCCTCGAGGCGGCGGAGCGCACCGGCCCGGCGACGTTCACGGCAGCGGTGGCCACCCTGGCGGGGTTCGGGACCCTGATGGTGTTCGCCGGCATCGACGCCGGGCCCCTGGTGGCCATCCCGCTGGTCGCGGAGTTCGCGCTGGTGCTGTTCGCCGGGGTCATCCTCTCCTGGCTGGCGGCCATGTTCATCGCCCTTCCCGCCGCCGCGCTCGCCGAGGGCAGGAGATCTCGGAGCACCGCCCCGCCGGCCGAGCCACGCCCACCCGAGCGGACCCTCGCGATCGCCGGAGCCTGGCGCGGCGCCGTGGTGCCGGCGGTGATCGTGGCTCTGGTCGGCTGGGTGCTGCTGCCCCGAGTCCCCGTCCAGACCCAGGTCGACCAGCTTCTCGCCCCGTCGCTGCCGCAGCTCCAGGACGTCAACACGGTGCGCGATCAGACGGGCTACGGCAACGAGGTCGATATCTACCTGCACGGCCAGGTCGCCGGCCCCTACAGCCAGGCGGGCACGCCGGGGAATGTCACCTGGCAGTGTGAGGTCTCCCAGGGGATTCGCAGCCTCCACGCGGACCAGGTGGCGCTGGCCACGTCGATCGCAGACTTCTTCATCGCCGCCTCCTCCTCGGCGACGCCGTCGACCAGTGCCCCGTGCGTGTCGCCGTCAGCGCCGGCCACCAGCGGCGGCTCGCCGACGCCGTCTCCCGGGGCCAGCCGGAGCGCTTCGCCATCGGCAACGGCCAGCGCCTCGGCGTCTCCCGCAAGCCAGCCCAACCAGGCGCCGCAGGCTCGGCTGGCCGCCACCACCGTCGCCTCCCCGACCGCCGCCCTGTCGCCCACCCCCTCCGGGTCGGCGACGGCGTCGCCGGGCCCGTCGGCCAGCCCGTCGCCGACCACCCCTCCGGGCCAGGTGAGGACCCAGACCGCCTTTCTCTGTGACCTCCGCCTGCTCCCCGCGCTGGCGCGCAACCTCGTCCAGAGCATCCCCACCCGCACCCAGCCCTGCCCACCCATCGACAAATACCTGAACACCTGGCTGAGCCCGGACAGCACGCCCATCGACCCCACCTCGGCGCGGATCGCGATCGGGGTGGTGGGCACGTCGATCGCCGACCAGGCGCGGCTCATCGACAGCATCCGCAGCGAGATCGCCAACCCACCCAACGGGATGACGGCCGCCCCCGCCGGCATCGCCGCGCTCGCCGCCCAGGCGTACGACAACATCGTCAGCCGCAGCCTGTGGCTGAACCTGCTGCCCCTGGTGGTGGTGTTCCTGGCCCTGCTGGCGCTGGAGCGTGACCTCCGCCGCGCCGCCCTGCCGCTGCTTCCCACCGCCATCGCGGCGGGCTGGGCTCCGCTGATCCTGCTCCTGCTCGGCCTGCTGCCCGGCAACCTGGGGCGCACGCTGGGGTCCTTCAACCCGCTCACCGTCATCCTGGGCGCGCTCGTCATCGCCCTGGCGACCGAGTTCGGCGTTGTCCTGCTCCGCCGCTTCGACGAGGAGCGCGCCCGCGGCCTGAGCCCCGATGACGCCGCCGCCGCCGCTCTGGCGGTGACCGGCAAGGCCATCCGCGTCTCCGCGCTGACCCTCGGCGCCGGCTTCGCCGTGCTCGCCGCCAGCGCGCTGCTGCCCCACGGGCTGCCGCTGCTGGGCGCCTTCGGCCTCACGGTTCTGATCGATCTCGGCCTGGCGGTGGCGGCGGTGTTCGGGATCATGCTCCCCGTGGCGGTGGCGATCGACCGCTCCGGCTACGAACCGGAGCGAGCTCCGGCGCTGCCCGCCCTGGCGCCCGTGCCCGCCGCCGCGTCTGCCCCCCGGGCACGCCCACGGGGGCGCCCTCAGCCTCACGCGTCGCAGCCGCAAGCGGCCACGGCCCCGGTCGAGACCGAGGCCGATCGGAGGCGCCGGGGGGCGTCTGCCCAGCCCGACCCGAACTCCGCCCAACCCGAGACGCCCACGACCGCCCCGGAATCCGCGCCCTCGGCGCTGGGCGGCTTCCGTCGCCGCGGGGTGAGCGGACGGCGCCGGCCCCCGGCGGCACAGGCAGCGAGCGCACCTGAGCCCGAGGTTCCTCCGGCCCCGCGTCGCCCGGGGGTCAGCGGGCGCCGCCGGGGCGGCCCCGGAAAAGGACCGAAGGCGGGCGGCTGACCGGCCGTTCCCACCGGGCGTGGGGGGTGCGAGGGTCAGGCGACGCCGATGGAATGGAGCGCGCTCAGCACCACCACCAGGAGGAGGAGGACGGCGCTGAGCGCGGCATAGGGGAGCAGGGCGATGGCGACGGCGCTGAGCGCGGGCATGTCGTAGACGGCACGCACGGCGATGGCGTTGAGCGCCACGAACCAGCCCACCAGCGGGAGGGCGAAGAGTCCCACGGCGGTTGAGAGGGCATCGCCTCCCCACCGCGGGCTGACCGCCTGGAGCAGCGCGATCACCGCGTACAGCACCAGCACGGGGTAGGTCAGCCCGCTGACCGCCAGCAGCGGGCGGCGGCGGGGCGCGTGCCCCATGAGGCGAGCGCCGGCATTGACCAGAAGGGCGCTGCCCAGCCAGAACACCGCGAGCATCAGCGGCAGGGCCACGGAGAGGATCACCGCGGCCGAGCCGGCGCCTCCGACGGCGGCGGCGAGGAGTCCGAGGCCCAGGCCGAGCACCCCGGTGAGGGCCACGGCCCCGGCGCCTGCTCCCAGGCTGGGGCGAGCGGCGGCGGCGTCGAGGGCGCGGCGAGGATGGATGACCAGCGTCACGAGCATGCGCGGCACTCTAAGGGGGCCACGCCGCCGTCTTCGCCCGAGGCGGAGGGCCCTCCTCGTTTGCGGCTGCGGTATACTACTAAGGTCAATCTGACCTAAACCTCAGGAGTGCGCGGTGCTTGCTGTTCGCCCGGCCGAGCAGGCCGTGGCCGATCCCGGCCTCCCCGAGCGCATCGACCGGCTGCGCCGCCAGCGCAACGCCGTCATCCTGGCCCACAACTACCAGCTCCCCGAGGTCCAGGACGTCGCCGACTTCGTCGGTGACTCGCTGGGTCTGTCGCAGCAGGCGGCGCAGACCGACGCCGACATCATCGTCTTCTGCGGGGTCCACTTCATGGCGGAGACGGCCGCCATCCTCTCGCCCGACCGGACCGTGCTGCTCCCCGATCTCAGGGCGGGGTGCTCGCTGTCCGACACCATCACCGCCGACCAGCTGCGCGCCTGGAAGGCGCAGCACCCGGGGGCTGTGGTGGTCTCCTACGTCAACACCAGTGCCGAGGTGAAGGCCGAGTCCGACTACTGCTGCACCTCCTCGAACGCGGTCGCGGTGGTCGAATCCATCGCCCCCGACCGAGAGATCCTCTTCTGCCCCGACATGTTCCTCGGCGCCCACGTCGAGCGGATGACCGGTCGCCGCATGCACGTCTGGATGGGCGAGTGCCACGTCCACGCCGGCATCGATCCCGCTCACCTCGACGCCGCGCGCAACCGCCACCCCGATGCCGAGCTTCTCATCCACCCGGAGTGCGGCTGCACCACCTCGACTCTGTACCGCTCCTCGTCGGGCGACCTGGGGACCACCACGGTGGTGTCGTCGACCGAGGGCATGGTGCGCCGTGCCGTGGAATCCCCCGCCTCGACCTTTATCGTGGCGACCGAGGTGGGCATCCTCCACCGCATGGAGAAGCTGGCTCCCGGCAAGCGCTTTCTGCCCGCGTCCCCGGGAGCCATCTGCGGGTTCATGAAGATGATCACCCTGCCCAAGGTGGCCGCCTCGCTGGAGACGCTGTCCCCGCGAGTCACCGTCGCGCCGGAGATCGCCGCGCGGGCGCGGCGGGCCATCGACCGGATGCTCGCCGTCCCGGTCTGAGCGAGGCCGAGGGATCGGGGGCGGATGAGCTCGCCACGCCTCCTCGCCATCGACCAGGGGACCTCAGGCACCACCTGCCTGGTGGTCGGCGTCGACGGTGAGATCCACGGCCGCGGCCACGCCGACGTGCCGGTGCGCTACCCGCGCGACGGCTGGGTCGAGCAGGACGCGGACGACCTCTGGCACTCCGTCCTCGCCGCCTCCACCGCGGCCCTGGCTGCGGCCGGAGGCCAGCCACCGGTCGCCGTCGGGATCACCAATCAGCGTGAGACGGCTGTGATGTTCGAGCGCGACACGCTGCGCCCGGTGGCGCCCGCGATCGTCTGGCAGTGCCGTCGCAGCGCCGCTCTCTGTGCCGGCCACCGCGAGCGCGGTGAGGAGGCATCGCTGCGGCGGCGCACCGGGCTGCTGCTCGACCCCTACTTCACCGCCACCAAGCTGGAGTGGCTGCTCGGCGACCAGCCCGAGCTGCGCGCGCGAGCGGTGCGCGGCGAGCTCTGCGCGGGCACCGTCGACACCTGGCTGGTGGCGCGCCTCTCCGCCGGGTCGGCGCTGGTGACCGACGCCGGCAACGCCAGCCGCACCCTCCTCTACGACCTCGCTGCCGGCGATTTCGACGACGACCTCTGCGCCCAGTTCTCGATCCCGAGGGCGCTTCTGCCCGAGGTTCGCGCCAGCGCGGGCCGGGTGACGACGACCGACCCCGACGCCTTCCTCGGCCTGCGCCTGCCCATCAGCGGGATCGCCGGAGACCAGCAGGCGGCCCTCTTCGGCCAGGCGTGCGTGCGCCCGGGCATGAGCAAGAACACCTACGGCACCGGCTCGTTCGTGCTGGTCAACACCGGCTCTCTGCTGCCCGAGCCGGTGCACGGCCTGCTGGGCACGGTCGCCTGGCGGCTCGACGGGCGGGACACGTTCGCGCTCGAGGGCAGCATCTTCGTCACCGGCGCGGCCCTGAGCTGGCTCCGCGACGGTCTCGGCCTGATCGACGCGGCGGCCGACGCCGGCCCCCTGTTCGACTCAGTTCCAGACAGCAATGGCTGTATCTTCGTGCCTGCGCTCTCCGGCCTCGGTGCGCCGTACTGGGACGCCGCGGCCCGCGGCGCCTTCGTGGGCCTCTCCGCCGGGGTGAGCCGCGCCCACATGGTGCGCGCGGTGGTCGAGGCGATGGCCTACCGCACCCGCGACGTGGTCGAGGCCGTCGAGGAAGGCAGCGGCATCTCCCTCGAGGAGCTGCGGGTGGATGGCGGCGCCAGCGTCATGGACGGCCTCTGCCAGTTCCAGGCCGACCTTCTCGGCATCCCGGTCAGCCGCGCCGCCTCATCCGAGACGACCGCGCTCGGAGCGGCCATGCTCGCCGCCGTCGGCGAGCACCTCATCGAAGCCCCGGACGGCGTCACCGCCGCCTACAAACCAGGCCGCCGCTTCACCCCGGCCCATCCCGGCATCAGACCAGCAGCCCCCTACGCAGCCTGGCGCCGAGCCGTGGAAAGGGTACGAGACCCCGCCTGACCAAAGAGGAAGGCCGAAGACAAGTACCTCCAAGCGAGGCAACAAGGCGCAAGAAGCCCAAGAACCTTCGACCCAGGCGAAAAAGTCCGCATGGCCCTAGAAAGGAGCGTCCGGGGCGCGAGGCGCCCCGAAGAGTGGGGTGTGCAGGGTCGAATTCATTTCGACCCTGCGAGGGGCGAGAACCTGTCTCGCCCCTGTAAAAAGGAAGACCGGAGGGCGAGCCCTCCGGCCTTTCAGGAAGGGAATGAGTTTCCTGTTCGGGGGCAGCCTCTGTTGCCGCCACCGCAAATCTAGCGGGACGCCAGCCGAAAAGCGGTAAACGGGCCGTAAGGTCTTGTAAATGGATGTGAAGAGGCGGAGGGCGCAGGGTGGCGGCCCGCGTGGACGCCTCTCCCCGGCACCCTTGCGTATGCTCGGCAGCCTTGCCGAAGGCCGCACGCCACCCGATCCTGTACGACGTCGAGCGCTGGCGCAAGTACCGCACCTGGTTGCTCCTGCCTGCGACCGTCTTCGCGCTGACCGGCGTGTTCCTCAGCATCCTCAAGCCCACCTCGGGGGGCGCCTTCGGCTACGCGCTGACGGCCGCGGCGCTCTACGCCGTGGCCAGCTCACTGTGGACACGCCAGCGCTTCACCTACCTGGCGTGCGAGGGCGATGAGCTGGTGATCCGGACCCTGGCGTCGAGCCGGCGGCTGGGCGGGAGTGACATCGACCGCGCCCGGCTGATCCGGCTCAGCGCTGTGTTTGCTCGTCCCGAGCGGCGCCGTCTGCTGCCGCGTCCGGCCGAGCGCTGGCTGGCCACCGAGGCGATCTCTCTGCGCCTGCGTGACGGCGTCGATCTGCGCGGGCTGCGCCGCGTGGCCGGCCCGCGCTGCGTCGTCGACGACCTCCTGGTGGTGCCGGTGGTCGACACGGCCGGTCTGTTCGCCGAGCTGGTGGCCAACGTCTGCCCTCCCAAGCCGCTCGGCGGCGGCACGGTGGCGCGGCGCCGGGGCCGGCGACGGTGAGGCTGCCGCGGCGGTTCGGTGGGAGGCGCCCACCGCGAGCGCGGCGATCGCCACGCGATGACGGCTCGGAGCCCCTGGTGCGCGCCGGCCTGCGCGGCTTCCTCGCCCTGGAGCGGCGCGACGTGGTCGCCATCGTGGCCCTGGTGGTGCTCTCCCTGTTCCTGCGCTTCGCCAGCCCCATCTTCCCCAACTTCCTGACCGGCAACGGCGGGCTCAGCATCGCCGGCGTCGGCGCCGCCACCTCGAACAACAGCCCTCCCGCCGAGTGCACGCAGGTTCCTGTCGGACCGCCGGGCAAGGACGCCGCCGGCACCACCGTCAACCACGTCGACGTCAAACAGTGCGGCTTCATCTTCGACGAGATCTACTTCCCAGTCGACGCGGCCAAGGATCTCCGCCAGCCCGCGGAATCGTACTTCGACCCCGAGCCCCCGCTCGCCAAGCTGCTCATGGCGCCGCCGATCGCCACCATGGGCTTCACCACCTGGTCGTGGCGGGTCAGCACTGCCATCTTCGGCAGCCTGCTGGTCGGCCTCGTCTACTTGCTCGCGCTGCGGCTCCGCCGCGACCGCTGGTTCGCCTCCGCCGCCGCGCTGTTCATCTCGCTCGACGGCCTCGCCTTCGTGGAGGCGCGCACCGGGGTCATCGACATCATCGCCATCTTCTTCGTGGCGCTCTTCTACTACGTGTTCCTGCTCCACTGGCAGGCGCGGACCCGGCGGCAGTGGCGGGCCACGCTCTACGTGATGGGCATCGTCGCCGGGCTGGCCTTCGCCGCCAAGCTGACGGCGCTGGCGCCACTGGCCATCGCCGCCGCGCTCATCGCGATGCGCGGCATCTCGCCATGGCTGGCCGCGCTGATCCCGGCGCTGCGCCGCGTCGCCGGCGGGCGGCGCCACGAGGTGGTGATGTGGCGCGCCGCCGCGGGACGATTCGCGCTGGTGCACTACACACTGGCGGCGGTCGTCGGCGGCGCCATCTTCTGCGCCTCGTTCGCGCGCTATCTCACCATCGTGCACACCGACGTGTACCACTTCACCGCGTGCAGCCCGGGAACGGTGGGCCTCACCGGCACCGCCGACACCATCCATCCCCCGACCATGAGGGTGGGCTCGGCGACCGTTCCCAACCCCGTCCAGGCGGTCGCCGACATCGCCGACATCATGGGCGCGGGCCTCCAGTACCACGAGCAGGAGTGCCACGGGCACCCCTACGCGTCGCGCTGGTACACCTGGCCGGTGATGGAGCACCCGGTGCTCTTCTACTACGTGCAGACCAACTCCGCGGTTCCTGACAACCCGACGGTGTCGTCGATCACCGACCTGGGCAACCCGGCAGTGTGGTGGCTCTCGATCCTGGCGCTGCTCGCCTGTGTGTGGCGGCTCAGCCGCGGACCGCCCTGGTGGCGCCTGCTCGTGGCCATTCTCGGGCTGGCCTCGCTCGGCACCATGATCGTCACCTTCCATGCGGCGCAACAGCCGGACAGCGTCAGCGTGCGCGTCACCCCCGGGGTGATCTTCACCCTCGCCTTCATCGGTGTGGTCGTCTTCGCGGCGCTGGTCACCGTCAGCGCGGTGGTGTCGCGGCGCTTCGTGCCCGCCTTCATCGTGCTCGGCTATCTGACGTCGTGGATGCTCTGGGTGGTCGGCAACGAGCGCCGGGTGCTGTTCTTCTATCACGCCCTGGGGATGCTGATCTTCGCCGCGCTGGCCCTCGCCTACGTCCTCGCCGGCCTGCGCAACACCGTGCTCCAGCTGGGGTCGCGGCGCGTCGCGCTGGCGCCGGTGGCGTGGGCGGCGACGCTCCTGGTGGTGGCCGGATTCATCTTCTTCTACCCCGTGTGGACGGCGATGCCGATGCCCGACTCCGACCACCAGATGCGCCTCTGGGTCGACGCCTGGTGACGTCGGTCTGGTTGCTGGCGGCGGCGTTGCTGCTCGTCGCCGGCACCATCGCGGCGGGATCGCTTCCGCGCATCGAGCTGCGCATCGAGGAGCGGGTGCTCATCGGCGTGGTGCTCACAGTTCTGGTGGGGAGCGCGATCACCTACCTCCTGGCCCTGCTCGCCGGGCTGAGCGTGGCCACGGTGCTCGGCGGCGCCGCGCTGACGGTGATCGCGTTCGCCTCGCCCTCCTGGACGCGGCGCGCCGCGGTGGCGCGCGCCTGGCGAGGGGGCTGGACGGAGCTGATCTCCCCAGAGCGCCGCCGCCACCGTCTCTGGCTGGCGCTGACCGCGGTGGTGTCGGTCTATCTCTTCTCCGTGCTCTTCGCGCACACCCTGGGAAGCGACGGCGCCGGCAACCTCAACGCCGGGTTCCAGACGGTGTGGGCGGATTGGTCACAGCACCTCACCACGGCGAGCAGCTTCGCGGTGGCTCACAACCTTCCCCCCCAGAACCCGCTGTTCAGCGGCTCCGACCTGCGCTACCCGTTCCTGCCCGACTTCCAGTCGGCGACGCTGATGACCCTGGGCGCCTCTCCGGCGTTCGCGCTGGCGGTGCCGGGTGTGCTGCTCTCGGTCTGCATCGTGCTGCTCGTCGCGGCGTTGGCGGTGCGACTGGGGGCGGGCTGGGGCGCCGGGGTGCTGGCGGCGGGGATCTGTCTGGTGGGTGGAGGCCTCGGCTTCAGCGGCATCCTCGCCGACGCCTGCGTGCACCACGGTTTCAGTGCCGCTCAGTGCACGTGGGCGGGGCTTGTGGCACATCCCGGTGACATCCCCGGCATCGTCGCCGGCACCCTCCACGACCTCCCCGGGCTGGTGGCCGCGCAGCCACGCGCCTACGACGGGCTGCTCACCCCGGCAGCGCTGCAGCCCCTGCCCGATCAGCAGTGGTACACGCCGCTGTTCGCCTGGTGGCTGCCGCAGCGGAGCATCCTCTACGGCTTCTCCGGGGCGCTGGCCGCGCTCATCCTGGTGATCACCGCGGCTCGCGTGCCACGGCGCGGCTACGAGAGCTTCGCTCTCGCCGGCCTGCTTCTTGGTCTGATGCCGCTCATCCACATCCACACGCTCATCGCCATGGCGACGGTGTGTGCGGTGCTGGCGCTGCGATGGCATCACCGCGGCTGGCTGATCGCCCTTGTGGTCACGGCGGCGGTCGCGGCGCCGCGCCTGGTCACCCTGGTCAGCGGACCGCACGGCACCGCGGCCGCGGCCAACCTGTTCCCGGCCGTCGAGCCGGGCTGGATGTACCTCTCAGGGGCGAACCGCCAGGTGCTGACGGTGGGCTCGCTGCTCGGCGGCATCGGCGGACTGCTGCGCGCGCTGGTGACACCTCAGTACTGGGGCTTCTGGGTCGAGAACACCGGGGTGGCTCTGCCGCTGTGCGTGGTCGTGGCCGTGGCGCTGGCGCTGCAGGGGCGCTCAGGCCGCGTCGGGGCTGCGTCTCGACGGGTGACCGCGCTCTTCCCGCGCGATCTGCTCCATGTCGCGCTGGCATTCCTGGCGGTGTTCGCCATCGCCAACCTGGTGGTGTTCCAGTCCTGGGATTGGGACAACACCAAGCTGTTCGCGTACTGGTACCTGGGCGCGGCGCTGTTGATCGGCACCCTGGTGGTGCGCTGGTGGCGACGGTGGTGGCGGGGCGCCGCTGCCATCGCGGTGGCGGCGACGGTGCTGCTCACCGGGGTCCTCGTGCTCCTCCGGCTGCTGCCCTGGACGCCGGTGGCCGACTCCGTCGGCGGTCCGTACGCCACCGCGACGGCGGCTGACGTCCAGCTGGCGGCGCGGGTGGCGGCCGCGACGCCCGCAACCGCCATCTTCCTCACTGAGGGCAAGCCCAACGACCCCGTGCTCACCCTCGCCGGCCGCAGGGCTGTGATGGGCTACTACGGCTGGCTGTGGAGCTACGGAACGGATTTCGGAGCTCGCCCCCAGGATGTGCGCACCATGCTCGACGGCTGTTCCGGCCGCTCCCACGCCACCTGCCCGGTGTTCGGGTTGCTGCGCTCCTACAGCGTCGACTACGTGGAGATCGATGACCGCATCGGTGATGCCGGTGTCTTCGACGCCCAGGTCGACATCAGCTGGTGGGCGTCGCAGGGCTTCACCGTGGTGGCGCGCAGCGACCACATCAGCGTCTACGACGTGCGTGCTCGGTGACCTCCGGGGGGGCGCTCCGGAGGTGGCGCGAGTCCGGGGCGGTGGTGCTGCCCGCATTCGCCACCGCCAAGCTGCTGACGGCGCTGGCTGTGGTGCTGTCGGTCGAGCACAGCGCGGGGTCGGTGACGTGGGCGTCGCTGAGCGCGGCGTTCAGCCGCTGGGATGCGGTGTCGTACCTCCACATCGCCGGACACGGCTATCCGGCCCATCTCGACTATCTCGACGCCTTCCTCCCCGGATACCCGCTGCTGATCCGCGGCGTCGCGTGGCTCACGTCGAGCCCGGTGCTGGCTGGAGTGATGGTGAGCACGGTCGCGGAGCTGGGTGCGCTTCTCTTCCTCCACGAGCTGGTGCGCCGCGAGCGCGACGACGGCGCGGCACGGTTCGCCGTGTGGGCGCTCGCGCTGGCGCCGCTGGGCTTCTTCTTCACCGGCGTCTACACGGAGAGCACCTTCGTCGCCGCCACGGCGCTCTCGCTGCTGCTGATGCGCCGCGGGCGCATGCGTGGGGCCGCGCTCGCAGCCGGTGTGGCGGTGGCCATACGGCTGACCGGGCTGGTGCTGCTCCCGGTCATCGCCGTGGAGCTGGTGCGCCAGCGCCGCACCGCCGCCGAGGCTCTCTGGCTGCTCGTCGTCCCGCTGCCGCTGCTGCTCTTCGCCGCCTACCTGCGGCTCCGCACCGGTGACGGGCTCGCCCTTCTGCACGCCGAGTCGCTGCCCTCCTTCGGCGAGTCGGCGGCCTGGCCGTGGGACGGGCTGCGCAGCACCTGGGCGACCGCCGCGGCCAGCACCGACCCCACCAACCAGGCCATCTTCGCCCGCGAGATCGTCGCCGGCGTGTTCGGGCTCGCCGCGGTGGCGGCGGGCTGGATCGACGCCCGATTCCCCCGGTCGATGGCCCTCTACTGCACTCTTGTCTGGCTCATGGCTGTGTCCCTCACCTTCTGGCGATCGGTGCCACGCTACGACCTGGCGCTGTTCCCCGCGGTCATCGTGGTCGCCGACCTCACCGCACGGGCGCGGGTGCTGCGCCCCGTCCTGGTCACCGCCGCCGCCGGGGTGATGGTCTGGGGCGCGTTCGTGTTCGCTGCGGGAGGCTGGATCGGATGATCGTCGACGCCCACGTCCACATCCTCCCCGACAGGGTCCGCGACAACCTCGCTGTGATCGCCGCTGCCGACCCCTGGCTCGCCGCCTGCCATTCGCGCGGCGAGAGGGTGGCCTCGGCCGAGTCGCTGCTGGCCGCCATGGACGAGCAGGGGGTCGACCGCGCGGTCTGCTTCACCTGGCCGTTCGCCGACCCGGGCCTCTGCGCGGAGGCCAACGATTATCTGGCCGCCACGATCCGCCGCTTTCCCGACCGCCTCACCGGCTTCGGGGTCATCCAGCCTCTCGACCCCGGCTCGGCGCGTGAGGTGGCCCGCTGCGCCGGGCTGGGGCTGGCCGGCATCGGCGAGATGAACGCCGACGCCCAGGGGTGGGGGCTCCTCGACGCAGAGGTCGAGCCCGCGCTGCGCCAGTCCGTGGCGCTGGGGATGCCCTGGACGCTGCACTGCAGCGAGCCGGTGGGCCGCCTCTATCCGGGCAAGGGGTCGTCGACGCCGGATCGGCTCATGGCATTCGCCGCGCGTCACCCCGACCTCACGCTGATCTGCGCCCACCTCGGCGGCGGCCTGCCTCTCTACGCGCACATCCCCGAGGTGCGCCACGCCTGTGACAGCCTGCATTTCGACACCGCCGCCCAGCCGTTCGTCTACGAGGCCTCGGTGTATCGCGCTCTCGTCGACGGGGTGGGGGCGGAGCGCATCCTCCTGGGCAGCGACCACCCGCTCCTCGATGTGCCTCGCTACCTGGGGGCGCTCGACGAGGCCGGGATCGACGCGCGCGCCCGGGAGCTGATCACCGGCGGCAACGCGGCGCGGCTCCTGGCTCTCTGACGGCTGTCTCCAAAAAAAAGCAGAGCGTCCGGCTGGCGGGCGCCGGACACTCCGCCGCCACCGAGTCTGGCCGGCGCCGGCCACGAAGCCAACCACCAAGCGGCGACGAAGCGGTGACGGTCGTCACCATCAGGGGCAGCCGCCACCAACGCCGCCCGCCAGCAGGCAAACTTGAGCGGGTGTTCACGCCGGAGACTCTCGAGATCGCCATGGTCTCATTCGAGGGCCCCGACCAGTACAGCCAGGCGGGCGGACTCGGGGTGCGCGCCAAGGAGATGTGCCGTGCGTTCGCCGCCGGCGGCTTCCACACCACCCTGTACTTCGTCGGCGACCCCGACCGGCCGGCGTTCGAGGAGGTCGACCGCGTGCAGCTGGTGAGGATCTGCCAGCCGGTCAGCCGCCTCCATCGCGCCGGCGTGTACGACGGTGAGCACGACAAGATCGAGGCGATGTGGCACGAGCTGCCCCCGCTCCTGCTGGAGAGGTCGGTGCGGCCGGCGACCGCGGCGGGGAGGGTTCTGGCGATCCTCTGCGAGGAGTGGCAGACAGCGGAGCTGGTCGAGCTTCTCGACCGCGACCTGCGCCACCTGGGCATCCGCAACGGCTGCGTGATCCTCTGGAACGCCAACAACCATTTCGGCTTCGACGACATCGATTGGCGCGCTCTGGAAAGGGCGGCGACGGTGACCACGGTGAGCCGCTACATGAAGCACCTGATGTGGCCGCACGGCGTCAATCCCATGGTCATCCCCAACGGGATCCCCACGGAGTCACTGCAACCGGTCGACGCCGGCGATGCCCGGCTGATCAGGAGGGCCGGGCACACGCCCTGCCTGGCCTTCAAGATCGGCCGGTTCAGCCCGGACAAGCGCTGGCACCAGAGCCTCGACGCCGTCGCCGAGCTGCGCGCCCGCGGCATGCCCGCGCGGCTGCTGATGCGCGGCGGCATGGAGCACTTCGGCCACGGCGTGCTCGGCCATGCCCGCCAGCTCGGCCTCGCCGTCGTCGACTGGAACGAGGCCATCACCGGAGCGCCGGATCTGGCCCGCTCGCTGGAGGCCACCGGCGACGCCGCCGTCGTCAACCTCCGTCGCTTCCTCCCCGAGTCGGTGCTTCCCGCCATCGCGGTGGCGTCGACGGCGGTTCTGGCCAACTCCGGTCATGAACCGTTCGGTCTGGTGGGGCTGGAGGCGATGGCGGCGGGAGGCGTCGCCGTGGTGGGGGCCACCGGCGAGGAGTACGCCCGCCCCTACGGCAATGCCATCGTGGTGGAGACGGCCGAGGGCACCGAGCTGGCCAGCGCGCTGGCAGGGCTGGTGGAGCGCCCCGAGCTGTCGCAGCGGCTGCGCCGCGCGGCCCGCCGCGATGCCGCCGACTTCGCCTGGCCGAAGATCATCGACGGCTTCCTGGAACGGATGCGCTACGTCTCCACCCGGCAGCGGGCGAGCAGCTGAGCGCGTGGTGGAGGACGACGCCGCCACCGGCATCGAGGTGCGCGAGATCGAGCTCGCCGCCACCAGGGACCTCCGCACCCGGGTGCTCCGCAGCCACCTCCCCGGGCTGCCCGCTGAGGCGCCCAGCGATGAGCTCGGCAGCAGCTGGCACCTCGGCGCCTTTCGTGGCCAGCGCCTGGTCGGCGTGGTCAGCGGCTTCGCCGAGGACGCTCCCGGTCACCGGGGCACGCCGGCGCAGCGCTTCCGGTTCATGGCCGTCGAGCCATCCGAGCAGGGCGCGGGCACCGGCACCGCGCTGATGGCCGAGGTGATCGCCCGGGCCCGCCGCCGTGGCGACCGGCTGCTCTGGGCCAACGGCCGTGACACCGCTCTCGACTTCTACACCCGGCTCGGCTTCAGCGTCGTCGGTGCGAGCTTCATGGACCAGGTGTCGGAGCTGCCCCACCACCTGGTGCTGCTCGAGCTGTGAGCCAGGGGCGCAGCTGGGGAGCGGCCGCCACGGATAAGCTGGGCGCGTGGACGAGCGCCGACGGATCGCGATCGCCAGTGAGCTCGGCCTCAGCGTCGAGGAGTTGCGCGAGGCGGAGGCGGAGCTGACCCCAGGCCTCGCCGAGGCCCTCATGGGAGGCCTGATCCGCTTCGAGGACGCGCTCCTCGAGCTCTCGCGGTGAGCGTGCCCCTGAGCGCGACCGACCTGGCTTTCGTCAACGGGGTGGCGGCCAGACGCTGGGCGGACCGCGAGCCGGCTGCGGCCGACGAGCGGTCCCTCGAGGCGGCCCTCGCCGATGCGGCGGCGACCGAGGGCACGCCCTTCCTGCGCATCGCGACCCTGGCCGGGGCGCTGCTGCGGCGCCATGCCTTCCCCAGCGCCCCGCTGCCGACGGCCCTTCTCGTGCTCCACTGCGCGCTCGCCCTCGAGGGCTTCGTGCTGATCGCCCCGCAGGGCGTCGCCGCAGGGATGATCCGCGCCGTGGCCGGTGACGGAGACGGCGACGCCATCACCCTGGCGCGCTGGTTGGAGGATCGCGCCGTCCCATCGGCGTCGGGCTGATGCCCCGTTCCCCGCTCGCGGTCGCCGTGGTGTGGCACATGCATCAGCCGTGGTATCGCGACGACGTCGCCGGTCAGTTCGTGCTGCCCTGGGTGCGGCGCCGGGCGAGCAAGGACTACCTCCACATGCTGCGCATCCTGGAGAGGCATCCCCAGGTCCGCGTCACCGTCAACATGGTGCCCTCGCTGCTCGCCCAGCTGGAGCTGTACGCGAGCGGCGACGCCGCCGACGCCGATCGTGACCTGTGCCTGCGTGAGGCAGGAGAGCTGACCGCAGCGGAGCGCGACTTCCTGGTGGCCGGCGCCAAGCACGCCGACTACGGCCGGCGCGTGGCCCTGCTCCGGCCCTACACGGAGCTGGTCAACCGTCTCCCGGCGGGCGCCAGCGCCGCGGTCAGCGTCGAGGACATCCGCGACCTGCAGCTCTGGACGCTGCTCGCCTGGATCGATCCCGAACAGATCCTCGACGACCCCGAGCTCCACGCGCTGGCGACGCGCGGTCGCGGTTTCACCGAGGAGGACAAGACGCTGGTCGACTCCCGCCAGCTGGCGCTTCTCCGCACCGTGATCCCGGCCTATCGCGCGGCCGTGGCGTCAGGCCAGGTCGAGCCGCTGACGACCCCCTACCACCATCCCATCCTGCCTCTGCTCATCGACCCGGCATCGGCCCGCGTGGCCACTCCGGACATCGCCCTCCCGCCTGCCACCGCGCACCACCCCGCCGACGCCGCCGAGCACGTCCGCCGCGGCCTCCAGGAGTTCGCCAGGATCACCGGCCATCCGGCGGCCGGGATGTGGCCGGCGGAATGCGCCGTCTCACCGGCGGCGGCGGAGCTGATGCACAGATGTGGGGCCGGGTTCGCCATCAGCGACGAAGGCGTTCTCGCGCGCACCCTGGGACGCGCCGCGGGCGCTGAGGCCGGCGACGTGCATCACGCCTACCGCGACAGCAGCGGGCTGCGCATGGTGTTTCGCGATGCGCGGCTGAGCAACCTGATCGGCTTCACCTACCAGTCCATGGCGGCGGAGCAGGCTGCCGCGGACCTCCTTCAGCGCCTCGAGTCGCTGGCCGACGCACGCTCCGATGACGATGCCCAGCTGGTCACGATCGGGCTCGACGGGGAGAATTTCAAGGACTACTACGCGGACAACGCCACTCCGTTCCTGGATGCGTTCTACAGCGGGCTGGCGACGAGCACACGCGTGCGGAGCACGCACATCGGCAGCTTCCTCGACGAGCATCCGGAGGCAGTGCGACCGCTGCCCGAGCTGTGGACCGGTTCCTGGATCGGCTCCGACCTGCGCACCTGGATCGGCGAGCCGGCGCATACCCGGGCCTGGGGGCTGCTGGCCTCGGCGCACGACGCGCTGGACCGTGCCGGGGGCGCCGCCAAGCACCCGGCAGCGCACGAGGAGCTGCTCATCGCCCAGGCGTCGGACTGGTACTGGTGGTTCGGAGAGCACCACGACTCGGGCAGCGACGCGGCCTGGGACGCGCTCTTCCGCATCCACCTGCGCAACGCCTGCACGCTGGCCGGCCTGGCCGTGCCGCCCCAGCTCGACGAGCCCGTGATCGACGGGCTGGAGATCGGCAACGACTGCCCGCCGCTGCGCACCATCGATCCGCCGGCCGCGGGGTCGACCGAATGGCAGAGCGCGGGAATCGCCGAGGTGGGGGCGGCGCTGGGCGCGATGCGGCCGCCGGCGAGCAGCGTCTCGCGGATCTTCTACGGCGCCGGGGGAGGACGCCTGCATCTGCGCTTCGGCGACCAGCTGCCCCGCTACCAGCGGGCCGTCGTCGATGCCGGCAGCGCCGGCAGGCTGATGGTGGACCGGGCGGTCAGGAACCTGTCGGTGGCGCTGCCCCAGGGTGCTGTGGATTTCACGATCACGCTCGAGGAGGCAGGTCGCGGGGCCGAGCGGGTGCCCGCCGCCGGCCGCCTGCACGCGCAGAGCCCGCCTGACGGGCCGGATCGGCCGCTGCGCGTGGTGATCGTGGCCGCGGAGTGCGCGCCCCTGGCCACGGCGGGAGAGCTCGCCGGGCTGGTCGCGGACACGGCTGCGGACGCTGCGGCCCTCGGACACGACGTGGTCGTGGCCATCCCGCTGCACCGGGGCGCCTCTCTGGGGATGTCGCCTGGGGTGCGCGTCGCCGAGCTGCACGCCACCGTGTCGGGGCGGCTGACCACCGCCAGGGTGGTGCAGGCGGGCCTTCCGGGGTCGGGGGTGCCGGTGCTGAGTGTCGACGCCCCGGCCTATTTCGACCGCGATGCCATCTACGGCGCGCTCGACGACGGCGAGCGCTACCTGGCGTTCAGCGCGCTGGTCGCGGCCCTGCTCACCGCCACGGGGTTCGCGCCCGACGTCGTCCATGGCTTCGAATGGCAGACGGGGGCGCTCCTGGGGCTGCTCGCGGGCACGGCCGAACCCCCCGCCACAGTGTTCAGCGTCGCCCAGGACTCGGTGGGCTACCGGATCGACGCGGGCGCGGTGGCGGGGATGGGGGTGCGCAACCTCGGGGTGGGGGAGGTCGACCTCGGCGACCTGGGGCGGCGGGCGACGATGGTGGAGGCGACCCCCAGGCGCGGCGCCCTCAGCGCTCTCTACGACACCGCGCTCCACCGCGGGGAGCCCGGCTGACTGGCCGGTCGGCGCCCGAGGCGCCCCTATGATGAGCACGACGATGAACTCGGCGACCGCGGGCTCGGGCATGAAAGCGGTGGTCATGGCAGGTGGAGAGGGATCGCGCCTCCGTCCGCTCACCAGCCAGTACCCCAAGCCGCTCGTCCCCGTGGTGGGCACTCCGGTCGTCGAACACATTCTCCGGCTGCTTCGTGACCATGGGATCACCCGGGTCATCCTCACCCTCCAGTACCTCGGCGCCGAGATCCGCAACCGGCTGGGCGACGGCTCCGAACTCGACATGGAGATCGACTACGTCGTCGAGGACCGCCCGCTGGGGACCGCTGGGAGCGTCCGCAACGCCGCCCATCTCCTCGATGACACGTTCCTGGTGATCAGCGGCGACGCCCTCACGGACATCGACCTCAGCTGGGCGATCGAGGAGCACCGCCGCCGCCAGAGCCAGGCCAGCATCGTGCTCAAGAGCGTGCCCAACCCTCTCGAGTACGGCGTGGTGGTGACCGAGCCGGACGGCCAGGTCCGCCGCTTCCTGGAGAAGCCCTCGTGGGGAGAGGTGTTCAGCGACCACGCCAACACCGGGATCTACGTCATCGAGCCCTCCGTCCTCGAGCACATCAAGCCGGACACGCCGGCGGACTGGTCCCAGGACGTGTTCCCGGGAATGCTCCGCCGCCGCGATCCCCTCTTCGGCATCGTCGCCGACGGCTACTGGTGCGACATCGGCTCCATCCAGTCCTACCTGCAGGCCAACTGGGATGCTCTCGAGGGCCGGGTGCGCTGCCACATCCCGGGCCGCCGTGACGGCAATGTCTGGATCGGCGAGGGCGTGGAGTTCGGCATCGGCGTGCAGCTCGAGGGGCCCGCCTTCATCGGCGACGAGGTGAAGCTCAAGGCGGGCGCCTTCATCAACGGCCATGCGGTGATCGACAAGTACAGCATCATCGACGACAACGCCAAGGTCTCCAACACGGTGATCTGGCCGCATTCCTACATCGGGGAGAACTGCCGGCTGCGCCAGAGCATCGTGTGCCGCAACGTCACCATCAAGAACGGCTGCCTCCTCGAGGACAACTCCGTGATCGGCGACGACTGTGTCATCGGCCATGGCTCGCGGGTGCGCTCCGGCGTCAAGATCTGGCCGCACAAGGAGGTGGAGCCGGGATCGACCGTCAACGAGTCGGTGATCTGGGCGGGGGAGTGGAGGCGCGGTCTCTTCTCGTCGTACGGAATGGGCGGGCTCATCAACGTCGAGCTGACCCCGGAGTTCTGTGCCCGGCTGGGCGCGGCGTTCGCCGCGACACTGCCGCGCAACGCCACCATCGCCGTCGCCCGGGACCATGCGCGCAGCTCGCGGATGATCAAGCGGGCCGTCGTCTCGGGCCTGGTCAGCGCCGGCGCCAGGGTGCGGGATCTCAACGAGCTGCCGGTGCCGCTGACCCAGTTCGCCACCCGCGGCGGCCACTGCGACGCCGGTGTGCACGTTCTCGTCTCCCCGCTCGACCAGCGCAGCGCCGACATCCGTTTCTTCGACAGTGACGGGCTGCAGATCGACAAGCGCGCCGAGCGCAAGTTCGAGAACCTGTTCTACCGCGAGGACTTCCGCCGTGCCGCCTTCTACGAGATGGGCGACATCGAGTACATCGACCCGCACGGTGACTACTACCACCACCTCATGGAGAGCGTCGATGCCGCGGCCATTCGCGCCGCCAACTTCCGCGTGCTCATCGACTACGACTACAGCCAGGCGTCCAGTGTGCTCCCGGCCATCCTCAACGACCTCGGCGTCACCGCCATCCCCCTCAACGCCGGGCTCAACGAGCAGCCCCACCATCGCACTGTTCCCGAGGAGACGGCGCTGATCAGCCGCACCGTGCATGCCGACATGGGCTGCATGATCAGCCCCACCGGGGAACGCATCACGTTCATCGACGACGAGGGGACGGTGCTCACCGCGCACGAGACCTTCGGGATCCTGATCAGCTGGTGGATGAAGACCCACCCCGGCATCGTCCTGGCGCCGTCCTCGACACCGCAGTGGATCGCCGACCACATCAGGGAATCCGGCGCCACGTTCACCCCCACGCCGGCGGAGGCGTCGGCGGTGCTGCGCGCCTCGGCCGCTCCCAGCACCTGCCTGGCGGCAGACGGCGAGGGAGGCTTCATCTGGCCGTACTTCTTCGGCGCCTACGATGCCATGTATACGCTGGTGAAGCTGCTGGAGATGCGTGCCGTCTATCAGTCGCCGCTGAGCGCGGTGCGTCGCCAGCTCCCCGTGTCCACCTACATCACCGCCACCGAGTTCTGCCCCTGGGAGGACAAGGGCAGGGTGATGCGCCGCCTCCTCGAGGACCACACCGGCCGGGATCTCGACCTGGTGGACGGCATCAAGGTCTTCGTCGACGGGGGCTTCGTCCTGGTGCGCCCCGACCCCGACGAGCCGGCCTACCACGTGGTCGCCAGCGTGGCCGACGAGGCGACGGGCCGGCGGCTGATCAGCGAATACCTGGAACGGGTGCGCGAGGCCCAGGGCGGCGACGGCCGGGCGGCCGTCCTCGACGTCGCCCCCTCCGCGCCCCTGGTGTCCTGAGAGCGCTCAGCGCGGCCGCCGCATCGGACTATGATCGGCGACGCAATGGCAGATGTCCTCTCGGCTGATGGCATGGGCGACCCCGCCCCGGGCGAACCGGGATATCTCCGCCACGTGTGCCACCAGCTCCGCCAGCCGCTGGTGGTGGCGGTCGGCTACATCTCCATGCTCGAGGACGGGGCGTTCGGTGAGCTCCCCGCGGAGGCCGGCCCGGTGATGCGCATCGTCGCCGAGCGCCTCGACGCCATGAACGCGCTCATCGACGAGCTGGCGGCGGCTGACGTGCCCACCCCGCAGGGGTAGGCGGAGCTCACGCCGCCGGCGTCGGGACCGCCCCGCCTCCACCGCCCCGCCGTCCCCCGAAACCGACCACAGTGCAGGTGCCGTTGGGGGTGGCCGGCTCGATGGTGAGGGCGGTGGCGGCAATGGCGCCGGACGTGCCCTTCTGACCCCGCGCCAGCAGGCAGTCATCGACAACGAGGTCGGACGCGGCGGCCGGCTGCGACTCGTTGACCGTGACCGTGGTGGGCACGGTGAGGGTGGTGGTGGTCCCGTTCGCCGCCTTGACCGTCACCGACTCACCCACCACGCTCGTGACCATGCCGCTGACGGTGGCGGCGTTGGGATTGGGCGTGGGGAGGTTCGACGGGCGCGGCGCTCCGCTGGGGCGGCCCGTGAAGCCGCCTCCGTTGCCGGTGGCGCACGCGCCATTGACGGCCTGGGTCAGCCGCACCGAGCTCGCGGTCACAGCCCCGGCGGCGTCCTTGGTGCCGATGATGAGCACGCAGCTGCCGCTGACGATGTCGGCGGTCACGCCGGTGGTCGCCTGGGTGATCGGCGTCGTGCTGGCATATGTGACGGTCACATCGCCGTTGGTGGTGCTGAGGGTGAGGGTGGTGCCGTTGATCTGCACCAGCTGACCCGTGGCCCCTCCGCCGAAGGCGCCGCGCGCAGCGCCGGCGCTCGGGCTGGGCGTCGGGGTCCCCGCCGAGGCCGCGCTCCCGCAGCCAGCGAGCAGCAGCGTGCCCGCGCAGAGCATCAGCTTCCGTGGACTGAACATCGTGTCTCTCCAGTGAGGTCGTGATTGCGATTCATTGCGAGCGCAGCGCCGTGATCGGGGTGAGCTTGGCGGCACGCGTAGCTGGATAGACGCCGAAGATGAGTCCGACGCCGGCCGCGACGGCCACGGCGACGATGACCGGCGCGGGGCGGATGTCGACGCCGATGGTGGTGACGCGGGGGACGACGATCCCGACGACGAACGCCGTGATCACGCCCATCATTCCGCCCACGACGCTGAGCGTCGACGCCTCGATGAGGAACTGGCGGCGGATGTCGCGCGGGGTCGCTCCCAGAGCCTTGCGCAGACCGATCTCGCCGGTCCGCTCGGTGACGGTCACCAGCATGATGTTCATCACCCCGATGCCGCCCACGAGCAGGCTGATGGCGGCGATGCTGGCCAGGAGCAGCGTCAGGGTGGCGGTCACCGACTGCGCGGTGCTCAGAAAGGAGCTCTGGCTGACGATGGTGAAGTCTGCGCTGGCGGGGTTGGTGATGTGGTGCGTCTGCAGGAGCAGCTGGTCGGCCTCGTTGTAGGCTGACCCGATCGTGGTCGTGCTCGTCGACGCGATCACGATGCGCTGCACCTTGCCCTGCCCCGCGAGCAGGTCCTGGTCGGTGGAGATGGGGATGACCGCAAGGTCGTCCTGGTTGGTGAATCCCGAGCTTCCCGTCGAGGTGAGGATGCCGATCACCGTGAACGGCGTGTTGGCGATGTCGACCTGCGACCCCACCGTGGCGCCGAGAGTCGACGCCGTGGTGGCGCCGAGCACCACCACCAGGGAGTGCTTGGTGACGTTGGAGCTGGTGAAGAACGTGCCCTCGCTGAGACTGCGTGAGTTGGCCGTCAGCCAGCCGGCGGTGCTGCCCTGCACCGTGCTCGTCGAGTTGAGCGAGCCGTTGACGATGGTGGAGCTGGTCTGGTTCTCGGGCGCCACCGCCAGGATGTCGGGCGCGCCGACCTGATCCTGCAGGCCGGTGACGTCGGCCATGGTCAGCGTGGCGGCGCTGCCCGCCCCGCCCTGGACTCCGGCGGAGACGGAGCTGCCCCCCGTGATGGTGAGCTCGTTGGTGCCCAGCGACGCGATGCGGCTGTTGACCGAGTCCGTCGACGCCTGGCCGATGCCGACTGTGGCGATGACCGCGGCGACCCCGAAGAGGATCCCGAGGGTGGTGAGGATGGAGCGCAGGCGATGGGCAGCGATCCCGCGCAAGCCGGTCTGGAAGGTGCGCAGCAGGCTCACGCGGCCACCGCCTCGTAGAGGTGTCCATCGCGCATCACGCACTGCCTGCTCGCGACCGCGGCGACCGAGGGGTCGTGGGTGATCAGGATGACGGTACGGCCGGACGCGTGGAGCTCCACCAGCATCTCGAGGATCTCCCGACTGGACGCGCTGTCGAGGTTGCCGGTGGGCTCATCGGCCAGGACCATGTCGGGGTTGGTGACCAGCGCGCGGGCGATGGCGACGCGCTGCTGCTGGCCGCCGGAGAGCTCGGTGGGCCGGTGCTCGACGCGGTCCCCGAGGCCGACGCGGCCGAGCACGTCGACGGCCATCGCTCGCCTGTCGGTGGCGGTGCGGTACAGAAGCGGCAGCTCGACATTGCGCCAGGCGGGCAGGCTGTTGAGCAGCTGGAACTGCTGGAACACGAACCCGATACGGCGATTGCGGAGATCGGCGAGCTGGGCCTCACCCATGGTCTCGACGCGCTCGCCGGCGAAGAGATACTGGCCACTGGTGGGCACGTCGAGGCAGCCGAGGATGTGCATGAGGGTGGACTTGCCGGATCCCGACGGGCCCATCACGGCCACGAACTCCCCGGCCTCGATGGTGAGGCTGACCTTGTCGAGGGCGTGGACGGCCACGTCGCCCATGCCGTAGACCTTGGAGACGTCGCGGATGTCGACAAGCGCGCCGGCCACGATCAGGGCCCGACAGGCGCGATGCCGCCGCCGCCACCACCGCCGAACGTGCGGGTGCCGCCACCGCGCGTGGCCGCGGCCGAGCTGGGCACCGTGCTCGACACCGTGGCGATCACCACCGTCTCACCCGCGGTCAACCCCGATTGGATCTCCGTCCGCGACGAGTCGGCAGCCCCGGTGGTGACCACCACCGACGAGGGCGCGCCGTTGACGAGCACCTGCACGGTGGAGGTGGTCCCGTTGGTGTGCACCGCGCTGCTGGGCACGGTGAGCACGCCGACCACGGAGTTGATGATCACGCTGATCGTCGCCGACATGCCGTCGCGGAGGGAGGGGTGGGTGCCGGTGACCGAGACTGTCACCGGGAAGGTGGCGACACCGGAGGCGACGGTGGCGATCTGACCGACCGAGGTGACGGTGCCGGCGAGCCCGGTCGCCGTGCCGGCGGGCGTGACCACGGCGTGCTGGCCGACGGCCACCTGGTTGACCTGGCTGTCGCTGATCGTCCCGGTGACCTGGAAGGACCCCGGCGTCAGGATGATGAAGTTGGCCGCGGTCGAGCTGGCGGCGCTGGCCGCCGCCGCGTTGGATGCCGCGCTCGACGAGGCCGTCGTGATGGCGGCACCGGCGGCGACGTTGATGGCCGCAACGGTCCCGCCGGCCGGGGCCAGCAGACTGCTCTCGTTGACGGACGTGGTGTCATTGGTGACTGTCTGCTGTGCCTGGGCGACGCTCGCCGTGTCCTGAGCGACGGCGGCCTGCTGTGTCGCGGCGCTGCTCGAGCTGTTGCTGCTGGTCAGCGCGTTGTTCACCGCGGTCTGGTCAGAGGCCACCTTGGCGGCCGCCTGGTCGTCGGTCTGCTGGGCACGGACCTGGTCGGTCGGCAATGCGGCCGCGGCGGTGCTCAGCGCCTGCGCGTCCTTGGTCTGCTGCTGCTGGGCGGTGCTGAGGCTCTGCGCATCGCTCTGGCAGGTGGCCGACGTGCTCCCGCTGCAGCCGTCGGCGTTGTACTTCTGCTGGGCCGCCGACACCGCCTGGTTGTCGGCGTTGACCGCGGCCTGATCGGCGCTGATGGTGCGCTGATCAGACGCGATCGTCTGCGCGTTGACGGCCAGCGTGTCGCGGTACGCCGTGGTGTCGTTGCTGAGGTTGGTTCGCGCGGTGGCCAGGTTCTCCGCCGCCGTCGTGGCGGAGCTCGAGGTCTGGTCGGCGGCGAGCTTCGCCTGCGCTGCTGCCAGCGTGGCCTGCGCTTGCGTCAGCGCGGCCTGCACGGTGGTCGGATCGACGGTGGCGAGCACCTGTCCGGCGGTCACCGCCTCCCCGACGCTGACGTCCACCGCCGTGACCGTGCCGCTGACCTGGAAGTTGACGTTGGACTGGCTGATGGGGCTGAGATTTCCCGTCAGAGACAGGGTCTGCTGGATGGTTCCGAGGGTGGCGGCGGCGGTGCGGTACTGGATGGTCGCCGAGCCTGCGTGGACGAACATGTAGCCACCGGCCGCGATCACCACCAGCGCGATCCCACCTCCGGCGAGAACCTTGTGGCGCAGCAGCGCCGGCAGCAATCTCATGTCTGGGCCTCAGGTGATGGTGGCGAGAATGACCAGCGTCCCGAGGGCGGCGCGGCGACGGCCCGGAGGCCGCCGCACGGCGCCGCGGGAAGGGAGAGCGGACTTCACTGGCCCGGACTTTGGCGCACCCACCTTGCGCTTCGATGACGGCGCGCGGACCGTGCGCGGACGCAGCTCAGGCGTGAACCGCAGCCATCTCCCGCTCGACGACCTCGGCCAGCGCCGCGATGAACAGCTCATCAGCGTTGGGCATGGCGATGCGGTGAAAGCGCAATCCCACGGCGCGCGCCTGCTCGGCGGCGGCGACATCGATGTCGTAGAGAGTCTCGAGGTGATCGCTCACGAACTGCACGGGCACCACGAGCACCTCGGTGGCGCCGGAATCGCTGAGGCCGGAGAGCACCTCGGTGAGGTCCGGTCGGAGCCATTCCTCGGGGGTGTGACCGGCGCTCTGGAATGCGAACGTCCAGTGCCCGGCATCGAGGCCGACACGACGCGCCACCGCGGCGATGGTCTCGTCAATCTGGACCATGTAGCCGGGATCCCGCTCCACCACCGCCCGGGGCAGGCTGTGGGCCGTGAACACCACGGCGAGCCGGTCCCCGGCCGCGACCTTCGCCTCGCGCAGCGACTCATCGACGCGCGCGGACAGCGAGCCGATCCACGACGGGGTCAGGTGCCAGGCACCCGCAATCCGCACCGTCACCGCCGGTCCCGCCTCGTCGACCGCCGCGCTGACCGCGCGCTCGTAGCCCGAGAGGATGAGGGGCGAGTACTGCGGCGCCAGCACGATGGCGAGCACCCGTCTCACCCCGCCGTCGACGAACGTCCGCAGCGAGTCGGCGATCCGCGGCCGGGAATGCAGCATCCCGGCGGCCACGCGCAGGCCGCGTGCGGGGTGGCGATCGGCGAGCGTGCGCTCCAGCGCCGCCGCCTGCTCGGTGGTGATGTCGATGAGCGGGGAGCGACCGATGACGTCGAAGCGGCGTTGGAATTCCGTGACCAGCTCGGCGGAGGGCTCGCTTCCCCCCCGCACGCTGCGCAGGTAGGCGGGGACGTCCGCCGAGGTCACCGCCGAGCCGAAGGTCAGCAGCAGCACCCCGGCCGGCGCCTCGGTGGCCGCCGCGCTCACGCCGCCACGGCGGTCCACGCATGGACCAGGTCGACGAGGCGGTGCAGCGTGTCGGCGGGGGTGTCGGCGAGAACCCCGTGACCGAGGTTGAAGACGTGGCCGGGCCGGCCGCCCGCCTCGGCGAGGACGCGTCTCGCCTCGCGCTCGACAACCGGCCACGGCGCCAGGCAGATGGTGGGGTCGAGGTTGCCCTGGATGGCGCGCTCCCCGATCCGGGCCCAGGCGCGGTCCAGCGGGAGGCGCCAGTCGACCGAGACCGCGTCCGACCCCGCGCCCGCCATCTGCTCGAGAAGGTGGGCGGTCGAGGTCCCGAAATGGATGGTGGGAACGGTGCCGGCCACTCCCTGGAAGATGCGGCGCACGTAGGGGAGCACGTGCTCGGAATACTCGCGGGCACCGAGCGCGCCGACCCAGGAGTCGAAGAGCTGCACCGCCTGCACACCGGCGGCCACCTGGGCCCGCAGGTAGCGGATGGTCACCTCGGTGAGCGTTTCCATGAGCTCGTGCCAGAGGGCCGGCTGCCCGTACATCAGGGCCTTGCTGTGCGCGAAGTCCTTGGTGGGCCGGCCCTCGATGAGGTACGACGCCACGGTGAAGGGAGCGCCGGCGAATCCGAGCACCGCGGTGCGGCCGTCCAGCTCGCCGCGGATGAGTCGGATGGCCTCGAAGAGCTCTGGCGTGGCCTCCTCCGCGTCGACGATGCGCAGCGCGCGCACCCCGGCGCTGTCGCGCACCGGCGTGTGGATGACCGGTCCCAGCCCGGGGTCGATGGAGAAGGGCACGCCCATGCCGAAGAGGGGCAGCATGATGTCCGCGTAGAGGACCGCCGCATCGACGCCGAACTCCTCGACGGGCATGAGGGTGACCTTGGCGCAGAGCTCGGGGGTGCGGGTCATGGTGAGGATGTCGTAGCGCTCGCGCAGCTCGCGATAGCCGGCCAGGCAGCGGCCGGCCTGGCGCATGAACCACACCGGGGTGCGGTCGACCGGCTGGCGCTGGACCGCCGCCAGGAAGCGGGTGGCGCCGGTCATGGCGGCAGGCGGGGCTTGGACCGTGGTCATGGGATCGAGCGTAGCTGACGGCGGCGGCGCGCCGGCCGCGGCTCAGCCGGTGGGATGCGAACCGATCTCACCGGTGTGGAGGGGATCGACGAGGTCGGCGAGAGTGTGGGCCAGACCGCTGCGTGTGGCCTCGGCCACCACCGCGGCGGCCACCGCCGGCGCCACGGCGCGGTTGAAGACGGAGGGGATGATGTACTCGGGATGGAGGTCATCACCCACCGTGGCAGCGATGGCTCGGGCCGCCGCCAGCTTCATGGGGTCGGTGATCTGACGGGCGCCGCTGTCGAGCAGGCCGCGGAAGAATCCCGGGAAGCAGAGCACGTTGTTGATCTGGTTGGGGTAGTCGCTGCGCCCGGTGGCGATGACCGCGGCCACCCCCTCGATCGCCTCCGGCTGCACCTCAGGCTCGGGGTTGGCGAGGGCGAACACGATGGGGAGGTCGGCCATCCCCCTGACCAGGCCGGCGTCGAGCAGACCGGCTGTGCTGGTGCCGATGAAGACGTCCGCACCCGCCAGCGCGTCGGCGAGCGCCCCGCGGACCCGGCGCGGGTTGGTGTGCTCGGCGTACCAGCGGTGCCAGTCGCTGAGCTCGACGGCGTTCCCGTGGATGACCCCGTCGCGGTCCACGCCGACGATGTCGCCGACTCCCGCCGCCAGCAGCAGCCGGCTCACCGCCGTGCCCGCCGCGCCGACCCCGAGAACGACCACCCTGATGTCCTCGATCCTCTTGCTCACCACCTCGAGCGCGTTGAGCAGGGCTGCCAGCACCACCACGGCGGTGCCGTGCTGGTCGTCGTGGAAGACAGGGATGTCGAGCAGCCCGGAGAGCCGCTCCTCGATCTCGAAGCAGCGCGGCCCTGAGATGTCCTCGAGGTTGATGCCCCCGAAGGTGGGCGCGATGTTCACCACCGTGGAGACGATCTCGTCGATGTCCTGGGTGGCCAGGCAAAGCGGAAAGGCGTCGACGTTGCCGAACTCCTTGAAGAGCATGGACTTGCCCTCCATCACCGGCAGCGCCGCCTCGGGCCCGATGTTGCCCAGGCCGAGCACCGCGCTGCCGTCGGTGACGATGGCCACGCAGTTGCGCTTGATGGTGAGGTTGCGCGCCCGGGAGTGATCGGCGGCGATGGCCATGCTGATCCGCGCAACCCCGGGCGTGTACACCATGGAGAGGTCTTCGCGGGTGCGGATGGGGGTGCGCGCCACCACCTCGATCTTGCCGCCCAGGTGGGCGAGGAAGGTGCGGTCCGAGTACTCGAGAACCTCGACACCCGGCAGGGACTTCATCATCTCGACGAGCTGCTGGGCGTGGTCCTCGTCGGCGGCGAGCACGGTGATGTCGCGCACGATGGCACCGCGATCGACGCGCACGATGTCGATGCCGCGGATGTCGCCGCCGAGCTCACCGATCGCCGAGGTGAGCTGGCCGAGCATCCCCGGGCGGTTGGTGATCCGGCAGCGCGCGGTGAACGCGAAGCTCGCCGAGGGATGCTGGATCACGAGGGCTCGGCGGCGAGCACGCGCAGCACATCCTCCCCGTAGCGGGCCAGCTTGGCGGGGCCGATCCCGGTCACCCCCGCGAGCGTCTGGGCCGTGGCCGGGTTGCGCCGGGCCAGCTCGCGCAGGGTGCGGTCGGCGAGCACCACGAAGGCGGGCACGCCCTCCTCCAGCGAGGTGGCGCGGCGCCAGCTGCGCAGCCGTTCGAAGCGTGCATCAGCGTCGCCGTCGAGGGGCTCGCCGCCGTCGGCGGCGCCGGCATCGCGGTGCAGCAGCCCTGCCACCTCGACCTCCACCTCGACGGTGTCGTCGCCGACGAGGATGATCTGTCCGCGCGGCGTCAGCGACAGCACCGGTCGCTCGCCGCTGCTGCGGCGCACGCAGCCCTCCTCGATGAGGCTGGCGAGGAGCTCGCGCACGCCGTCGGCGCCCCACCCGCGCAGCGATCCGAAGAACGCTGCGTCGCGGACCCAGCCGCGCTGCCGCGTCCAGGTGTCGTCGGCGCCGCGCAGCAGGGACGCCAGCCGGGCGGCGCCGAGGTGGCCGTCGAAACGCCCGATGCAGGCGAGCGCGGCGGCCACGTCGGGCGCCGCCACCGGGGACCGCTGCCGCGGCGGCGAGAGGCAGTTGTCGCATGAGGTGCAGCTGCGCGGTGCCCCCTCCTCGCCGAAGTAGTCGGCGATGCGCGCATGCCGGCAGCCGCCGCTGCGGGCGTAGTCCATCACCTGGTGGAGCCGCGCGTAGGCATGCTCGCGGAGAACGGCCTGGGCCTCGAAGTCCGCCGGCGCCGTGCGCAGTCGCGAGACGCCGCCCCCGTCGAGAAGCGCGCCCGCGCGGCGCAGCATGTCGAGGGCGGCGCGCACCACGTGACGCTCGCGGCCGGGGAGGCGCTGCTCCCAGTCGTCCAGGTCCCAGCGCTCCGCTCGGAGCACCTCGCGATACACGTCGCGCACGGCGTCGCGCTCCGGGTAGGCCTGTTCGATGAAGAAGGCCTGGAGATCGCGGTCGGCGGGGCTGTAGAGGAGCGTGCAGTCGGCGCGCTCGCCGTCGCGTCCGGCGCGGCCGGCCTCCTGGTAGTACTGCTCGATGCTCCCGGGGAAGTCGAGGTGGACGACGTTGCGGATGTCGGGCAGGTCGATGCCCATCCCGAAGGCCGAGGTGGCGGCGATGACGGTGATGTCTCCGCTGATGAAGCCCTGGTGGGCGCGGTGGCGCGCCTCGGCGTCGAGATCTCCGTGGTACGCGGCCGCCCGAAAGCCGCTGTCGCGCAGCAGCTCGGCGATCTCCTCGGTGGCGCGCACCCGTCCGCAGTAGACTATGGCCCGGCCCGGCAGCGTGCGCAGCGCGTCGAGGAGAGCGGCGCGCTTCTGCTGTTGCCCTCGGCAGCGCACCACGCCAAGGCGCAGCTCGGGACGCACGAATCCGGTGACCCGCACCTCGGGTCGCTCCATCCCCAGCGAGCTGACGATGTCGGCACGAACCCGGGGGGTCGCGGTCGCCGTGAAGGCGCTGATGGGCGGCCGGCCGCACAGCTCGGCCGCCTCGCGCAGCCGCCGGTAGTCGGGGCGGAAGTCGTGTCCCCAGCTGGAGATGCAGTGCGCCTCGTCGATGGCCAGCCGGCCGATGCGCAGCCCGCGCAGCGCGCTCACGAAGGACGGGACCGCGAAGCGCTCCGGGGTGACGTAGAGGAAGCGCAGGTTGCCTCGAGCGGCGGCTTCCAGGGCGGCGTCCTGGGTGGCCCGGTCCACCTGGGAGTGGAGGGCGGCGACGGCTACCCCCAGGGAGCGAAGCCGCGCCACCTGGTCGTTCATCAGCGCGATCAGCGGCGAGACCACCAGGGTGAGGTCGCCGGCGGCGATCCCGGGCACCCAGTAGCCAATGCTCTTGCCGGAGCCGGTCGGAGCCACCAGCAGGAGGTCGCGCCCCGCCTCCGCGGCGGCGACGATCTCGCCCTGGCCGGGGCGGAAGGCGGCCAGCCGGAAGACGTCGTGCAGGACCGCTGTGGCGGCGTCGCTGGGCGCGGCGACCGCGCTCACGCCCCCATCGGCGTCGCGGATCCCTGCGCGCTCATCGCGGCCGAGAGTAGCAGGCTCGCGGGGACCGTTCGCGGACAGCCTCCGCTCCGCGGGGGCGCCGGGGTCAGCCCATTTCGGAGGATCACATGGAGCGGCCACTTGCGGCACAGTACCGGGCACATCGAGAATCCCGACCTGCGCCTTCGCCATCCCCTGTTCAGGAGCCCGGCAGATGAAGAGCACCATGCAGACCATCCCCCTGACGGTCACCTCGCTGGGGGAGCGCGGAGCCAAGCTGTTCGGCGGCAGCAGCGAGGTGATCACCTGGCAGGGGGCTACCGCCCGCCATTCCACGTACGCCGAGGTCTACACGCGGGCCTGCCGGCTGGCCAACGTGCTCCGCGGGATGGGAGTGAACGAGGGCGACCGGGTGGGCACCCTCTGCTGGAACAACCAGGAGCACCTCGAGGCCTACCTGGCCATCCCCTCCATGGGGGCGATCCTCCACACCCTCAACCTGAGGCTCACCCCCGCTCAGCTGACGCACATCGTCAACGACGCCGCCGATCGGGTGATCATCGTCGACGGCTCGCTGGTGCCCCTGCTGGCGGCCATCCGAGAGCAGCTGCCCTCTGTCGAGCACGTCATCGTGGTCGGAGAGGCGGACACGTCGAAGCTCGGGGAGCACGTCTCGTACGACGAGGCGATCGGTGCCGCCTCGGCAGATATCGACTGGCCCGAGATCGACGAATGGTCGGCGGCGGCGATGTGCTACACCACCGGCACCACCGGCGATCCCAAGGGAGTGGTCTACAGCCACCGCTCCATCTGGCTGCACTGCTTCGGGGTCTGGGGAGCGTTCCGCATCGACGAGTCCGAGCGGCTCCTCATGATCGTGCCCATGTTCCACGTCAACGCGTGGGGGATCCCCTACGTGGCGTGGATGCTGGGCTGCACGCTGCTGCTCCCGGATCGCTTCCTTCAGCCGCAGCCCCTCTGCGATTTCATCAAGGCCGAGAGGCCGACGTTCACCGGGGGCGTGCCCACCATCTTCACCGGCATGCTCCAGTACGCGGAGGCAACCAACGCCGACCTCTCGTCCATCAAGCGGGCCATCTGCGGCGGCTCGGCGGTCCCGCGGGCCCTCATCGAGGCCTTCCGCGACAAGCTCGACATCGAGCTGATCCAGGCTTGGGGGATGACCGAGACCAGCCCGCTCGGCTGCATCGCCTTTCCCCCCGCCGGCATCGCCGCGGACGAGGAGATGGCGTGGCGGAGCAAGACGGGACGGATGATGCCCGGGGTGGAGCTGCGCATCGTCGGGGACGACGGCGCGGAGATGCCCTGGGACGGCACGTCGGTCGGTGAGCTCGAGGCTCGAGGACCGTGGATCACCGGTTCGTACTACGGGGTCGAGGCGCCGGAGCGGTTCCACGATGGCTGGCTGCGCACCGGCGACGTCGGCATGATGGATTCGCGGGGGTACCTGCAGATCACCGATCGGTCCAAGGACGTCATCAAGTCCGGCGGCGAATGGATCTCATCGGTGGAGCTGGAGAATCTCCTCGCCGCCCACCCGGCGGTGGCCGACGCGGCGGTGGTGGGCGTGCATGACGAGCGCTGGGACGAGCGGCCGCTGGCGGCGGTGGTGCTCAAGCCGGGAGCGGAGGCCGGCGCCGACGAGCTGCGCAGCTTCCTGGACGGCAAGGTCGCCCACTGGTGGCTGCCTGAGCGCTGGACGTTCGTGGGGGAGCTGCCCAAGACCAGCGTCGGCAAGCAGGACAAGAAGCTGATCCGGCAGCTCTACGCCGAGGGCAAGCTCCAGGTGACCGAGCTGAGCAAGGCGGTCCGCTGATCGCCCCACAGCCATCGATGGGTGAGGTGCGACGGACTACACTCGGAGGCCGATGCGGGAGTAACTCAACGGTAGAGTGCAACCTTCCCAAGGTTGAAGTTGCGGGTTCGAGCCCCGTCTCCCGCTC
>DASZKZ010000089.1:0-2977 GCA_035552595.1 Candidatus Dormiibacterota bacterium
GGCTCCATCTTCGGCTGACGTAACCCGATCGGTTTGAGCCGCCCGGCCTCGAAGCGGCCGCGCCAATCCGACAGGTCGTCCATCACGGTGCTGATTTCCGGATACTACGCTCCCCTCGTTGGCTGCATGGAGCGAACGCAGCGGCCCGCGGACTGCCGGCTCGACGCGGATCGGAGACGTAGAGTCGGACCGTGAGGCATGGCAGACGAGGTGAGCTGGCGGGACTCGCGCTCCTGCAGGCGAGCTTGCGACACCATCCCGATGTCGACGCGGCAGCATTGACGCGTCCCTCCGCTGCCGGCATCAAGGGGCTTCGCGTGCGCTGACCCAACGGCGCCTGGGCATCACCACTCTCCCGGCGGAAGTGGCGGCCGACGTCGCCTGATCCCGGCTACATCCGAACATCAACGAGATACTCCTCTGGGTGTAGGCCACGACGCGACTGTGGGGTGACGACACGATCCCCTCGCTCCCGCACCATCGTCGTATGAGCTTCCGATCGCAGTCTCGCCTGGCGGTCGCCGTCCTCAGCGCCGCCGCCGCCGTTGCCGTGGTGCGGTATGTGCGCGTGACGCTGGCGCCGCTCTACCAGGCTCTCGGTGCGGCGATCGAGATCTCCCTGGAACGGGACAACGGGCTGTTCGGTGGTAGCCTCCGACGGGCCATGCCGCCGCCGGACGCCTGTGGCGCGCGCGGGCCCGAACTCAGAGCGGAGTGACCGAACGATGAGCACAGCGGTTGTGGCGGAACGGTTGGGCGACGATGGGGCGGGCAGGATTGTCGCCTCCGGTCTCACCAAGCTCTTCGGCGGAGTCCGCGCGGTGGATGATCTGAGCTTCACGGTCGAGCCCGGATCGGTCACCGGCTTTCTCGGCCCCAACGGGGCGGGCAAGACGACGACCTTGCGAATGATCCTCGGTCTGGCAGCGCCGACGGCGGGGGAGGGCACGATCGGTGGCGTGGCGTACGCGCACCTCGCCGATCCGGGGCGAAGCGTTGGCGCCGTGCTCGAGGCAACCAGCTTCCATCCCGGCCGTTCAGCTCGCAATCACCTCCGGGTCCTGTGCGCCGCCGCCGGTGTCCCCGACCGCCGCGCCGACGAGGTGCTCGACATCGTCGGTCTGACGCAGGCCGCGCGGATGCCGGCGCGCGCCTACTCGCTGGGGATGCGGCAGCGTCTCGGACTGGCAAGCGCTCTGATCGGTGACCCCAAGGTGCTGGTCCTCGATGAGCCCTCCAACGGCCTCGACCCCGAGGGGATCGTCTGGCTCCGCGGCATGCTTCGCCATCTCGCCGACACACAGGGCCGCACCGTTCTTGTTTCCAGCCACGTCCTCGCCGAGGTGGAGCAGGCGGTCGACCGGGTGGTGATCATCGCCCGCGGCCGGCTTCTCTACGACGGGACGCTGCGTGATCTCGACGTCGGCAGCGGAACCGTGGTTGTGAGAACGCCGACGCCCGACGCTCTCACCGCCGCGCTTGCGCCACTGCTTGCGACCGTCACAGCCTCTGCGGATGGCTCGCTTGCCATCGCCGGGACAACTCGCGAAGGGGTCGGCCACGCCGCCTGGCAGGCCCACGTGGAACTCTACGAGCTTCGAGAGAGCAGCTCCAACCTCGAGGAGACCTTTCTGCACCTCACCGCGGACCCCTCGAAGGCGGCAGGGCCGGAGCCACCGGCGTGAGCAGGCTTCTGCGCTCTGAATGGCGCAAGGTGATGACCACGAAGCTGTGGTGGGGCATGCTTCTCGGGGCCATGGCACTCGCTGCGCTGGGAGTGGCCGGGCAGATCGGCAGCAATGGAAGCCGGGGCAACCCCGCGGCCCCGCTGTCATCCGCCGTCACCCAGAAGGCGATCGCGGCATCGGTGGCGGGCGGCTTCCTCTTCTCGGTCGTCCTGGGCATCATTCTGCTCACCACCGAGTTTCGCCACTTCACGTCACGGCCGACGTTCCTGCTCGAGCCCCGGCGTGGCCGTGTGGTCCTGGCGAAAATGCTGGTTGCCGCTGTGGTCGGGCTCGGCTATGGCATCGCGTGCGCGGCGACAGCCACTGCGATCATGGTGCTGTGGCTGGGTGCCAAGGGCATCACCATCGGTTGGACGTCCGACGGCGTGCTCGAGTCGCTCCTGTCCGGCGTCCTGGTGGTCGCCATCTATGCGGTCGTTGGCATCGGCATCGGTGCCCTTCTCAGGAACCAGATCGCCGCTGTCATCGGCGCCCTGGCGTATCTCTTCGTGGTCGAGCCGCTGATCTCGATCATCCCCGTCGTCAAGGAGATCTACCGGTTCCTTCCGGGAGCGGCGGCGAACGCGCTCACCGGTGGGGGCCGTTCGTCCGCCACCCTGCTCAGCGCGTGGCAGGGCGGTCTGCTCCTGCTCGGTTGGGGGGTGTTCTTCGCCACTCTGGGGTGGCTTCTCACGGTACGCCGCGACATTCCCTGACACCGCCACCCCTCGCGCAGTGATCATCTGTCTGCCACCCGACCGACAGACACCGGTCTGCGCTCGCAGCATGCCCTGTGCGTCAGAACGGAATTGGCACAGGGAACGCGGCGGTCGTCTGCCCAGCGTGCCACCGACAGATGATCCCGCTCAGCTACTCGAAGCCGGCCGCCGCGGATGCCAGGGGTCCCCGACGACCCAACCAAAAATGCCCGGGCTGCGGCCGCACGTCTACGTAGTTGTGGTACACGAGGCGGCCCACGCGTGGTGAGGCGGCCTGACCAAGGAAAGAGGTGTGGCGGTGAAGGGAGACAACAGATGAAGAGCAACAGGACCAAGGCGCTGCTGCGCCAGGACCAACCGGTGATCGGAACGTTCCTGTTTCTCAGCGACCCGGCGGTGGCGGAGATCGCGGGCCTGGCCGGATTCGACTTCTGCTGGATCGACACGGAGCATGCGCCCACCGACTTCCGTTGCATCACGGAGATGGTGCGGGCGGCCGAGCTGACCGGGATGACGCCGATGGTGCGCGTG
>DASZKZ010000090.1:0-6065 GCA_035552595.1 Candidatus Dormiibacterota bacterium
GGATGCGAACTCCCGACCTCTGTGCCAGCGATACCCTGCAGGCTCCCGCCGTCGCTCGCGAGCTCAGTCCGCCGAGGCCAATCGATAGCCGAAGGTGGTCCCACCAGTCGCGGTGGTACTCGCGCGGGAGATCCCCGTCGCGCGCTATCGCCCGCTGTCGCCCGATCTGGCGTCCACCAGACGTCCATGACACGTGCACGCCGCGCCCAAAGACCGAGCCTCCTGCTGCTGACAGATGCGTGAGGTGACCGCAGCTACAGCGAAGCTGGGAAGACTCGCTCTTATTCGAACTACCAAACGGTACGATCGCGTCTTCAGGATCTGGCTGTCGCGATCGCTTGAAGGGTCACTTGGCTCGTGCCGGGTCGCCACGGTTGAGTAGCATTCCGGCGGATGGCTTCAACCTCGCTGGCTCGTGCCAACGCTGCCCGCCGCGGGCTGATCTTTGAGGCCACTTCCGTTGTGTGGATGCTGGCCGAGGCTGCGCTGGCAATCGGCGCCGGCATCGTCGCCCGCAGTGTCCTGTTGACCGCGTTCGGCTTCGACAGCGTCATCGAATTGCTTAGTGCATCCGTTCTGATTTGGCGGATGTCATCCGAGGCCAGCGGAGCTGCCACCGAGTCGGTCGAGCGCGCCGAGCACCGAGCTATCAAGCTCTCCGCAGGGCTGCTGGTGGTCCTCTGTCTCTATGTGGTAACTACCGCGGCGGCCGGCCTGATCTCGCACGTCGAGCCGGCGGCTTCGTGGGTGGGCCTCATCGTTGCCGGTGCCGCGGTCATCGTCATGCCGGGACTTGCGTTGGGAAAGCGTGCCGCCAACCGCGTCCTGGAGAGCAGTGCGTTGCGGGCCGATATCGCGGAGACCACGGTGTGCGCATACATGGCGGGGACGGTCCTTGTCGGCGTGCTGTTGAACCGAGTGTTTGGCTGGTGGTGGGCTGAATACATCGCAGCCGCCGGACTGCTCTACTGGCTTGCGCTGGAGACGCGCGAAGCCCTTGAGGCAATCCGTGAGACTCGGCCAAGCACTCGCCGCGTCGACGAGTGACTAGACTAGTGGCCACGCCCGATTGGCTGGGTCGTGGGCTGGTGCGGATGGTTGTGCCGTAGCCAAGGTCTACGATCACCGGCCTGTGCCATGCTCGCGGCGCTTCGCCTGGCATCTCTGGAGTTCTGCGAGAACGAAGCTGTCGAGCTGGGCGAAGGCTTCGGGCAGGCCGATGCTCCGCAGTTCGGCGCCTACGTTCGGCGCACCTATCCGCTCGACGCTCAGGGCTAGTGGGGCGCGGCGTTAATTCGTGACCCAGGCGGAGGGGTCTCGGAGATAGAGACCGCAGGCACAGTCGAGAGCTTCCTCCGGGGTGCCATCGAAGGCACCGCTGGGGAGGATGGAGTCCTCATAGACGTCGCGATCACCGCGAACCAAGGCGATCGCAAAGCCGAAATACGTTGCGCTGCCGCCGTATCGGAGCCGGCACAGCGGGAGCACGTCTCCATCGGGGAGGACGCCGTCGACATAAGCCAGGTTTGCTCGATAGCGCACGCGCACCTCCTGCAGTTGTGGCCAGCGCTCACGTCTGCGCGCCGCGAGCTTCCACTGCAGCGAACCCTTGGTGCTGTCCGGGATCTTCACGTCGCCGCTCCTGCATTCGTGCGCGAACGGATGTACGATCTGGCCGCAATCCACGTTCACGAGCACTCTGCCATGCAACCTTCCACGCTCGTGCTTACCTGGTCGATGCGCACGGTGTGCGCGACTACGTGGTTCTCGACCCGAAAGCGCACGCGGCGCTCAAGGTTAGACGCCGCAATGTACGGCTGGTTACAATACCCCCTGAGGGCATATGGCCAACTCCCCTCAGGAGGAGGACTTCGTTGGGCATTTCCACCGCCGTCACTGACGGGCTGCGCGAGGGCTTCTTCATGTTTTGGGAGACCCTGTGGGCGCTGGTCCTGGGATTCGCGCTCTCCGGCGCCGTCCAGGCGTTCGTGTCCCGCGGCCAGATGGAGGGCGTCCTCGGAGGGGAGGGTAGGGGTCGGCTCGGCCGTGCAACCTTCCTCGGTATGGTGTCGTCCTCGTGTTCGTATGCGGCGTCGGCAATGGCCAAGTCGCTCTTTGCCAAGGGCGCGGACTTCACGGCGGCGCTGGTCTTCATGATCGCCTCCACCAACCTGGTCATCGAACTCGGCATCGTCCTCGCGCTGCTCATCGGGTGGCAGTTCACCGCCAGTGAGTTCGTCGGCGGCTTCCTGATGATCGCCCTGCTGGCGGTGGTCAGCCGCTTCACGCTGCCGCACCGGGCGGTGGAGGCTGCGCGCCGCCGACTGGCCGGCGACGCCGACGACGCGATGGATCATGGCGCAGCCGAGGACTCGCTCTCAGGCCGCGAGCGGATGCGCTCGCTCGCGGGGTGGTCCGATGCCGCGAGCTACGCAATGGCCGACATGACCATGCTGCGCCGAGAGATGCTGATCGGCTTCGGCGTCGCCGGTTTCCTCGCGGTGCTCGTCCCTGACAACGTGTGGTCAGCGGTCTTCGTCAGCAACCATGGACTGCTCACGTCTGTCGAGAACGCGATCGTCGGTCCATTCATCGCGATCATCAGCTTCGTCTGCTCGATCGGCAACGTTCCCCTTGCCGCCGCGCTCTGGAAGGGCGGCATCAGCTTTGGCGGCGTGGTCAGCTTCGTCTTCGCCGACCTGATCACGATGCCACTGCTGATCATCTATCGCAAGTTCTATGGCAGGAAGCTGACCCTGTGGATCCTGGGCTCGTTCTGGTTGGTGATGTCCGTGGCGGGGCTGGTCGTTGAGGGGGTCTTTTCACTGCTTCACCTGGTGCCGTCGACGAGGCCGACCCAGATTGCACCCGAGAGGTTCGCGTGGGATTACACGTCTGTGCTCGACATCACCTTCCTGCTGATCTTCGCCGGCCTGTACTACCTGCACCGCAATCGTGTTCGATTCGGCGGAGGCTCCGGCTATGCCATCGATCCCGTGTGCGGGATGCAGGTGGAGACCGCGACCGCGCCTGCCCACGCGCAGCGCGGTGGCCATGCCTTCTGGTTCTGCTCCGACCGCTGCCGCAGCAGGTTCGCGCAAGGTCCAGCGAGGTTAGCGGCCCGTCGTAGCGTCGCAGGCGCCGTCGCCGGTGCGATCGGCGCCAGCGTGAAGGCCTCCTCGGATCCCAGCCGCGCGGCGGAATCAGTCATCGATGTCGTCTGCGGGATGAGCCTGGTGCCCGACGACGCCGCGGCGCATCGGTCCCATGACGGCGCTGCCTACCACTTCTGTTCAGAGGGATGCGCGACCGCCTTCGACCATGACCGCGCGAGCTTCACCGTCACCCAAGCGTCGGCGCGCTGAGATGGCGACACGACGCGCAGCCAAGCCGGCCAGCGCACCGTTGCGCGCGCGCGGGAGGTACCAGGCGAACAAGGAGGAATTGCTGACCCGCTTTCGTCGGCTGAACGGTCAGATCACCGGCATCGCCGGGATGGTGGAGGAGGAGAGGTACTGCCCTGAGGTCCTCGTACAGCTCAGTGCGGCCATCGCCGCTCTGGAGAAGATCGGGTACATCCTGCTCCGCGACCACGTCCGCTACTGCGTGACCGAGGGGATCAATGCCGGGGAGGGCGACGAGTACCTCGACGAGTTGATCGCGTCCATTCAGCGATTTTCGGGCCGTTGAGGGTCACTCCGGGGTGCTTTGGCCTTCGCCCGTCGCAGCGCGTGCGCGGGATCTCGTGCGCCAATGACCTGCTGCGGAGTCGACTACCTGCCGGAGCATTCCAATACGAGGTCCGGCCCCGAGTCCGCTCTCCTGAATCGATGGATGTGCCGGCTGAATGTCGGGATGGCGTCCGACGGGCGCCGACGGAGAGGCTGGCCCGCGCTTTCGTCCTACGGTCCGGTGGCATCATGCTTGCTGCGCCGCAGCGGGCGCGCGCCAGGGATTGTCGGTCGACCCATGGCGTGCTTGACGCCATGACGGACCAGCCAGATGTTGACCGGATACGTGGTGGCCAGACCGAGCGTCATGCCGATCTGCATCATCAGCCAGTAGGTGGCATCGAAGGGTGTGAGGTGCGGGTGGGCAAGGAGGACGAAGAAGACGAGCGCCATCCAGCCGAAGAGCCCGACTTCGAAGGCGACCAGTGAAAGGGTGTCGGCGCGGATCGCGCGCCAGACTGCATCGCGCACCGACATGTCGCTCATGGGCTTGATGGCGAAGTACTGAAACAGGATCCCCAGCAGGTAGGCAAGCGCGAAGTCGACGACGTACTCGGGCCACAGCGCCGCGCCGGCAATCCTCAGCGACCCGGCGAAGACCGTCCACTCGCCAACGATGTCTCCCAATGTGCAGCCGGCCCCACAGTGGGTAGCGGAGACGGCCACGCCCTTCCATGTTGCGATGTCCTGCTCGCCGGTTGTCGCGGCGTCGACGAGCCTGGGGCGACCGAGGTGCGCGTAAGCGAACCAGCCAAACGGCCCAAGGTACAGCGCGGTGATCGGCCACACGGCTTCCATGACGCGCATCGGCTGGCGGAAGCCGCGTCCGTAGATGTCGTACAGGATCGCGGCGCCCGACAAAAATCCCGCCGCGAGCGAGGCCCACGCCAGTGTCGTCAACCAGACCGGTACCACAGCAGTTCCTCCCACGGGGGGGCTACATCGCCCCGGTTACACCCCCAGACCGCAGGTCCTCGCGCATCTCGCCGGCGGTGGCCCGACCGGCCGCAAACAGCTGCGCAATGGCCTGCTGCACGCCCATCGCCAGGCTGGGGTAGGCGTGCACTGTTTGAGCGAGACGGCCCGCGAACGAGTGGGTCTGCATGGCGATGGCGAACTCATGGATGAAGTCGCCCGCACCTGCCCCGATGGCATGGGCACCGACGATCTCGCCGCCGCCGGCGTGCCCGATGACCGGCTTGCCGCGGACGATGACCTTGATCAGGCCGCGCGCCGTGCCGTCGATGGCGGCGCGGTCGACCGCCGTGTAAGGCAGGCGGGCGACGCGGATGTCCTCGCCGTGCTTCTCGCGCGCCTGCGGCTCGGTGAGGCCAACGTGGGCGATCGGCGGATCTCGCTCATGCCGTCAGATCCCCGTCCCATTGGGCGCGCTGCTGAGCCCCTTGATCAAGGGACAGTCCCGGTCCCGCGCTGGACGGTCGCATGTATCAACGAGCTTCAGCAGCGAATCGTCCATCGCGCGGAGGCTCTCCATCCGGCTTTCGAGATCTCGGAGCTTCTCCTGGGCGAGCTTCTTGACCGCCTGGCCGCCGGTAGGGCCGCCCCCAGCCAGGTGGAGCATCGTCTCAATTTCGCAGAGCGTGAACCCCACCGCCTGGGCTCGCTTTATGAACCTCACAACTGCGACTGTCTCGGTGCTATACGTGCGATACCCCGAGTGGCGCCGCGGTGGTTCGCGAAGCAGCCCCCGGCGCTCGTAGTAACGGAGCGTCTGCACGTTTACCCCGGCGTCGGCTGCAACCTGGCCGGTCTTCACGGGCCTGATCCTAAACCCTGTACCCGGGTACAGGGTCAAGCCCTCTTGGGCAGAGCTGGTCTGGCGCACCGGCTCCTGAATGTCAGGCCAGCCAGATAGGATCCGAACCTTCCGGTCTTTGTTCCGCAGCGGCGCCGAAGCGGTAGGAGACGTTAGCCTCACCAGCCGCCGTGGAACTCCGGCGGGAGACCCCCGCCTCCCGCCGCCCCGTCCATCAGACGTCCATGACGCGACGCCGCGCCCGAGACGGTCTGTGCCATTCACCGCTACCGTTTTGCCGTTAGCGGCCGCGCGGCGCCCGTCGCGATGGTGTCATCGCGTGTGGGGCAACGCCGCTGTGGCGTTGATGGGTCTCGTACATGCGGCACGCGACAATGAGCCCCGAGGCCCCGGTGATGGCAGCCACGACCCAGATCGCGACCTCGAGTCCGAGCAGGTCGGCTATCACTCCGGCCAGGAGTGCGCCAACCGCGAAGCCGGCGTCGCGCCACAACCGGTAGACGCCGACCGCGGTGGCCCTCCACGCGGGGTGGGCCACGTCGCCGACGGCAGCGAGG
>DASZKZ010000091.1:0-35193 GCA_035552595.1 Candidatus Dormiibacterota bacterium
ATGAGCGTCAATGACCCCTTCAGCCCGGCGGATCTCGCCCACTACGGGTTGAAGCCGCTCAACAACGCCTGTGGCCACCTCGACAACTCGACGGGAATCACCGGCGCCGCACCCATCTGGAACAAGGACTTCGTGGCCGCCCTGGCGGGCAGCAAGCCCACCTGGTACACCATCCCCAGGGACGTCGTCCAGATGGGCACCGGCGACAACGCCGACTTCTACCTTCCGGGGACGCAGAGCACCGCTGCCAGCGGGAATTGCTTCTACTACGGCCCGGCGCCCAGCCCTGTGCCCGCCGGGGTCAGCCCCACCTGCGCCTACGGGGGCGTGTCCGCTCCCACACCGCGCCCGGCCCCGACCCCTCCGGTCCCGCCAACTCTCCCACCGGCGCCGACACGGACGCCCCACAAGCCCTGAGCCGGCCTGGAGAAGCTTGGGTAGACTGCCGGGCGTGACCGAGGCGGCTCCGCCCCCTCCCCCGCCATTGGGGCTGCCGCCACAGCCGCCTGCGCTCGCGCGCGCCGTCGCGCTCGACCTGGTCACGCGCTTCCGCCTGCGCCTCACCGATCCCCGCGACTCCCGCCTCGGGGAGCTCGGCGGCGGACGGTACGAGCTCGGGGCGGCGAGCTGGACCGGGCGGCGCGCGGTGTTCGTCGGCTTCTACACGCCGCCGCCGGACCCGGCGGTGGCGGGGCCCGATCTGGCGGAGCGCTGCGCCGCCGCCGCGCGCTGGGGGGCGGAGCGGATCACCGTCCAGGGCGCCGAGCGCTGTGACGTGCTCCTGGTCGCGCTGGGACCGGTGCCGGGCGTTCTCACGGCGCCGTCGACCAACCCGGCGGTGTCGGTGGGTGCCCTGGCCGCCGATCCCGCCACCGGCGAGGTCTCGGTGCTGCTGCCGCCGCCCGCAGACCTTCCCTCAACTCGCGAGATCCGAGCCAGGGCGCAGACGCTTCTGACCGGCCAGGAGGCGCCGACGCTGGCCGCCGTCGACCTCGCCGAGCGGCAGGCGGTGGCGGGCGGGTACGCGCAGCCCGCCCGGGCCCAGCTGAGCAGAAGGCCCGTGGCCACGTATTCGCTGATCGCCAGCTTCGTCGCCGTCTTCATCGTCGAGAAGCTGCTGATCCGCGGGGCCAGCGGCGACGGCCTGTTCCAGATGGGGGCGGTCTCGAACGTGCAGCCGGATTGGTGGCGATTCGTGGCCTACGCCTTCCTCCACGACCCCGGCGGTGGCGGCCAGGGCGTGTCGGGGCTGCCTCTGCACGTGCTCTTCAACTCCTTCGCCATGTACCTGGTGGGGCGGCTGGTGGAGCAGCTCTACGGCTGGCGCGTCCTGGTCGCCACGTTCCTCGTCACCGCTGCCGGCGCCGGGCTGGCCTCGGTCGTGGTGGCCGCGGTCACCAACTCTGTGGCGCTGACGATCGGCGCATCCGGGGGCATCATGGGCCTGCTCGGCCTCCTCTTCGTGCTCGGCAGGGTGCAGGGCCGCGACGTCCCGGTCGGCGTCGCCCACGCCATGCGCCAGTACGCCATCACGTACGCCGCCATGGTCGTCGTCTTCGGCTTCATCGTCCCCAATGTCGACAACGTGGCCCACATCGGAGGCTTCGTCACCGGCGCTCTGGTGGGCGTGGCCATCCCACCCCTGCGGCGGGTGGGTGGACGCGAGCTGAAGCTCTGGGAGCGCGCCGCCGTCTACGCTGTGTTCGCCGTCTCCGCGGTCGCCATCCTGCTGGCGGCCATCAACATCGTCAGCATGCTGGGCTCACCGGGATTCACCACGTCGGCGTCGTGAGCCACGACGGCGGATCACACAGTCGCCGTCACATCCCCACCCGGGCCGCCGCCACCGAGTTCCAGAGCCCCTCGAGGTCGTAGAAGGTGCGCTCGCCGGGGAGGAAGACGTGCACGATCACCGAATCGAAGTCGAGGCACGCCCAGGAGGCGTCCTTCAGTCCCGCTGTGGAGAGCGGACGAACCCCGGCCTCGCGACAGAACTCTTCGATGCTGTCAGCAATGGCACGAACCTGCCGGTCGGTGTCTCCCTCGCAGATGACGAAGAAGTCGGCGATGGTGGTCTTGCCGCGGAGGTCCACGGTGACGACGTCCCGTGCCTTCTTGTCTGCCGCCGCCACGGCGATCCGGGCGGCGAGGTCGTCAGGCGTCATCCGCGGCCATTATGGCATCGCCGCTGTCCGGTAGAGACCGCTGGCCGCGATGATGTCGGCGACCGCGGGGGGCACCAGGCCGGTGATCGGTTCGCCGGCCGCGACCAGGCGTCGCACCCGCGACGCGCTCACCGGCGGCGGGGTCAGCTCGAGAATCGTGGTCCGGGACTCGGCCAACCCCAGGGATCGTGCCTCCGCCTCGTCGAAGTGCGCCGCGCCGGCACGTTGCACCACCACCGCGTGGAGGATGTCGAGAAGCTCAGCGCTGCGGTGCCACTCGGGGAGGCGGCGCGCGGCGTCGGCTCCCAGGATCCAGAGCGGCGTCACGTCGGGTCTGCTGCGCCGCAGCTCCTCCATCGTGTCGATGGTGTGCGACACCCCGCGGCGGCGCAGTTCGATGTCGATCACGCTCACACCCGGAGTGGCGCGCACCGCCGCCTCCAGCATGGCCAGGCGCAGCTGCGCGGGCGCGACGGGCTCGCCGCGCAGCGCCGGAACGCGCGCCGGCACCAGCCATGACTCGGTCGCCCCGACCAGGTCGCGCACGCCGGTGGCCAGCGCCAGGTGGCCGAGGTGCGTGGGGTCGAAGGTGCCCCCCAGGACGGTGACCCGGCGTGGCTCAGGCGTCATCCGCGTAGACGAACTCCAGCTCGCCGATCCGGACTGTGTCTCCGTCGCTGCACCCCGCCTCCGCCAGCGCGGCATCGACCCCGGCGCGGCGAAGCTTCTGCTGCAGGCGTCCCACCGCCTCGTCGCTCTCCATGTCGGTCATCGCCACCAGTCGCTCGATGCCCGCGGACGTGACCCTGTACACCTCGCCTTCGCGGGAGATGGCCGGCGCCTGACGGCGCGGTGTGTGCTTGTAGAGGCGGTGCTCGCCCGTCTCCGGGAGCTGGGAGAGCGCGGCCTCGAACTGCGCGGCGCGCGCCCCGGCGACCAGCAGCGCGGCACGGTCGAGCACCTCGGCCGTGCCGTCCAGCTCGGCGGCCGCGATCAGCGGGGCGTCGGGGCGGTGTGCGGCCATCGCGGCGCGCTGCGCGTCGTCGAGGAGATCGCTCTTGTTGAGCACCACCAGCCGCGGCTTGGCCGCGAGCGTCTGGCTGAACGCGGCCAGCTCGGCGTCGACGGCCGCGACCGCCGCGTCGACTCCCTCCGGCGCCTGGGTGGCGTCGACCAGGTGCACCAGGGCGCGGGTCCTCTCCAGATGGCGGAGGAAGTCGATGCCCAGGCCCACGCCCCGGTGGGCGCCCTCGATGAGGCCGGGCACGTCGGCGATCACCAGGGTGGTGCCCGCGGGGGTCTCGGCAACACCCAGATTGGGGTGCAGCGTGGTGAAGGGATAGGCGGCGATCTTGGGGTGGGCGCCGGTGAGCGCGGCCAGCAGGGTCGACTTGCCCGCGTTGGGCAGGCCCACCAGCCCGATGTCGGCGATGAGCCTGAGCTCGAGGTGGACGCGGCGGCTGCTCCCCCGCCCACCGAGCTCGCCGACTCGCGGCGTCTGCTGCGTCGACGAGGCGAAGTGGGTGTTGCCGCGGCCGCCGCGACCCCCGCCGCCCACAACGGCGCGGGCGCCGCGATGATCCAGGTCGGCGATCAGCTCGTCGGTGTCAGCGTCACGGACGATGGTGCCCGGCGGCACGTGGAGGACGATGTCGTCACCGGCCGCCCCGTGCCGGGAGTTCTTGCCGCCCGCGCCCCCCGCGGGCGCGTGGTAGCGGCGGCGTTCGCGAAAGCCCGCCAGGGTGGGGTCCATGGAGTCGGCGACCAGGACGACGTCGCCTCCGCGTCCCCCGTCGCCGCCGTCCGGGCCACCCATGGGAACGTACTTCTCACGCCGGAAGCTGACCGCGCCGCGACCGCCGTCACCGCCGGCGACGTCGATCGTCACCTGGTCGAGGAACGTGGCCCGTGCTCCTGGCTAGCCGGCTGGGGACGGCGCCTCGACCTCGTCCACCTCGACGAGCTCGCCGACCTCGATGACGGGCAGCGAATGCACGTTGGCCCGGGTGCGGTCCTTGCCGGTGCTGTCGAACGCGACGAGCCCGGTGGCGCGAGCGTAGAGAGTGTGATCGCGGCCCACCCCGACGTTGTCGCCGGCGAGGATCTTGGTGCCCCGCTGCCGGACCAGGATGGTCCCGGCGAAGACGACCTCGCCGTCCTGGCGCTTGATGCCCAGCCGCCGGCCCGCGCTGTCGCGGCCGTTGCGGGAGCTTCCCCCGCCCTTCTTATGCGCCATCGCCCGTCTCCTTGTCGTCAGCGGCCGCCGCCGGGCGCTTCCTCGCCCTGGGCGCCGCCCTGCCGGTGCGCGCCGAGGGCTTGGGGCCGGCTGCCGCGCTGGAATCGTCGGCGGCGAGATCACTGGCGGCGGCAGCCGCCGAGGCCCGCGGGGCGGTGCGTCGACGCGCTGGGGCCGTGGCCCTGGCGGGCTCGTCGTCCGCCGCGTCCTCGTCGCTCACCGGCGCGGCGGTGGTGGCTTTGGCCGCCGGAGCCCGCCGTGCCTTCGGTGCCGAGCCCCCCGGCTCCCGCGCGCCGGCGTCGCGACGCCCTTCGCCGTCCTCCGCTGTGGAGACGGCCTTGGGCACGGCGGCGCCCTTGGCGAGGATGGAGTCGACGCGCAGCTCGGTGAGGTCGCTTCGGTATCCGGCCATCTTGCGAGAGCGCTTCTTGGCTTTGTACTTGAAGATGCGCAGCTTGCGGCCGCGCCGATGCCCGACCACGGTGACGGCGACGCGGACGCCGTCGACGTCCTGGCCCAGAACCGTGGCGCCGTCGCCGCCGGTGAGCAGGACGGGTGCGAGGGCGACGATGCTGCCGATCTCGGCGTCGAGGCGGTCGACGAGGAGACGGTCCCCGGCGCTGACCCGGTACTGGCGGCCGCCGTGCGAGAGGATGGCGTACATGACTGCTCGTGAGAGATGGATGGGGCGCCGAGCGGGCACAGCGGTGCCGCCTGGTGACGCGAAGGGCGAGGATACCACAGGCCCTCAAAGGCCCTGGATCAGCCGGTCACCGCGACCGGCGCCACCGCGTGCAGGCTGAAGGTGTCGCCGGCGTCGTCGGTGACGTTGGCGTCGACCGCGTACGTGCCCACGCCCGCCGCGCTGGTCGGCACCGCCGCGCCGGCGGCAGCGGTGGCGGACGGCGACCGGGGGCTCTGGCCGGTGCCGACCACGGTGGCCTTGAAGACGATGTCGACAAAGCCTGGTCCGGCGTTGGAGAGCGGCGGCAGGGTGAAGCCGTCGTAGAACACCTCCAGGGTGTCCTTGATGGGATCGACACCCTTGTTCCGTGACCCGTTGCCAGCGAACGGGGTGACGCTGCCGGCGAACGTCATCACCGGCGGGAGGGTGATCAGCACGCCGACGTTCTGGGCGTTGCCGGTGCCGCTGTTGATCACGCGCACCTGGTACACGACGGTGGTGCCGGTCTTGACCGAGACCGGGCTGGCACTGACCAACGCGGTCACCTTGGCGGCGGCGTCGACAGCCACGTTGTAGGCGGTGGCGTTGGTCTGGCCGGCGTCTGTGTCGCCGGCGGCGTAGGCCTGCACGGTGGCGGGGCCGGGCTGTCCGCTCACGTCAGCGGTGAAGGTGATGATCACCTCGGCGCCCTGGCCGGACCCTGCCGCCGGGAGGGTCCAGAGGCCGAAGATCGGAGTGGTGCTGTTGACGGCGGCGTCGAGCGGCTGCGTCCGGGTGGCCCCGGGCGCGTCGATCGTGGTGGTGCCGTGGTAGCGGAATCCCGAGGGCAGGGTCACATGCACGGTGACCCCGGTGACGCTGCCCTGGCCGCTGTTGCTCACCGTGACCGTGAAGGTGGCCTCATCTCCCGGCTTGTAGCGGGCATACGAGGTCGGCTGGTTGGCCTGGTACCTCTGCGCATCGCCGCTGAGGCTGACGTGGAGCTTGCCGGTGCCCGACCCGCAGGCGGCGAGAGCCAGCAGGAGCGGGACAGCGACGAGAGCCGCCGCCGTCGTCGCGGCACGGCATCGCTGCACCGAGACCGGTGGCGAAGCCCCGGCTCAGGCGCGCTGGGCGGCGCGGAGCGGGGCGAGGGGACGGCGGGCCGCCCGCGGCGGCGCCAGGGGCACATCCGTTGCCGCCGGCAGGGGGTCGGGATAGCCGGCCTCGGCGAGCAGGCGCAGGGCCAAGGGCACGTCGAGGCCGACGACGGTGTCGATCCGCCCCGAGACGGCGTCGACCAGGTCCCCGCCGCCGCCCTGGATGGCGTAGGCGCCGGCGCGATCGAGGGGCTCGCCGGAGTTGACGTAGGTGTGCACCGCCTCGTCGCTGTACTCGTGCATGGTCACCGCCGACCGCCCCAGCCCGAGGGCTTCGCGGTCGCTCTGGGCGACGATCACGCAGACGCCGGTGAGGACGGTGTGACGGCGTCCGCGCAGCTCGTGGAGCATCGCCTGGGCGCGCTCGGGTGTGCCCGGCTTGCCGAGAGGCCCGCTGGGCCCGACCACGATGGTGTCGGCGCCGATGACGAAGCTCCCGGCCGGCTGGCCGGCGGCCACAGCCACGGCCTTCTGGCGGGCGAGGAGCTGTGCGGCGAGGTCGGCGCAGATCCCCGGAGGCACGTCGCCGTCGGCCGGCGGATCGACGACCGTGAAGCGGATCCCCGCTCGGGTGAGCAGTTCGCGGCGACGCGGGCTCGATGAGGCGAGGACGATTCGGGCCATCAACTCCCCATGTGCATTGGCATCGTGAACACTGAAACCCTTCCCCTCCAGCCCCCCAACGTGCCGCCGGGCACGGGGTAGCTGTATTCAATCCTACCACCGCACGAGATGCGGCGCGTCAAACGCGACTGGACAGCAGCCCCAGCGCCGTGCCCGCCGCCGTGGCCACGGCGGCGGCGGTGGCCAGCCCGGGTGCCGGCACCCGGCGGAGAAGTCGGGCCAGGATCCCGCTGAGAGCCACCACGCCGAGGGCGGCCAGAGCGCCGATGAGGGGCGCGACGTCGTGCAGAGCGGCCGGGATCACCAGCGCCGCTGCCGCCAGGGCCAGCGCCGCGGCCACCACCGAGGCGACCCGGCCGCCCACCGTGGCTGAGGCCGCCATCAGCAGGATGGCGGCCGCCAGGGAGCGCGCGGCGACGCCGGTCGCTCCCGCGGCGCTGCTGATGGCCACCACGCTCAGTGTGGATCCCGCCGCCGCCAGAGCGAGCACCGGCACCGCGGCGGCGGCGGCGAGCGCGGAAGCCCGTCGCGATGCCCCGCCCAGGTCGATCGCGACGGCGAGCAGGACCCCCACGGCGACCACGTTGCCGGCCACGCCGGTGGCGGGAGGCAGGCGGAGCGCGGGCGATCCGGTCAGGGGCAGCATGGCGGTGGCGACGGTGGCCGCCAGGCCCGGGAGCAGGCCGGTGGCGGGGACCGCTCGGCGCGCGCCCAGACCGGGGCCGTGTCCGGCCATGCGCCCGTGCAGGAGCGCCGCCAGGGTCAGAAACACGGCCCCCGGGTAGACCGCCACGGCGAGAATCGCCTGGAGAAGGCCGGTGGGGTCCATCAGCCCACCCCGAGCAGGGCGTGCAGGGACGCGCTCGGCAGCAGCCCGACAGTGAGGGCGGCGAGCGCGGGCACCCACGCCGCCAGGCGAGCCGCAGGCCCGGGCGCGGCCGCGGGCACCGCTCTCGGGGCGGCCACCACGGCTCGCACGGAGATCACGAGCATCGCTCCCGTGACCGGCAGGACCGCCAGGAGCAGGGTGCCGCCGAAGCCGGAGGTCAGCGCCGTGACCAGGGCGAAGCGCCCCCAGAAGGCCGGCCCCGGTGGGATCCCGCTCAGCGCCACCCAGGCCAGACGGCGGGGGCGGGGTGCGGCGCCCGCGGGGTCCTGGACCAGCAGCGGGCCCACGCAGAGGTGGGTGAGCATGAGCAGGAGGCTGCCCAGCCGGGCGGCGGGCTGCGGGGTGGCGAGACCCATGGCCACCAGGCCGAGGTCGGCGAGGAGGACACGCGGGTAGCGCTGGTCATCCGGGGCGCTGAGCCCGCGCGCCGCCGCCCATACGGCGCTGATGGCGCCCGCGGGCAGCAGGATGGCCCCGAACGTGACCCGAGCCGCGGAGGGAAACACCGCCTGGAGCGGCTGGACGGTGAGCAGGAGAGCGGGCAGGAGCAGCAGCGCCCAGGGGGCCAGCGCGGCTCCTCGCACCAGCCGGCCCCCTCCGGCGACCCACCCACCCAGGGGGACCAACCCGAACCCGGCCGCGATCCCCCCGGCGAGCAGGGCGCCGGCCAGATGGGCGCGCGGCGGCACGGCGGCGACGTCGACGGGGAGGAAGGGCGACGCCGCGGTCATGGCGGCCGCCCCGAGCGTGCCCACCCGGGCGGCGGCGAGGGTGGCCCGGGCCGGGGCGGCCGCCACCCAGCGCACCCCGAGCAGCGCGGTGCCGGCGACGAAGCAGATGCCCCACACCAGGGGCGACCCCGCGGCCAGCGCCACCGCGGAGAGCGCGCCGCAGGCCGCAAGAACCAGGACCTCGCCACCGTCGGGAGGGGGTGCGAGGAGCAGGCAGAGGGTGGCGGCCAGAGCGCAGAGCAGCACCAGGCCACTCGCCGATCGGCCCAGCAGCAACCCTCCAGGAGCGGACGCCGCGATGAGGTCGGCTCCCCCACCCAGCGAGGTCAGCGCCGCCACGGCCGCGGCCAGGGGGACGAGTGCCGCCAGACGCCGCCGCCGGGCCCGCGGCAGCAGGAGGGCGGCGACGACCCCGGCGACAGCCCAGGTGATCGCCACCGGAGCCACGCTCACGGCGACGCCCGAGCCGGCCGCGCCGCCCCGTGGCGCCCCCGCAACCAGCCCGCTGTGATGGCCGCCCCCGGCGCCGCGGCCGCGGCGGTCATGGCGCCCGAGAGCGTGTCCACGCCGGCGGCGAGGAACCAGGCGGCGGCGACGGCGATGCCCAGCGCGGCAACCCCGACCGCGATGTCCAAGAGGGTACGCGCGCTGAGCAGGCGCATCCCGGCGCAGCCCCACACCAGCGCGGCCGGAAAGAGCACTCCGCTGACGGTGGAGGCCGACCCCAGCGGAACATTGAAGCTGACCCAGGACGCGGCGGGAAGGACCAGCACGGCAGCGGCCACGCGGATGCTGCGGGGGCCGAACAGCGCCTCCGACCCGGCGACGACGGGGACGAGGGGATCGACTCCGGCCATCCAGCTCACCCGATGGGCGAGGGCGCTGCTCAGGGGGCCGGCCAGGCCTGTGAGGGCCGCCGCGCCGGCCAGCACCAGGACAGCGTCGGCCCCGTAGAAGGCGGCCACCGACGGCATCAGCCCCACGGCCGCTGCCACCGCGGCGTAGGTCACCGCGTGACGACCGTCGACCAGGGTGACCACAACGGCCGCGAGAAAGCCGACGCCGGCGAGCAGTGGCTCGTTGGGCGCCATCAGTGAAAGAGGAGCACGGCGAGCGCGGCCCCCACGACGAACAGCGGAACCTGAGGCTGGGATTCCAGCCAGTGGTCGAGGCGGCGAGCGACGGTGGCGGCGCCCCGTGCCGCGGGGCGCGACCGCCGCCGCAGGCGCAGCAGGAGGCGAAGTGGGGGCACGCTCACCGGGTGTGGTGCCGGCGCCGCCTCCGCGATGTAGTCGTCGCCGGCGACCACGATGGCGGCGGCGGCAGTGATCAGGACGACCGCCGCAGCCACCGCGAAGTAGCCGCCCGCGAAGCCGCCCCCGGGCACCGCCAGGGCCCCGCCGTCGATGTCGACCGCCGTGGCTCCTCCGGAGAGAGGAGCGGCGACGTAGCGCAGCGCCAGGCCGGGAACGAGCCCGCCGCCCAGCCCAGCGGCGACCGCGACCAGCGCCCCGGGGAGCGCCGGTCGCCAGGGGCGGGGCGGGATGGCGACGGCTCGCGCCGCGGCGGTGGCGCCCACGGCCACCACCCCGCTGAGCACCAGCAGCTGCGGAAAGGCGGCCGCCCCGCGATGGGCCGCCGTCGCCAGCCCCACCGCGACCACCGCGAAGGCCGCCCCTCCCGGAAGGGCGATGAGTGCCATCGAGGCGGCCGACCACCGGGAGGGCCGCCGGCCCCACGAGGGCGCCGCCAGCAGGGCCAGCTCGACGGCCAGGAACAGCCCGGCCAGGGCGGTCCCGCCGGTGCTGAGCGGGCCGCCGAAGAGGCTCACCAGCACGCCGGCGAGGATGGCGATCCCCGATCGCCCGGCGGAGGCCATCGTCACCGCCCGCCGAGCCGTGTAGGCCGCCACGGCGGCGACCGCAGCTCCCACGATGGCCAGGGTCACGGCGGCGTTGCCGGGCAGCTGACCGCCCGCGCTCTCCTGAAGCCGGAGGAGCACCAGGAAGCCTGCGGGCAGGGCCCCAACCGCCGCGAAGTCACGAGCCGGGGATCCGCCCTCGCCGGGAAGCGCCGGCGAGAGCAGCAGAGCGGCACCCCCCAGCGCCCACGGGATCGCCAGCGCCCCTCCGATCGCGCCCGGAGGCACTGCGGCGAGATCACTGCTGCCCGCTGCGGACACCAGCTGCGTGGCCGCCGCCACCAGCGCCAGCCCGGCGCCGCAGAGGAGGCCGGCGAGGATCGCCGAGGACCGTGAACCGGGTCCGCGTTGACCGCGGAGCAGGAGGGTGCCCGCGGCGATCACCTCGACCCCGGCCGCGACCAGGACCAGGTTGCCGGCGGTCGCCACCGTGACGGCGCCGGCCAGGCAGAGGAGCAGGCCGGCGAGGCGCTCCCCGTCATGGCGGTGGCGCGGCACCGCGAGAAGGGCGGCGACACAGGCCACCAGGATGATCGCGACGGAGGCCTGGTCAGCTCGCGCGGTGAGGTCGACACCGGGGATTGCGGAGCCGAAGCTGCGCTCCACGGAGGCTCCGCCGGACACCCCGGAGACCACCGTCACGGTCAGGGCCGCGCAGGCGCAGATCGACAGCACGGCGATCAGCGCAACCAGGCGGCGGCGGCGACGCAGCTCGTGGACAGCGGCGGCGGCGGCCAGCGGCGCGGCCACGGCCAGGACCAGCCGGAGCCCGGCGCTCAGCACGCGATCGGCTCAGCCGGTGCGCGTGACGCGACCCAGCGGCGCGTGCCCCACCTCCTCTGCGCAGTACGGGCACACCGCCCAGCCCAGCCGGAGCACGCGGTCGCAGCCGTGGCAGCGGCGCGCGAACTGGGTGCGGCAGTAGGGGCAGACGATGAACTCGACCTCGATCTCGCGCCCGCACGAGGGGCAGGGGCGGAGGGGGACGGCATCGTTGTCGATCTCGAGCAGGGTCTGCTCCTCGAGCGCAAAGGCACGCTCCTCGTCGAGGGTGCGAGGCGGCCGGATCATCAGGTAGACGAGCGCCCCCAGGAAGGGGGGGACGAACCCGAGCAGGAGCGAGAAGAGCTGGAAGGCCGCCGCGTCGGAGCGCCGCCGCGCGTCCCTCCAGACGAAGAACGCGGTCGCCACCCAGAGCACCGCCACGTACCCGATCAGCGCGGCGACACCGACCACCAGGAGGGAGACGCTGTCGCCGAGCACAGGGGTCATGACCCTTCTCCCTGGCCACGAAGGGCAGCGTGCTCTCGACGTGCCTCGTCGAGCCGGCGCCGCACGTCGTCCACCACCTCAGGGCGGGCCCGGCCGGTGAACCCCTGGTTGGCGAGCTGCGCGTCGAGCCGGGAGATGGTGGCCTCGAGCTCACCGAGGCGGCGGCGGGCGCGGGCGCGCTCGCGCTCCCCCACCACCAGGTGATAGCGCGCCTCCAGAGCGCCGGCGACCAGGGTGACCCCGCCGTCGAGCGCTCCGTTGACGACATCGACCGGAACCAGGGCGGTGAGCAGCCGGATCCTCTCCTCCCCCGCCACCGCCGGGTCGCCGCCGCGGAGCTGGAGGCGGTGGCGCTCCCCGCGGGGCACGCCACTCTCGTCACGGAGCGCGCGCACCCTCTGCACCAGCTGGAGGAGCTCGTCGACGGCCGCGCGATGCGGCCCGGCCAGCCCCTCGCGCCATCCCGGCGCCACCCTCGGCCAGTCGCGCCGCTGCAGGCTGGGCGCGGGGTCGGGCAGGCGCTGCGCGCACTCCTCGGTGATGAAGGGCATGAACGGATGGAGCAGACGCAGGAGCACGTCGAGGGTGGTGATGGCGGTGTGCGCCGCCGCCCGGCGGGAGGGGTCGGGGGCGTCGTCACGGAGGCGGGGCTTGATCATCTCCACGTAGCCGTCGCAGAAGGAGTGCCAGGTAACGTCGTAGAGACGCTCCACCGCCTCATGGAGACGGTAGCTGCTCAGTGCCTCGTCCACCGCTTCCACAGTTTCGGCCACCTGTGACAACATCCAGCGGTCCTCGGGGCGAAGATCATCGATGGCCGGCTCCGGGTCGGGGGCGGTCATGTGCCCGGTGCCGTCGTCGAGCCGCGCCACCAGGAATCGGGTGGCATTCCAGATCTTGTTGGCGAATCTCTGGTAGCTCTCGATGCGGTCCTCGTTGAAGCGGACGTCCTGGCCTCCCGTCCCCACCGCCGCCGCCCAGGCTCGCACCGCGTCGGCACCGTGGCTGTCGATCATGGGCAGAGGATCGACAGCATTGCCCTTGGACTTGTTCATCCTGGTGCCGTCGACCGCCTGCACGGTGCTGGTGATGATCACGTCGGCAAAGGGGACCTGGGCGGTGAAGCGGAGCCCGGTGAAGATCATCCGGGCCACCCAGAGGAAGATGATGTCGCGTGCGGTCACGCAGACGTCGGTCGGGTAGAAGCGGCGCAGATCCTCGGTCTCCTCGGGCCATCCGAAGATGGCGAAGGGCCAGAGCGCGCTGCTGAACCAGGTGTCGAGGACGTCCGGATCGTTCTCCAGGGTGGTGTCGCCGCAGGTCGCGCAGGCGGACGGCGGCTCGATCCACGCGAAGGTGTGGTCGTTGGCGCAGGTCGACACCGGGATGGCGTGGCCCAGCCAGATCTGGCGGCTGATGCACCAGTCGCGAATGTTGCGCATCCAGGCGAGGTAGACGTCGGTGTAGCGGCGGGGATGGAAGTTGGTGTCCCCCGACTCGACCGCGGCGATGGCAGGTCCGCTCAGCTCGGTCATGCGCACCCACCACTGCGCGCTGATCAAGGGCTCGAGCACGTGTCCGCAGCGGTCGCAGTGACCCACCTCGTGCACGTACTCCTCCTCCTCGAGCACGGCGCCGGTGGCTCGCAGCGCCTCGGTCACCGCCACCCGGGCCTGGTCGGTGGGAAGCCCGTGGAACTGCGGGAGCTCGGGAACGTCCATGGTGCCGTCGGGCGCGATCACGGTGATCATGGGGAGGCCGTGGCGCTGGCCGATGTCGTAGTCGGTGGGGTCGTGCGCGGGGGTGACCTTGAGGGCACCGGTGCCGAAGTCGGGTTGCACGGCGGCGTCCTCGATGATGGGCACGATCCGGCCGGTGAGCGGCAGCCTCACGCTGCGGCCCACCAGCTCGCGGTAGCGCGGATCACCCGGGGCGACGGCGACCGCCGCGTCGCCGAGCATGGTCTCAGGCCTGACGGTGGCCACCACGATCTCGCCACCCCCCTCGATGGGATAGCGGAGGTGGACCATGGTGTCGGTGTGCTCCCGCCAGTCGATCTCCTCATCGCTGATCGCCGAGAGGTTGTTGGGACACCAGTTGACGATGCGCGGCCCGCGGTAGATCAACCCCGAGTCGAAGAGATTCTTGAAGGCCGTGCGAATCGCGCGCACGTAGTCCTCGTCGAGGGTGAACCGGGCCCGGCTCCAGTCGCAGGTGAAGCCGAGGCGGCGCATCTGGTCGAAGATGCGGCCGCCGTACTCCTCGTACCAGGCGTCGACGCGGACCTGGAACAGGGGCCTCCCCAGCTCCTCCTTGCTGGTCCCTTCGGCGGCGAGCTGACGCTCGATGACGTTCTGGGTGGCGATGGCGGCGTGATCGGTGCCCGGGCACCACTCGACCTCGTAGCCGAGCATGCGATGGTGCCGGCACAGGGTGTCCTGGATCGAGAAGCCCATGGCGTGGCCGAGGTGGAGAACGCCCGTGATGTTCGGCGGCGGCAGAGCCACGGTGAACGAGGGGCGGCCTGAGGACGCGTCGGCGATGCCGATCCCGAGCTCCTCCCAGCGCGCACGCCAGACGGGCTCGACGGTGCGCGGGTCGAAGGCCTTGTCCATCGGTGGACGCCGAGTATAGGCAGCCCCGCCGCGGAGACCCCGCGGCGGGGCTGCCGTCGCGCTGGGCTGCTCAGGTGGGTGAGGGCGTGGGCGCGCCGGCGGTGGGCGACGCCTGCGGGTTGTGGTCCAGGCCGCCGCTGGCGTTGACGTCGATGTCGGCCTTCCACTGGCCGTCGACGTCGATCGCCGAGTAGGTGTCCTGCCGTGCGGGCACGCCGGTGACCTGGCTGCACGTGGCGGCGGGATCGCCGGGCGCCTTGCCCAGACACCACACCACCGGGCCGCTCAGCGCCACGTCGGCGTGGGTGGCGTCGACGGTGGTCACCCCGGTGACGGTGACGCCGCCAACCTCCCAGAAGAGGCCGCCCGTGGTGCCGAAGTCGGCGTAGACGCGGAGCAGCTCGCCGAGGTCGGTGCTGTCGACCGAGGTGGCCAGCCACACCGGCACCTGGAGGTTGTCCTCAGCGGTGGCGGCGGCGAGGAAGCCCGCCAGCGCCCCACCCGCGGTCGCGGTCGACGGCGTGGCCACGACCTGGGTGGCCGATGGGGTCGTGGCGGCGGTGTCCCCGCAGCCGGCCAGGGCGGCGCCGGTCAGCCCGGCGATCAGCGCGATCCACCCGCGGCTCGAGCCCATGCCCCGCTCCCTCATGCACGCGGTCGGCGTCGGCGGATTATGGGCGCGCCCGGCACGGCAGGCGGGGCGCCAGCCTCAGCGCGCGGCCAGTGACTGTGCCGGCTGTCCGGTGGTCTGCCAGCGGGGGGAGAACGGGGAGTCCAGGTACTCGAGATGGACTGACGAGAGGCCGAGCCGCGCCGCCTGATCGCGGGTGATCGACGGGAACTGGAGAAGCGGAGGCTGGAGGAGCGCGTCGTCCTCGACCGCGGCGAAGTAGGCGTTGCCCTGACAGTCCCGCAGGAACGCCACCAGCCCTGCCAGCGGAGGCGCGCCATTGCTCAGGGGGGTGTGGGAGCGCAGCGGCACGACCAGCGCTGCCGGCGCGCCGGGCCGCGCGGCCGCGACGGCGACCGGCGTCTCGGCGGTGGCGCCGATCAGGTCGGGGTGGAGGGCCGCGGCGGCACGGCCCGCGGCATCCTCGAGGGCGGCGACGTTGCCGGCATCGTAGGACTGATCGAAGTCGCCGAGCGCCCTCAGGACAGGTGCCAGGGAGGGCCGCGGTGCCACCACGGTGCAATCGGCCGTGCGCGAGCGCAGCAGCACCACGATCGTGCCGCCGAGGAGGAGCACCGCCGTCGCGGCGAGCGCGATCAGCCGCCCCCGCAGGGTCATGGGACGGTTATGCGGACTGTTCGGCGGCGGCGGCGGCAGCAGCGGCGCCGCGCTTGGTCGGTTCCTCGGTGAGCAGGAGCGGCTCGACGCCGTCGGTGATGGACTGCTCGGTGATCACGCAGCGCTTGATGTCGGGGCGGCTGGGCACCTCGAACATGCTGTTGAGGAGGACGTCCTCGATGATCGACTTCAAGCCGCGCGCGCCGGTGCCGCGCGCCAGCGCCTTGTGGGCGATCGCCTTGAGCGCGCCCTCGTGGAACACCAGCTGCACGTCGTCGAGCGCGAAGAACTTCTCGTACTGCTTGACGAAGGCGTTCTTGGGCTCGGTCAGGATGCGGATGATGTCATCCTCGTCGAGGTAGTCGAGCGAGACGTTGATGGGCAGACGGCCGATGAACTCGGGGATGAGCCCGTACTTGAGGAGGTCCTGGGCTTGGAGCTCGCGCAGGATGCGGGTCGTCTCCTTGGTGCGACTGCCGTGCGGCTTGCTGTTGAAGCCGATGGTTCGGTTGCCCACGCGCTGCTCGATGATCCTCTCCAGCCCGTCGAATGCCCCGCCGCAGATGAAGAGGATGTTGGTGGTGTTGATTTGGATGAAGTCCTGGTGAGGATGCTTGCGTCCGCCCTGCGGGGGGACGTTGGCCACGGTGCCCTCGAGGATCTTCAGCAGGGCCTGCTGCACCCCCTCACCACTGACATCGCGCGTGATGCTGGGGTTGTCCGACTTGCGGGCGATCTTGTCGATCTCGTCGATGTAGATGATCCCGCGCTCCGCCCGGGAGATGTCGAAGTCGGCGGCCTGGATGAGGCGCAGCAGGATGTTCTCGACATCCTCGCCGACGTAGCCCGCCTCGGTCAGCGAGGTGGCGTCGGCGATGGAGAAGGGCACGTCGATGATCTTGGCCAGCGTCTGAGCCAGCAGCGTCTTTCCGCAGCCGGTGGGGCCCACCAGCAGGACATTCGACTTCTGCAGCTCCACGTCGCCGTTGGACTTGGCGTGGGCGATGCGCTTGTAATGGTTGAACACCGCCACCGAGAGCACCTTCTTGGCATGCTCTTGGCCGATGACGTACTGATCGAGCGAGGCGGCGATGACCTGTGGGTTGGGGATCATCCCCCCCTTGCCGCGCTTCTGCGTGGTGGAGCGGTTGTCCTCCTCCAGCACCTCCTGGCAGAGGTCGATGCACTGGTCGCAGATGTAGACACCCGGGCCGGCGACGAGCTTGCGCACCTGCTCCTGGCCCTTGCCACAGAAGGAGCAGCGAGTGTGGCGGCGGCGATCGTCGCGCTCGGTCATCGTCAGTCACCGTACCACGGTGCCGCCGGGGCCGCGCCTAGACAGATGGAAACGAACCGATCACATCCGTGCGCGGTCAGCGAGTGGCCGCGCCGCCGCCCGCCTCGGGGCCGTCGCCGCCGTCGCGAGGCGCCCCGCCGTTGCTGGCGATCTTGGGAACGGGGCCGCCCGCCTTGGGCCGGCCCTGAATGATCTCGTCGATGAGGCCGTAGGCCTTGGCCTCCTCCGCGCTCATGAAGAAGTCGCGGTCGGAGTCGCGGTTGATCACCTCGATGGGCTTGCCGGTGTGCTGGGCGAGGATCTCGTCGATGCGGCGGCGCACGCGGAGGATCTCCTGGGCGTGGATCTGGATGTCGGCCGCCTGGCCGCTGAAACCGCCCGAGGGTTGGTGGATGAGCACGCGCGTGTTGGGCAGCGAGAAGCGCATTCCGGTCTCTCCGCCGGCCAGGATCACCGCCGCCATCGACGCGGCGATGCCCATGCAGATGGTGCCCACCCGTGGCTCGACATAGCACATGGTGTCGTAGATCGCCAGCCCCGCGTACACCGAACCGCCCGGGCTGTTGATGTAGATCATGATGTCCTTCTCGGGATCCTCACCGGCGAGAAAGAGCAACTGCGCCATGACCACGTTGGCCACCTGATCGTCGATCGGCGTGCCGATGAAGATGATGCGATCTTTGAGCAGGCGCGAATAGATGTCGAATGCGCGCTCACCGCGGTTGGTTGTCTCGACGACCATCGGGATCAGGTTCTGCGGTGTCATGGTCGGGCCATTATAGATACGCCTCAGTGATTCATCGGCCGCACATCGGTCGCCCATCGCGTGCTGCCGGCGAGGCGGAGGAGTGCTGCCCGGGCCCGGGCGGCGGTGAGACGGTCGGGACTGGTGGCGGCGAGGCGCAGCACGCTCCGTGCGCGGACCTCGTGAGCACGGGCGACCGCGTCGGTGCCGGCCCCTCGGCGCGCCTCGGTGCAGGCCATGCGGTGGTACAGGCCCTGGAGCAGCCAGGCCTGGAAGCGGCGCGGGTCGCCTGGAGCTGTGAGCCTCTGGAGCGCGGCGGCGGCGGCCGCGGCGCCGGCCACCGGCGGACCCTCGCCGTGGATGTGAGCGGCGAGACGGGCGGCGGCGCGCAGGTCGTCCGCGGCCGAGGCGGCCGGCTCCTCCGCGGGCGCGGACGGGGCAGGCGGAAGCACGTCGTCGGCCTCGAGGACCGTGCAGGATCCGTCGGGCCGGCGGGTGGGACGAGGACGCAGGAGAGGACTCCACCACACGGCGGTGGCAGCGTACACGCGTCCTCTGGTTTTGAGTGAGCTCCGGGGTCCTCAGCCGTCGCCGCGGACGATCTCCACCAGCCGCTCCCCCGCGCCCTGCCTGGCGAGGTCGAGGTGGGTCCCCTGGTGGACGCGCCGGCGCTGCTGAGCGGTGAGCTTGCGGCCCTTGGTGAGGCGCTCCTCCTCGCGCACCACGGCGGCCTCGTCGATCTCGATCCCCTCGGCCTCCACCAGCGCATCGAGGGCGAGCTCGAGCCGCAGGCGCTGCACCGCCGCCTCGCGGCGCTCGCCGCGCAGCTTCTCGGTGGTGGTGCCGGTGTATTCCAGGTAGCGCTCCAGTGGCATGCCCATCGATTGCAGGCGGGTGTCGAGGTCGGCGACCTGGCGGTCGATCTCCCTCTCCACCATGGAGTCGGGGAGCTCGACCACGACGTGGTTGCGCAATGCCTCCAGGGCGGCGGCCTCGAGGGCCTCGCGGTCCCGTTCGGCGCTGATCTCCTCGAGGCGGGCGCGGTAGTCGGCGCGCAGCTCCTCGAGGGTGCTGCCGCGCTCGGCCAGGGCGGCCAGGGCGTCGTCGAGAGGGGGAAGGATCCGCTCACGGATGGCGCTGACCGACACGTCGACGTCGACGGTGGCGCCACGCAGCTCTTCGCGGCTGAAATCCTCGGGCAGCTGGAGCTGGAAGGACCGCTGCGCCCCGGCCTCCATCCCGATGACGGCGTCGGCGAGCCCGGGAAGCAGCCGCTCACGGTCGATGTCGAGGTCGCGGTCCTCCTCGTCCTCACCGCTGAGGACCTCCTCACCGCGGCGCATCACCAGCGTGCAGCGGAGCACGTCCCCCGACTGGGCGGGGCGCTCGACGTCGCGCAGCTCGCTGTGTCGCCGGCGCAGCTCCTCGACCATCTCGTCGACCTGCTCGTCGGTCACCTCGGTGGCGGGGACGTCGACGCGCAGGGATCTGTAATCACCCAGCTCGACGTCGGGGCGGACCGTGACCGTGGCGGTGAAGACCAGCGGCTGGCCACGCTCCACCGGCTCCAGGGTGAGTTGGGGATCCTCGACCGGCTCGACCCCGGCCTGCTGGAGAGCGCGCGAGTACAGGTCGGGGACGAGGGCGTCGACCGCCTCCTGGCGCACCGCCTCCCATCCGACCGCCCGCTCCACCATCGCCGCCGGCGCCTTGCCGGGGCGGAAGCCCGGAAGCCGGATGCGCCCGGCGAGGCGGCGGAGGGCGGCGCCGACAGCGGCGTCGAGCTCGGCCGCCGGGGCCTCGACGCGCAGCTGGACGCGCGACTCCGGCTGCCGCTCCACGGCCACGGAGATGTCGACCGGACTGGTGGTTGCGCTCACTGGGTTCCTATGCCGTATTCGATGTGGCGTGGTGCGCGGACCGAGACTCGAACTCGGATGGGTTGCCCCACGGGATCCTAAGTCCCGCGCGTCTACCGGTTCCGCCATCCGCGCAGGTGCCTTCCGCCGGTGGCGTCGCCCAGTCTACAGGGCCCTCGCGGTCGCGGAGGCGCGGCCGCGCGCCCCGTGCGGGCGCGCACGCCGGCCCTTGATACCGGAGCCCGGGCGGCCTAGGCTTGGGGGACGGCGGGTACCAACCACCCGCAGCGGTACGTCCGCACCGGCAAACCACGGAGGTATCTGGATGGAGCCGAGTCAGAGCGCCGCGACGGTCGAGAGTCCTCAGGAGATCGTCGCGCACATCGACCAGAAGGCGGTCCGCCTCTCCGCTCTTCTCCGCGACATCGACAACCATCCGATAGCGCTCAACTCGGAGCTGCGTGAACGCCTCGACGAGATCCTCGAGATGCTCGCTTGCCGGGTCACGGCGACCCGCGCCCTGCTCCGCCAGGCGGGAGCGAGCGAGCTCTCCGGGGCGGGGAGCGCCGCGTAGCCGGAGTCCCGGGACCCCCGCCTGGCGGGTGACGGCCCTCTGGGCACACGCGCTCGGGTGCCGTACACTTGTTCGCATGCGAACCTGCGCCTGCGAACCACCCGCGCGCCTGCACCTCCGCCCCACCGGTGTCCACCTGCCCGACGGGTCCTCGTCGAACCTCGAGGTGGTCGACGAGGTGTGGGAGATCGGCAGCCCATCCTGCTCGGTGTGCGACGTGGCCATCACCGACACCTTCTACCGATGTGTCCCCTGCAACGCGATCGTCTGTCGCGCCTGCCTCGCCCATGACACCACCGTGGTCGAATGCGACTGTGCCGGCGCCTTCCGCATCACGGGCGTGGAGCTGGCCGCCCGACGGGTGGCGGCGGCCCACGCGGGCTAGGCTCGGGCCACCACCACGCCGTCCGGCGCCACCACCGTCCCGGTGGCGGATGCCACCACCTCCACGTTGCTCAGCACCACCGCCCCGGCGGCGACGGGGAGCTCGACCTCGGCGTCGCCCCAGTTGCACGCGACGGTGACAGCCGGACGCCGCATCACCAGCCAGCGAGCCACCTCGTCGTGCTCCACCCAGACCGCCGAGCGATCGCCGTCGCGCAGTGGCTCCAGCCTGTTGCGCAGCGCGATCAGGTCTGCGTACCAGCGCAGGACCTGGCCGTGCGGTTCGCGCTCGCGCTCGGACCAGCGCAGGCGGGAGCGCGCGAAGGTGTCCCGAGCCTGGGGATCCGGCACCATCGCGGGATCCCATCCGAATGCCGCGAACTCGCGCCGCCGTCCCGCGGCGACGGCCCGCGCGATCTCGGGATCCTGATGATCGGTGAAGTACAGGAAGGGGGTTGAGGCCGCCCACTCCTCGCCGGCGAAGAGCATGGGCACACCGGGGCCCAGGAGCACCAGGGCGGCGGCGATCTGCACGCGCCCGACGCTCATCAGCGCGGCGCTGCGCTCGCCGCGGGCGCGGTTGCCCACCTGGTCGTGGTCCTGCATGTAGCTCAGAAAGCGCGTCCCGGGCAGGGAGCCGACGGCGCGGCCATGGCGCCGCCGGCGAAAGCGCGAGTAGGCGCCCGGATGGACGAAGACATCGCGGAGGGCTCGGGCGACGTCCCCGACCTGCCCGAAGTCGGCGTAGTAGCCGCTCACCTCGCCGGTGAGAGTGGCATGGAGCGCGTGGTGGAGGTCGTCGCTCCACTGCGCGTCACAGCCATACCCGCCGCGCTCCACCGCACGCACCACACGGGGATCGTTGAGGTCGCTCTCCGCGATCACCCAGAGCGGTCGCCCCAACTCCCTGGAGAGGCCGTGCACCGCGGTGGCGATCTCCTCCACGAGGTGGACCGCGGAGCTGTCCAGGATGGCGTGCACCGCGTCCAGGCGGAGGCCGTCGCAGTGATAGTCGCGGAGCCACATCAGAGCGTTGTCCACCACAAACGCGCGCACCTCGTCGCTGTCGGCGCCGTCGTAGTTGATGGCCTCGCCCCAGGGCGTTCGGTAGCGGTCGGTGAAGTACGGCCCGAACTCCGCGAGGTGATTGCCATCCGGGCCGAGGTGGTTGTAGACGACGTCCATGATCACGGCGAGGCCCGCGGCGTGACAGGCGTCGACGAAGCGTTTCAAACCGTCGGGCCCGCCGTAGGCGTGATGCACGGCATAGAGATCGACGCCGTCGTACCCCCAACCGTGCTCGCCGGGAAAGGCGGCGACCGGGAGCAGCTCGACCGCACCGACGCCGAGCTCCACGAGCTCAGCGATGTGCTCTGCGGCACCGTCGAAGGTGCCCGCCTCGGCGAACGTGCCGACATGCAGCTCGTAGACGACGCAGTCGGCGAGCGCGCGCCCCAGCCACGACGCGTCCGTCCAGGTGAAGGCGCCGTGGTCGACGGCGCGCGACGGGCCGTGCACACCGTGGGGCTGCCACGGTGACCGCGGGTCCGGACGAGCCCTGCCCCCGTCGAGGACGAACGCGTAGTCCTCGCCCGCGGCCAGCGCTTCCTCGAGCTCGAACCAGCCTCCTGGCAGGGCTGTCAGCGGGCGTTTTCCGGCGCGCGTCTCCACCTCCACTCCACGTGCTCTGGGCGCCCACACAGCGCAACGGTCCACGGTGACGGCCCCCTCATAATCCGACGATCAACAGACGCAGGGCACGGGTGTGATTGTGACCGGATGACCTCTGACGACAGCGCCACGCGCCCTCAGCGTCGCGCCACCTATCGCGTGCAGCTGCGCGCCGAGTTCGATTTCGCTGCTCTGGCTGCGCAGGCCGGATACCTTGCCGATCTCGGCATCAGCCACGTCTACTGCTCTCCCTACATGCAGGCCGCGCCCGGCAGCACGCACGGGTACGACGTGGTCGACCCCACCCGCATCAGTGACGACCTGGGTGGTGTCGGGGCGCACCGCGCCATGTGCGATGCGCTGCGAGACCAGGGCCTGAGCCAGCTGCTCGACATCGTCCCCAACCACATGTCGATCGCCGATCGGCGCAACCGCTGGTGGTGGGACGTGCTCGCCGACGGACCGGGTTCAGCGTACGCGGAGTTCTTCGACATCGACTGGGAGGTTGACGAGCAGCGGCTCCGTCATCGGATTCTCGTGCCCGTGCTGAGCGACCATGTGGGACGCGCCCTCGAGAACGGGTTGATCCGCGTGGTGAGCGAGAGCGGCGAGCTTCTGATCGCGCACGCCGAGCAGCGCTACCCACTCTCCATCGAGACCGTCGCGGAGCTGCTCGCCGCCACGCGCAATCCATTGGTCGGCGATGCCGTCGCCGCCACCGCGCGCCTGCCCGGCGGCGTCGACGACGAGTCGCGGAGACGCCGCCTGGTGGCACGCAACGCCGTCACCGCCGAGGTGGCCGGCCTGCTCGGTGGAGGTGCTGTGGCCGCCGCGGTGGAGGCCGTTCTCGTTCCGCTGAACACCGACGTCGCCGCCCTGGATCACATCCTCAACGCGCAGCACCACCGGCTGGCACGCTGGACCATGGCCGTCGAGGAGGTCAACTACCGGCGCTTCTTCGACATCAACACGCTGGTGGGGGTCCGGATGGAGGACCCGGTGGTCTTCGCGGAGCTGAGCACGCTGACCACCGCGCTGGTCCGCGGCGGCGTGGTCGACGGGCTGCGCATCGACCACATCGACGGCCTGCGCCGCCCCCTCCAGTACGCGCAGAGGCTGCGCGACGCCAGCGGTGGGGACAGCTGGCTGCTCGCCGAGAAGATCGGGGGGCGCGATGAACCGCCGCCACCGTGGGTGCTCGACGGCACCACCGGCTACGACTTCCTCGCCATCGTCAACGGCCTGTTCGTCGATCCCGCGGGGCGCAGCGAGCTGATCGAGCTCCACCACGAGGCGACCGGTCAGCCGGCGGATTTCGCGGGCGTCGCGCTCGAAGGCAAGCGCGACATCCTGCGCACCACCCTGGTCAGCGACGTCGAGCGGCTCACCGGGCTGCTCGCCCGCATCTGCGACGCCTATCCGGCACAGCGCGACCACACCCACAGCGAGATTCGCGACGCCGTCGTCGAGCTGGTCGCCGCCGTTCCGGTGTACCGCACCTACGTCGATCCCCGCGACCCCCCGCCCACCGCCATGGACGCCGCCCTGGTGCGCACGGCGGTGGCGGCAGCGCACGCCAACGCACCGGAGATCGACCGGCGCCTTCTCGACTTCATCGCCGATCTCTTCCGCTTCGGCCGGCCCACCGACTTCGCGACCACCGAGTTGGACCCCCACCTGGCCGAGAGCGACCTGGTGCTGCGCCTGCAGCAGCTCTGCGCGGCCGCCGCCGCCAAGGGCGTCGAGGACACCGCCTTCTATCGCCACCTCGTCCTCGTCTCCCTCAACGAGGTCGGCGACTCGCCTGAGCATTTCGGCGTGGAGACGGCCGCCTTCCACGACCGCAACGCGCTGGCTCAGGCGTCGCGTCCGCACTCTCTGCTGGCCACGTCCACGCACGACACCAAGCGCAGCGAGGATGTGCGCTGCCGGATCGACCTGCTCAGCGAGATTCCCGGCGAGTGGGCCGCGACGGTGCGTCGCTGGCGGGCCATGCACCAGGGACGCTGGGGTGACCAGCGCCCCGACGGCAGCATGGAGTACCTCCTCTACCAGACCGTGGTGGGCGCCTGGCCGCTGGGTGTGGAGCGGGCCCTCGCCTACATGGAGAAGGCGGCCCACGAAGCCAAGCGTCGAACCAGCTGGCTGGCGCCCGATGCCCCCTACGACGCGGCGCTGCGCGACTTCGTCACCGGAGTTCTCGGCGACCCCCGCTTTGTCGCCGACCTGGAGGGTTTCGTCTCCCCGCTGGTGGGATGGGGCAGGGTCAACTCACTGAGCATGACCCTGCTCAAGCTGGCGTCGCCCGGCGTACCCGACGTCTACCAGGGGTGTGAGCTCTGGGATCTGAGCCTTGTCGATCCCGACGACCGCCGCCTGGTGGACTACTCGCTGCGTGGCGCCATGCTGCGGGCCGGTGCCGGGTCGACAGTTGCCTCGGCGTGGGCCTCCGACCAGGACAGCGGAGCCCCCAAGCTGCTCCTCATCCGCGATGCTCTGGCCCTGCGGCGCCGTCTCCCCGACGCCTTCGGCGAGCTCGGCGCCTACCTGGCGATGCGCGCCCATGGCGAGTTTGCCGATGATGTCATCGCCTTCATCCGGGGTGCTCCCGCAGCGGTGATCGCGATCGCACAACGCCGCGCCCTCACCAGGGGGGGCCGCTGGGGAGACACCATGATCTCGCTGCCCGACGGTGATTGGCACAACCTCTGTGACGGCAGCGCCGTGGTGGCTGGTCCGGTCGCTCTCGAGGACCTCCTCCGGAGCTCCCCGGTGGCGCTGCTCGAGAGGGCGGCGTGACCGCGGGCAACATTCCCGCGTGGCCGGGGCGCTCCTACCCTCTCGGGGCCACCGTCGGCGAGGACGGCACCAACTTCGCCCTCTTCGCCTCCGAGGCAGAGGCGGTCGAGCTCATCCTGCTCGACGAGGCCGGCGGCATGCTGGCGGCCTACGACCTCCTCGAGCGGACCGACCTGGTCTGGCACGGGTCCATCCCCCGGGTCGGTCCGGGAACCCGCTACGGCTACCGCGTTCACGGCGTCTATGACGCCGACCGAGGGCTGCGCCACAACCGCCACAAGCTGCTCCTCGATCCCTACGCGCGGGCGGTCTCCGGCTCGGTGCTGTGGGGACCGGAGGTGTATGGCTACGTCCTCGACAAGGGCGACGACAAGATCAGCGATCAGGATTCCGCCCAACACATGCCGCACAGCGTGGTCGTCGACGACACCTTCGACTGGAGCGGGGAGCGGCGCCCGGACGTGCCCTGGAACGACACGCTCATCTACGAGACCCACGTGCGCGGGTTCACCATGCGCCACCCCGGCATCCCCGAGGAGCTGCGCGGCACCTACGCAGGGCTCGCCCATCCCGCTGCGGTGGATCACTTCACCACTCTCGGGATCACCTCCGTCGAGCTGATGCCCGTGCACCACTTCGTGGACTCCCACCAGCTCGTCGACAAGGCGCTGCGCAACTACTGGGGCTACGACAGCATCGGGTATTTCGCGCCCGAGGCCCGGTACTCGAGCAGCGGCGACTCCGGCGGGCAGGTGGTCGAGTTCAAGGCAATGGTGAAGGCGCTCCACGCCGCCGGGCTCGAGGTGATCCTCGACGTCGTCTACAACCACACCGCCGAGGGCAACCAGATGGGGCCCACCCTGTGCTTCCGTGGAGTCGACAATCGCTCCTACTACCGCCTCGTCGAGGACAGGCCGCGCTTCTACTACGACGTCACCGGCACCGGCAACAGCCTCAACGCCGGCTCCCCCTCCACGCTGCAGATGATCATGGACTCGCTGCGGTACTGGGTCAGCGAGATGCACGTCGACGGATTCCGATTCGACCTGGCATCGGCGCTGGCCCGGCAGTTCTACGACGTCGATCGCCTCTCCGCGTTCTTCGACATCATCCACCAGGATCCCACCCTGGCCCACGTCAAGCTGATCGCCGAGCCGTGGGATGTCGGCGAGGGCGGCTACCAGGTGGGCAACTTTCCAGTGCGCTGGGCTGAATGGAACGGCAAGTACCGGGACTGCGTGCGCGACTACTGGCGCGGCCAGGTCGCCGGGGTCGGTGAGCTCGCCTACCGCCTCACCGGGAGCAGCGACCTCTACCAGGGGGACGGTCGTTCCCCCTTCAGCAGCATCAACTTCATCACCTCACACGACGGTTTCACCCTGCGCGACCTGGTCTCGTACAACGACAAGCACAACGAGGCCAACGGCGAGCAGAACCGCGACGGCACCACCGACAACCGCTCCTGGAACTGTGGCGCTGAGGGCGAGACCGGCGACCCGGTGGTGCTCACCCTGCGGGCGCGCCAGCAGCGCAACCTCCTGGCCACGCTGATCCTCTCTGAAGGCTGTCCCATGCTCCTCGCCGGCGACGAGATCGGGCGCACGCAGCGCGGCAACAACAATGCGTACTGCCAGGACAACGAAACCTCCTGGCTGGACTGGTCCGCCGTCGACCAGCCCCTCCTCGACTTCACGCGCCGTGTGATCGCTCTCCGCGCCGGGCAACCGGTGCTGCGCCGCCAGCGCTTCTTCGCGGGCCAGGTCGGCCGCGGCCAGCGCCGCAAGGACGTGGTCTGGCTCGATGACCAGGGTGTCGAGATGACCGAGGCGGAGTGGGACGACGAATCGCGCCGGTCTCTGGGGATGCTGCTCAACGGCGACGAGATTCCCGATCACACCCCCGACGGCCACCGGATTCGCGGTGACACGCTGCTGATCATCCTCCACTCCCACCACAAGGACATGGCGTGGCAGCTGCCCCGCGGCTGGGGCGACCACTGGGAGATGCTGCTCGACACCGCCGACGCCGCCCCGGCCGATCCTCCGCGCACTGTCGAGTCCTCGGACCCCCTTCTCGTGGCCGCCCGTTCCCTGGTGGTCCTGCGGAGGATCTGACCCGCTACGGGGCCAATGGCAGGCTGAGCTCGAAGGTGCTGCCCGGAGCGTCACCGTCGACGAGCCTCACGTCGCCGCCGTGACGGCGGGCCACCTCGCGGCTGAAATAGAGGCCGAGGCCGATGCCGGGGATGTGCGAGTTGGCGGTGGTCAGCACCCGGCCGAATCTGGTGAACAGCTTGTCGCGATACTCGGGAGCGATGCCCAGGCCCTGATCGGCCACCCGGATCCTGGCCACTCCGTCATCGGCGGAGGCGCAGCAGACCACGTCGCCCCCGCCCGGCGAGTACTTGACGGCGTTGTCGATGATGTTGCGCAGCGCCAGCACCACGCGCTCCATGTCGACGCGAGCCGGCAGCGGATCCGGGCACGCCTCGACGCGGATCCGGTGCATCGCGGAGGCGCGCAGGGAGACGGAATCCGCGGCATCGCGGAGCAGGTCACGGAGATCGACGGTTGCTGCCTCGGTCTCGGCCGGAGGGTCCTCGACGCGGGCGGCCACGAGCATGTCGTTGACCAGCCCGTTCATCTCATCGGTGCGCCGTTCCAGGATCTTGATGACCCCGCCGAGGGGTTCGGGGATCTCGCCGTAGAAGCCGTCGCGGACCAGCGAGAGGTAGCCGTGGAGGACGGTGAGCGGGCTGCGCAGCTCGTGTGAGGCCAGCCGGAGGATGTCGGTCTTGACACGCTCGACGGATTCCGCGTCGGCGAGCCGCCGCGCCACCTCTCGCATCGCCGCGCCGAGCATGTCGTCGAGCCGAGCGGCGCGCAGCGGATGGGCGCAGGCTCGGGCGATGGTGTCGAGGGTTTCGCTGTCGGCCGCCGTGAACTCCTCAGAGCGGCGCCGGCTGACGCAGAGGATGGCGATCTCCTCGCCGCCCACCACCACCGGCACCACCAGGAGGTACTTCAGTCCCGTGTAGGCCTCCCGGAGAGCTGAGCTGAACTCGCCGATGGCGATGTCCCCGTAGCTGCCCGCCTCCGGACGTCCCGCGGCCAGGGCGACCGCGCTCACCTGCTCGCCCGCCAGGGGCCAGCGACTGCCGATGGGCACCAGCTCGCCGAACGGGTCGTGACAGCCGGCGACGATCATCTCGTTGCCGTCGATCCAGGACATCACACCGCGGTCGGAGCGCGTCTCCAGGACGGCGCGGTGCAGCACCATGCCCATCAGCGCCCCGCTGTCCGAGGCCGAGTTGAACTCATCGACCAGTTCGGCGACAAGCGCCGCCGACGCCGGATCGCTGCCGGTGCGGCGTTCGGGCGCTGTGCGCTCTCCCACGTCGTCCTGAATGTCGATGGCGACGTGGATCGTAGCGGGTCCGCCAGGGGCGGGCCACCGCCAGGGATGCTTATTACAGCCCTGCCGGCGCCAGGGGATGGTCGGCGCCCGGGGCTGCCCGGCCCCTAGGCTGGCTGGCGTGAGCGTCCCATTGGTCCACTCCGCCTCTTTCGAGATGCTCGATGCGCGCACCTTCCACGACATGGTGCGGCTGCGCCTGGACACCTTCATCGTGGAGCAGCACTGCGCCTATCCAGAGCTGGACGGTCGCGACATCCTGCCCACCACCCAGCACCTCTGGGTGGAGAGGGACGGGGACGTGGCCTCGTACCTGCGCATGTATCCCGGAGACGAGGGGGCGACGTGGATCGGCCGCGTGGTCACCGCCCCCACCCACCGCGGCCGCGGCCTCGGCAGCGTGCTCATGCGCCACGCGCTGGGCCGCGCTCCCCGCCCGGTGCGCATCTCCGCGCAGTCGCGGCTGGAGCCCTGGTACGCCGGATTCGGCTTTCAGCGCTGCGGCCCCGACTTCCTCGAGGATGGCATGCCGCACACTCCCATGCGCCTCGAATGACGGCTGCGACTAGCGCGAGTCCCCGAGGTCGCTGACCAGCGACCCGACCACCGACTTGGCGTCGCCGAAGAGCATGGTGGTGTTGGCCAGGAAGTAGAGCTCGTTGCCGATGCCGGCGAATCCGGGCCCCATGCTCCGCTTGATCACCAGCACGCTGCCGGCGCGGTCGACATCGAGGATGGGCATGCCGTACACCGGGCTCCCCGGCTCGTTCTTGGCGGCCGGGTTGGTCACGTCATTGGCGCCGATCACGATGGCGACGTCGGCGCGGGAGAGCAGCTCGTTGGCCTCCTCGAGCTCCACCATGTGGTCATAGGGAACATCGGCCTCGGCGAGCAGCACGTTCATGTGTCCCGGCATCCTCCCCGCCACCGGGTGGATGGCGAAGCGCACCTGCGTCCCGTTGCGCTCCAGCGCGTCGGAGAGCTCGCGCACCTTGTGCTGCGCCTGCGCCACCGCCATCCCGTAGCCGGGGACGATGACCACGAGGCGGGCTCCGTCGAGGATGGCCGCCCCGTCGACGCTGTTGCCGCTGCGCACGGGGCGGTCGTCAGCCTCGGCGTCGCGCGCCGACGTGGTCACCTGTCCGAAGGCACCGAAGAGGATGTTGCGGAAGTTGCGGTTCATGGCCCGGCACATGACCACTGCCAGGATGAAGCCGGAGGATCCGTCGAGAGCACCGGCGATCTCCAGCACCTTGTTGTCCAGCGCGAAACCCATGGCCACGGCCGATAGGCCGGCGTAGGAGTTGAGCAGCGCGATGACGGTGGGCATGTCGGCGCCCCCGATGGGGACGATCAGCAGCACACCGAAGATCACCGCGGCAGCCACCACCACCGCGAAGACGATGCCCATGCTGGGATCGATCGCCAGCCAGACGATCCCGGCCAGGGCGATGGCCAGGACCGAGAGGTTGACGACGTTCTGCCCCCGGTAGACGATCGGCCGCCCCTGGATCAGCTCCTGGAGCTTGGCGAACGCCATCAGGCTGCCGGTCACCGTGAGGCCGCCGAGGAGCACCTCGAGGCCCAGCACGACCATGGTGAAGCGATCGAGATGGGGCTGGCGAAGCAGGTACTCGGCGATGCCCACCAGCGTCGCGGCGGCGGCGCCGAAGGCATGCGAGAGCGCGGTTCGCTGGGGCATCGCGGTCATGGGCACGAAGGCCGCCAGGGGGACGCCGATGGCGGCACCCGCCATCAGGCCCACCACGATCCAGGTGAACTGGCTCACCTCGGGACGCACGAAGGTGCCCACCACCGCCAGCAGCATCCCGATCTCGCCGGCGACGACGCCGCGGCGGGCTGTCGTCGGTGCCGTCATCCACTTGATCGAGAAGATGAAGGACAGACCGGCCGCGATGTAGAGGTACTGGACGATGTTCTCGCGCATCAGCGCCGCTTCCGGAACATGCGCAGCATCCGGTCGGTGAGCAGGAAACCGCCGATGACATTCGACGACGAGGCGGCGATGGCGATGGTGCCGAGCACCGTGGTGGTCACCGACCGGGAGCTGCCGACGATGACGATGGACCCGACCAAGGCGATGCCCGAGATGGCGTTGGTCAGTGACATCAGCGGGGTGTGGAGCAGCTGGGGGACACGACGGATCAGCTCGAAGCCCAGGAAGGACGCCAGCAAAAAGACGTAGAGCCCGGTCTCGATGTTCATGACGTCGCCTCGCCGGCGGCGTCCCCGGCCGGGGTGCCGAGGAGCGCGGCTACCCGCTCGTGCACGACCCGTCCCCCCCGTGCCACCAGCGTTCCCTGCGCGATGGGGTCGTCGCTGTTCAGGTCCACCTCACCGGATTGAGCGACGTGGAGGACGAAGTTGGCGAGGTTGCGACCGAACATCTGGCTGGCATCCTGGGGCAGCGTGGCGGCCAGGTTCTCCGCTCCCACCAGGATCACGCCGCCGATCTCGACGGTCGTGCCGGCGACCGTCCCCTCGCAGTTGCCGCCCCGCTCCGCGGCCAGGTCCACGATCACCGATCCCGGCTTCATGGCCTCGATCGCCGCCGCCGTGACCAGGATCGGCGACCGCTGCCCGGGTACCAGCGCGGTGGTCACCACCACGTCGCTGGCGGCGATCTCCGCGGCGAGGGCCTCGCGCTGCCGGCCCAGCTCCGCCTCGTCGGCCCCGGTGGCATACCCGGACGCGTCCTCACCGCCCGCGGCGACGTCGGCGAGATCCACGTAGCGAGCGCCCAGGCTCTCGATCTGCTCACGAACCGCGGCGCGGACGTCGTGGGCGCTCACGTTGGCCCCCAGGCGCCGCGCGGTGGCGATCGCCTGCAGGCCGGCGACACCCGCGCCGAGAACCAGCACCTTGGCCGGCGGGATCGTCCCTGCCGCGTAGGTGAGCATGGGGAACAGGCGCGGGGCCAGGGAGGCCGCCAGGATGACGGCCTTGTAACCGGCGACCGTGGCCTGGGAGGAGAGCACGTCCATGGGCTGGGCGCGGGTGACGCGGGGCAGCAGGTCGATGGCGAACACGGTGACGCCGCGCTGGGCGAGCTCCCGGATGGCGGCCGGGTCGCCGAGCGGGTCGAACAGACCCGCCAGAGTGTGGGCTGTGCCGGCGCCGGTCCAGGTGGCGGCCCCCGGCCCGCTGCCCCGGACGCAGAGCAGCACCGACGCCTTCTCCAGGACCTCGGCGGCGGAGCCGGCGATGGTCGCTCCCGCCGCGGTGTACTCCTCGTCGGGCCAGCCGGCCGCGGCTGCCGCGGCGCGCTGCAGCAACACCTGGTGCCCGGCAGCCACCAGCGCCCGGGTGCTCGCCGGGCTGGCGGCCACGCGGCGCTCGCCGTCGCGGGCCTCGTCGAGGACGCCGATCGTCAGCGCCACGCGGAAGCAGGCCTGGGCATGGAGTCTTTGCTCATGAGGAGGTCGGATTATGTCGATAGAGGGGCGAGCCGACGTCGGCGCGGCCGCCTCCACGTTCCCCCGCGATTGCGCGGCGCCCGCTCAGACGACGAGGTTGACCACGCGATCGACGACCACCACCACCTTGCGCGGCTCGGCGCCGTCGAGTGCAGCCGCGACCCGGGGCAGCTCCACAGCCCGCTGGCGCAGCTCGTCCTCACCGGTGCCCGCGGGAACGGTGAGGGTTCCGCGCAGCTTCCCGTTGATCTGGACCGCCACCTCCACCTCCAGACGGGCGGCCAGGGCGGGGTCGTGCTCGGGCCAGCCCCCGCGGCGGTGCACCGATCCCTCGTGCCCGGTGCGCTGCCACAGCTCCTCGGTGATGTGGGGCGCGAACGGAGCCAGGCAGAGAAGCAGCGTCTCGGCGTCGAGGCGCCGCCCCCGGCCCTCGGCTGCCTCCTGGTCGAGGTCGCGGGCGAACTCCATGAGCTGGGCGATGGCGGTGTTGAAGTGCAGCCCGGCGATGTCCTCGTCGACACCCCCGATGAGGCGATGGCGGCGGCGCTCGCGCGCCTCGTCGTCTGCCTCGTCCGCGGACGCGGTCTGGGTGGCGCGCCAGACGCGGTGGAGGAATCGGGTGATGCCCACGATGCCCTCGTCGCGAAAGTCTCCGCCGGCGGTGTATGGGCCGAGGAACATCAGGTAGAGGCGGAAGGTGTCGGCGCCGTAGGTCTCGATGTACTCGTCGGGGTTGATCACGTTGCCGCGGCTCTTGGACATCTTGAAGCCGTCCTTGACGATCATCCCGTGCGCCCGAAAGCGCTCGAAGGGCTCCGGTGTGTCGACGAGGCCCATCTCGCAGAGCGCGCGCATCACGAACCGCGAGTAGAGGAGGTGGCGCACGGCGTGCTCGTTGCCGCCGATGTACATGTCGACCGGCAGCCAGCGCCGGGTCCGTGCCGCGTCGAAGGCCACCTCGTCGAAGTCGGTGGACGGGTAGCGGAGGTAGTACCAGGAGGAATCCAGGAAGGTGTCGCTGACGTCGGTCTCGCGGCGCGCCGGACCGCCGCAGCGCGGACAGGTGACGTTGACCCAGTCCTCGACGGTCGCCAGCGGTGACACGCCCGTGCCGGTGGGCCGGAAGTCGTCGACCTCGGGGAGCAGGACCGGCAGCTGGTCGTCGGGGACGGGCACCTGGCCGTCCCTGGCGCAGTGGATGATGGGGATCGGCGGTCCCCAGTAGCGCTGCCGCGAGATCAACCAGTCGCGCAGGCGGTAGGTGATCGTGGCCTCGCCGCGCATGCCGTTCTCGAGGCGCTCGACGATCCTCTTGCGGGCTTCCGGGGAGGGCAGGCCGTCGAACTCTCCACTGTTGACCAGCACGCCCTCGCCGGTGAACGCGATCTCCGATCCGTCGCCACCGCGGATCACCTCGACGACGGGGAGGCCGTGCGTCCTGGCGAAGGTGTGGTCGCGCTCGTCGTGGGCAGGGACGGCCATGATCGACCCCGTCCCGTAGTCGTAGAGGACGTACGGCGCGGCCCACACCGGCAGGCGCGCACCGGTGAGGGGGTGGACGGCGGAGGAGCCGAGGTCGATGCCCACCGCGAAGTCCGGCTCCGCGGCCGGGCCGGGAAGGCGGTTGCGCCAGGCGTTGACCTCGCCACGCCGCTCCGCGGGAACGAACTCCTCGAGCTGCGGATGGTCGGCGGCGATGACCAGGAAGGTGGCGCCGAAGAGCGTATCGGGACGGGTGGTGAAAACCGCGACATCCTTGCGCTCGCACCCCTGGAGGTCGAAGACGATGCGCGCCCCCTCGCGGCGCCCGATCCAGTTGCGCTGCATCAGCTTGGTGGATTCGGACCAGTCCAGCGTGTCCAGCGCGTCGAGCAGCTCCTGCGCGAACCTGGTGATCTTCAGCCACCACTGGCGCAGCCAGCGCGTCTCCACCACCGACCCGCAGCGCTCGCAGCGTCCCTGCTCCACCTGCTCGTTGGCGAGCACGGTGAGACAGGACGGGCACCACAGCACAGCCCCGTCGCGCCACTCCACGAAGCCCGCCTCGAAGAGCCGCAGGAACAACCACTGCGTCCATCGGTAGTACGCCGGGTCGGCGGTGTTGACCTGGTGCTCCCAGTCGAACATCGCCCCGATCTTCTTGAGCTGGTTCTCGCGAAAGTTGGCCACCGCGCGGCGCATCACCACGGCGGGGTGCTCGCCGATGCGCAGCGCGTAGTTCTCGCTGTGGATCCCGAAGGCGTCGAAGCCCATGGGCTGGAACACGTTGTCGCCGCGGAGGCGGCGCCAGCGCCCGTAGATGTCGCTACCGCTGTAGGGCACCATGTGGCCGACGTGGAGGCCCTCGGCCGAGGGGTAGGGGAACATCGAGAGGTTGTAGAAGGGCCGCTCCGGCGAGTCCAGGTCGGTGCGGTGGTCGCCGCGCTCCTCCCAGATGCGGCGCCACTTCGACTCCACGGCGGCGGCGGCGTAGTCGTCGACCGGACGGGCCCCGCCGCGGCGAGGTGTCGTGGTGATCTCGGTCATGGCACAGGCAAGGGTAGCGAGGGCCGGCCCGGTACAGTTCAGGTGTGCCCGCCCCACAACTGGCCACCCTCCTGGAGGGGGGCGCCTTTTTCGAGGGTCCACGCTGGCGGCGCGACCGCTGGTGGGTGTCCGACATGTACCGCCATGCCGTCTTCACCGTGACCCCGGACGGCCGCGAGGAGGAGGTGATGGCGGTTGAGGGCCAGCCGTCGGGCCTGGGCTGGCTGCCCGACGGCTCGCTGCTGGTGGCGTCGATGCGCGACCATCGCCTGCTCCGGCGGGATCCCGAGGGCGCGGTCAGCCTGCACGCCGACCTCTCCGACGTCTGCACCGGCATGCTCAACGACCTCGTCGTCGACGGGGCCGGGCGGGCCTGGGTCGGCGACTTCGGCTTCGACCTGATGGCCTTCGACGACCCCGTCACCACATCGCTGAAGCGGGTGGATCCCGACGGCAGCGTGACCGTCGCCGCCGAGGGGCTGATCTTCCCCAACGGAACCGTGATCACCGACGACGGCGCCACCCTGATCGTCGGCGAGACCCTGGGCAACCGCTGCTCCTGCTTCGCGATCGCCGTCGACGGCTCGCTCCACGATCGCCGGGTGTGGGCCAAGCTCGGCCCGGAGGTCGAGCTCGGAGAGGCCATGGACACTCTCCAGCAGCTCCGGGTGGCGGTCGACGGCTGCGCCATCGACGCCGAGGATCACATCTGGGCAGCCGACGCCATCGGGGGCCGATGCATCCGCGTGGCTCCCGGCGGCGCGATCGTCGCGGAGGTGCGCGCACCGGACGGTCTCGGCATCTTCGCCTGCGCCCTCGGGGGCCAGGACGGGCGCACGCTGCTGCTCTGCTGCGCACCGGACTACTTCGAGAACAACCGGCGCGACACGCGCGAGGCGCTGCTGCTGACCACCGAGGTGGC
>DASZKZ010000092.1:0-37245 GCA_035552595.1 Candidatus Dormiibacterota bacterium
GAAGTCGGCGGCGATCGTCGGCGAGGTGATGAAGAACTATCACCCGCACGGCAACACCGCCATCTACGACGCGATGGTGCGTCTCGCCCAGAGCTGGGTGATGCGCTACCCGCTGGTCACCTCGCAGGGCAACTTCGGCTCAGTCGACGGCGACCCACCGGCAGCCGAGCGCTACACCGAGGCGAAGATGTCGCCGATGGCGATGACGCTTGTCGAGGACATCGACAAGGACACCGTCGACATGGAGCAGACCTACCTGGCGGACCCCGACATCCTCCAGCCCACCGTGCTGCCCGCGGTCGTGCCGAACCTGCTCGTCAACGGCGCAGCCGGCATCGCAGTCGGCATGGCCACGAACATCCCACCGCACAACCTCGGCGAGGTCTGCGACGGCGTCACCCGGCTCATCGACGAGCCGGAGACGACCACCGAGGAGCTGGCTCGGATCATCAAGGGCCCCGACTTCCCCACCGGGGCGATGATCTACGCACGTGACCTGCCCATCGTGTATGGCACCGGGCACGGTCGCATCGTGATGCGCGCCCAGGTGGACTTCGAAGAAGCCTCCGACGGCAAGGAGCAGATCATCGTCCGCGAGCTCCCCTACCAGGTCAACAAGGCGCGCCTGCTGACCAACATCGCCGAGCTCGTCAAGGACCACAAGCTCGAGGGCATCGAGGGTCTCAACGACGAGTCCGACCGCAACGACGAGACCCGCATCGTCATCAAGCTGAAGTCGAGCGCACGCCCCCACACGGTGCTCAACAACCTCTTCAAGCACACCCAGCTGCAGCTCACGTTCGGCGCCATCATGCTGGCCCTGGTCGACGGCCGTCCCCAGGTGCTCGGTCTCAAGGCGATGCTGCAGCACTTCGTCGACTTCCGGCGGGTGGTGGTGACGCGACGGACCACCTATCTGCTCGCCAAAGCCCGCGATCGCGCCCACATCCTCGAGGGCCTGATGAAGTGCCTCGAGCATCTCGACGAGGTGATCGCCATCATCCGCGCCGCCCAGGACGAGCGCACCGCGCAGCGCGGCCTGGAGGAGCGCTTCGAGCTCAGCGAGAGGCAGTCCAAGGCGATCGTCGACCTCCGCCTCGGCCGGCTCACCCGCCTGGAGGCCGGCAAGATCCGCGAGGAGTACGAGGAGCTGATCAAGGAGATCGCCCACCTCGAGGACGTCCTCGGCAACCCACGCCTGGTCGACGGGATCATCAAGGACGAGATCGCCGGTATCCGCAAGAAGTACGCCGATCCCCGACGCACCGTCATCAACCAGGGCGAGATCGAGCTCAACGAGGAGGACCTGATCCCCCGTGAGCAGGTCTTCGTCACCCTCACCAACCGGGGCTACATCAAGCGCATCCCGCTCGACCAGTACCGCGCCCAGCACCGCGGCGGCAAGGGCGTGGTGGGGGCGCGGCGCTCCAACGACGAGGACTACATCGCCCACTCCACGACCGCCAACACCCACACCGACATGCTCTTCTTCACCAACCGCGGTCGCGTCTACCGGTTGCGCACCCACGAGATCCCGGACGTCAAACGACAGGCCAAGGGCCTGCCGGTGATCAACCTCATCGACCTCGACCAGGGGGAGCGGGTCACGGCGCTGATCGACATGGAGGAGTTCAGCGACTCCCAGTACCTGGTCATGGTCACCAAGCTCGGCCAGATCAAGAAGACCCCGGCGGCCGCCTACTCGGCGGTGCGACGCAACGGGCTGATCGCCATCAACCTCCAGGGTGACGACGAGCTCAACTGGGTGCGCCGTTCATCGGGCGGCGACGAGCTCCTCATCGTCACGCGACGAGGCAAGGGCTCGCGGTTCACCGAGAAGGAGGTCCGCCCCATGGGCCGCGACACCATGGGCGTGGGAGCGATGCGCCTCCGCGCCGGCGACGAGATCGCCGGCTTCGACATCGTCAATCCCGAGGGCCACGTCCTGGTGGTCACCCAGAACGGCTTCGGCAAGCTGACCCCGATGTCGGACTACCCGGTGAAGAGCCGCAACATCCAGGGCGTGTACACGGTGGACCAGACGGCCATCCCCAAGATCGGCGAGATCGTGGGCATGCGCGTGGTCGAGGACCTCTCCGAGGAGCTGATGGTGATCAGCACCTCGGGCCAGGTGATCCGCCTGCCTCTCGACCAGGTGCGTGTCTCCGGCCGGCAGACCCGGGGCGTGATCATCATGCGCATGGACAACGGCGACCGGGTGGCCTCCATCGCCGGCGTAGGCGCTCCCGGGGCGCTCGACGCCTAGCGGCGTCCACGCTGTGTCTTGACGGGGGTCGGGGATCTGCCCCGCCCACGTCCAAACGCCGCCCAGCGCGGGCTGCCGCTCCGGGCTACTCTGCCGACGGCTCTCTGAACAGCAGCACCCGACAGGCGGCGTGGCGGAGCACGTAGGGCGCGGTCCTGCCCATGTGGAACTCCCCGAAGCGGATTCTGAAGGGCATGCCGATGACCACCATGTCCGCCTTCCAGTGGGCGATCTCCTCGACGATGGCCGGGCCGGCGTCGCGCGCCTGGAGCAGCTCGGTCTCGACCTCGGTCTCCAGCTCGCCAGCCATCTTCTCGGCGTCGTCGAGGATCTTCTCGGCGCGGTCCATCTCCACATCCTGCACGGTGCCGAGGGCCAGGCTGCGCCGGATCTCCAGCACGGTGACGACCATCACCTTGGCCCTGCCGCGGCGGGCCAGGCGGCAGCCCAAGCGGACCGCCTCGGCGTCGGTGTGCGCGCCGCTGACAGGAATCAGGATGCGTTGAGGAATGAACCCGGCCATGGCGGCTGGATGCTACCCGATGGGCCCGCCGGGGGCGGAGGCGCGGCGCCTCCGCCACGTAGAATGCGCGCCAGGCCAGCCAGATTCGGGAGTGTGCGGTGAAGGTCGTCATCGTCGGCTGCGGGCGCGTCGGCTCGACCCTGGCACGCGAGCTCGACGCCGCCGGTCACGCCGTCACCATCGTCGACGAGCGCGTGTCCGCCTTCAGCCGGCTCGGGGACTCCTTTGGTGGAAACATGGTGATGGGCACGGGGATCGACGAGTCCGTGCTGCGCCGGGCCGGCATCGAGGAGGCCGACTGCTTCGCGTCCGTTACCAACGGCGACAACCGCAACATCATGGCGGCGCAAGTTGCCAAGGTTGTCTTCAACGTGCCGCGCGTGATCACCAGGATCTACGACCCCATCCGCGAGCAGACCTACCGGGAGGAGTTCGGGCTGGAGACGATCTGCTCCACCACCATCGTCAGCTCCATGATCAGCACCTTCCTCACCACCGGCGAGAACCCCGCCTACGCGGCGGCGGCCAAGGGGCTGGAGCACTCCCAGCGATGAGCGCAGGCCTGGACGGCTCCGCCCGCCCCTACGTGGTGATCATCGGCGGCGGCAAGGTCGGCTTCTACCTGGCGCGCCATCTCATCGAGCGCGATTACGAGGTCACCCTGGTAGAGAAGGACCCCGCCCGCGCGGAGTGGATCGAGCACCAGATGGGCACCGTCAGCGTGATGGTCGGGGACGGCGACGAGATGGCCTTTCTGGCCACCACCGGGATCGAGCGAGCCGGGGTGATGGTCGCCTGCACCGGGGACGACGAGGACAACCTTGTGGCCTGCCAGCTGGCCAAGGGCAAGTTCGGGGTGATCCGCACCATCGCCCGGGTCAACAACCCTGTCAACGTCCATGTCTTCACGGCCCTGGGGATCGATGTCCCGGTCAGCGCCACAGAGCTGCTCATGGGCCTGATCGAAGCGGAGATCAGCGGCTCAGGCGTGGTCAGGGGCATCGCCGTCAAGGCGTCAGGTGCCAACCTGGTGGACGTCAAGATGCCGGACATGTCCAGGCTCGTCGGCCGTCGGGTCGGCGAGGTCAGCCTGCCGGCGGGAGACCTCGTGGTCTGCATCGTGCGCAACGGAGAACCCGTGCTCCCGCGGCCCGAGGAGGTGATCCAGGCCAGCGACGAGCTGATCGTCTACTCGCGCCAGCTCGACGTCGAAGGGGTGAGGGAGTCGCTCACCGTCTGAGCGGGCAGGCGCAACGAGGCCGCCGCGCCCACGGCGGGCGGCGGCGGCCTGGTGCTTCAGATGATGATCAGGTGGCCTTGCCGATCTTGAAGATCTTGGTGCCGCAGGTCGGACATGTTCCGGTGGTTGCGGGCTTGCCGTTCTTCATGGTGATCGCCTGCGGATCCTTGATTTCTGTGGGCGCCTTGCACTTGAGGCAGTAGCCGGAGACGGCCATTGTGTCCTCTCCTATCCAGGGTCGTTGCGAGTTCGGCGGGCGAGGCCCTCCGCGCTCAAGTCGCCGCATTCTAGCCCACACCTCCCCGAATTGGAGCCGAATTCAAAATGGCCCCCCCTCCGACGCCTCCTGGCGGCCCCGGGGAGAGACCCGGCGGGCGGCGCGGCCGGGTCCCCGGATGGCACCCTGGGACCCATGGCGCTCACGGTCCTTCTCGACGTCGACGGGACGCTGGTCGACAACTCGTACATCCACACCCTGGCCTGGTGGCGCGCCTGCCGCGACCTCGGCGTCGCGGTGAAGATGGCGACCGTCCACCGGCTCATCGGGATGGGCGCCGACCAGATGGTGCCGGCCCTGATCGGCGAGGCGTTGCCCGGGCTCGACGACGCCCATGCCCGCCACTACCGTGCGCACCTCGCCGACGTCCCCGTCCTGCCCCGCGCCTCAGAGCTCATCGCCGAGCTGCACCGGCGTGAGGCCACGGTGACGGTGGCCACATCCGGCGGCCCGGAGGACCTGAGGGTGCTGCTGGCCAAGATCCCCTCCAGCGCGCTCCTCGACCACGTGGTCAGCGGTGCGGACGTCGGGGAGACCAAGCCCGCTCCCGACGTCGCGGTCGTGGCCATGGGCGCGAGCGGTGCCGATCCGAGTTCGGCCGTCCTGGTCGGCGACACCCGTTGGGACGTCGAGGCCGCCGCCCGTGCCGGCATCCCGTGCGTGGCGGTGTGTACCGGCGGATGGTCGGAACAGGAGCTCCGCGCCGCCGGCGCCGTGGAGGTGCACGACGACGTGGCCGCCCTCCTCGCCGGCCTCGACGACAGCCACATCGGTCGGCGGTCCGGCTGGGCTACGCCCCGGCGGTGACGTGCTCCTTGGAGTGCGCCGCGATGATCGGCTGGGCCACGTGGGCGGGCACCTCCTCGTAGTGAGCCGCGGCCATGGTGTACCTGCCCCGGCCCTGGGTGAGGGCGCGAAGCTCGGTTGGGAAGCTGTGCATCTCCGCCTGCGGGACCTGCGCGCTGACCTCGGCCCGGCCGTCGCCGAGCGGGTTCATGCCCGCCACCCGGCCGCGCTTGCCGTTGAGCAGCCCCATGACGTCACCCATGAAGCGCTCGGGGACGACGACGCGCACGTCCATGATCGGTTCGAGGAGGACCGGGCTCGCCTTCTGCATGGCCTCGCGCATGGCCATCGACCCGGCGATCTGGAAGGCGATGTCCTTGCCGTCGACGGGATGTGTCGAGCCGTCGACGAGGCGGACCTTGACGTCGACGATGGGGTGGCCGCTGACCGCGCCCTGCTCCATCGTCTGGCGCACCCCCTTCTCCACCGAGGGCCGGAACTGCTGGGGGATCGAGCCCCCGAAGATCTTGTCCTCCCAGACGAAACCGCCGCCGCGCGGCAGCGGCTCGATCTCGATCGTGCAGTCGCCGTACAGCCCCGCTCCGCCACTCTGCTTCTTGTACTTGTGGGCGACGCGGGCGGTCCCGCTGATGGTCTCGCGGTAGGCGATGCGCGGGGGGGTGAGGACGGCGTCGACACCGAACTTGCGCTTGATCCGCTCCAGGGCGACGTCGAGGTGGACGTCGCCGAGGCCGTGAACCAGGACCTCGCCGGTGCCAGGGTCGCGGTCGACGGAGAACGCCGGATCCTCCTCGGCGAGCCGCGCCAGCGAGGACATGATCTTGTCCTCGTCGCCCTTGCTCCTGGCGCTGATCGCGGCGCTGTACGCCGGGGTGGGGATGTCCATCGCCGGCAGCGTGACCACCTGCCCGCGCACGCAGAGGGCGTCGCCGGTGCGTGCGTGAGCCAGCTTGGTCACCGCGCCGATGTCTCCAGCACCCACCTCGGGAGCGGTGACCAGGGACTTGCCCATGGGCCGGGCAAGCTGAGCGAAGCGCTCCTCGACGTCCTGCTGCGCGTCGTAGGGATGGGTGTCAGCGCGCACGGTGCCGCGGAGCACCTTGAAGTACGACACCTTGCCGAAGCTGTCGACGGTGGTCTTGAAGACATGAGCGAGCAGTGGCCCACTGGGATCGCAGGCGATCTCCACCTCCTCGCCCTTGGCGTCGCGGCCGCGGTGCACCTGTTCCGACGGTCCCGGGAGGTAGCGGACGATGGCGTCGAGCACCAGGGCGGCGCCGCGCTCGTCGGCCGCACCCGCGCAGACGATGGGGACCAGCGTGCCGCGCAGGGCGGCGGTGTGCAGCGCTCCGCGCACCTCGCCATCGCTCAGCTCGGTCCCGCCCAGGTACTTTTCGATGAGGGCGTCGTCGGTCTCCGCGGCGGCGTCCACCAGCGCGGCGTGGGCGCGCTCCACCTCGACGCGCATCGAGTCGGGCAGCTCCGCATCGACCACCGCGCCGCCCGGCGCGAACCCGTGGGCGCTGTCGTTGACCAGGTCGACGTAGCCGGTGAACTCACCGGCGCTGCCGATGGGAACGGCGACCGCGATGGGTTTGCGGTCGAAGGCCTCGCGGAGCGCGTCCACGGTGGCTTCGTACGCCGCGTTCTCCTTGTCCATCTTGTTGACCACGATCAGGGCGGGAAGCCCTCGTGCCGCCACCATCTCCCAGGCCAGCTCCGCCCCCACCGGCACGCCGCCGCTGGCGCCCACCACCAGCACCACCGCGTCGGCGGCGGTCAGCGCCGCGGCCAGCTCGCCCGCGAAGTCCTGGAACCCGGGGACGTCGATGAGATTCACGCGATGACCGTCCCAGTCGAGATGGGCGAGCGCCGCGCCGATGCTCATGGAGCGCCGCTGTTCCTCGGGCTCGTGGTCGAGGATGGACGTTCCCTGGTCGGTGGCGCCCATGCGCGGGGTGGCCCCGGCAACATGGAGCAGACCTTCGCAGAGCGTGGTCTTGCCGTCGTGGCTGTGGCCCACGACGGCGACGGTGCGGATGCGGTCGGGGGCGGGAATCGGCATGGATTGGAGCTCCCCTCGAGGTCGCTGCAGCCCGGTGAATGGTAGGCCGCGGTGCACCCGCTCGCCCGGGGCGAGGTCACCGCGTGCGTGAGGTGTAGTGTTGGCAACGGGACTGCGACGAGACCCGGATGGAGGCGACAGTGAAGGACGGTGCCACCCTGCGACGCTGCATGGCCATCGGCGCCGCCGCGATCCTGGGCGTGGCCGCGCTCCTGCCATCGCCGGTCAGCGCCCACCACGGCACCGCTGCGGCGGCCTCCATCCCCTCCCGCCTCGCCCGCAGTAGCGTCTCGCCGGTTCTCGAGCTCACCAGGAACCAGGCTGAGCACGGCCCCGACGATCGCGCGTGCCCGCCGTCCTCGAAGAACCATGACGAGCACGGAGCGTCCGGGTGCTCCGCATCCCGGTCCCCACAGGCCAGCGATTCGGCGACGGCCGGCGCGAGCGTCATCTCCGCGAGCTCGCCCGGACACGGCGAGGGCGCGGCTGACCAGAGCCTTTCGGGGTCGGAGAGCACGGTCAACCGCGCCGGCTCGTCAAGCCCGGCCGGTGGCGGGGCGGCGGTCCTTCGACCCGGGCCCGCCCCAGGCGCCACCGTGACAGCGAACACCAGCGTCTCCAACGGCGCCGGCGCGGGGGGCTCGACGACGCTGCCGGCGTCGCATCCTGCGGCCCGCTCCAGCCCGGCCGGCAGGTCGACGTCCAGCCACCAGGCTCCTGTGCCGATCCTTCCGGCGCCGTCGCAGCCCACGGTGCTGGGACCGGTTCCCCTGGTGGTTCCCGCCATCGGCAATGTGGGCGAACCGGCCGGCGGCGCGCTTCCCTGGGTCTGGTTCGTCGCTCTCGGAGCGGTCGATCTCGGGCTGGCGGCAGGCATCGTGGTCCGCCGCCGCCGGAGAGGGGGCGCCGCCTAGCGCCGCCGGGCCACCACCAGCACCGTCTCGCTGAGGGGCGTCGCCCGGAACCGGCTCCATCCGTCGTGGATTGCGTCGACCCGCAGCCCGGCGCGGGCGAAGAGCGGCGGGATGCGCTGCAGCGGGGTGAGCGCGCTGCTGGTCTGCTGCACCGCGGTGCTGCCGTCATCGAACACCGCCGTCTCGCGGAGCACGTACGTGTTGCGAGCGCGGTCGTAGACCGTCTCCACGAGCAGCAGATGGCGGCGATCGGAGAGCAGAGAGCCGCCGACCACCTCCCAGCTGCTGATGCGCCCGTCCGGCTGCTCCGGGCGCAGGCGCATCTCCACGATGAGCGGTGCCCCGTCGCGCAGCGCGACTCCCAGACGCCGGAGGATGCCGGGCTGCTGGCGGCGCGGAAAGGCCTCGAGGACGTGGTAGATGAGCACCGCCGCGTCGAACCGGTCGCGGTCGTCGAGGGCACGAAGGTCGCCAACCCGCGCCGCCACCAGATCCGACACGCCGTGGTCGCGGGCCAGCCGCCGAGCGTGCGCGATCACCGCCGGTCCGGCGTCCAGGGCGGTGACGCGCAGCCCCGCCCGAGCCAGGCGGACGCTGTAGAGGCCGGGACCGCTGGCGGCGTCGAGCACGTCCGCGGGAGGCTGGGGAAGCAGTCGCAGCAGGCGGCGAACGTGCCGGTCGACAGTACGCAGCCGCCGGCTGGCACCGTCGTGGGTCTGATCGAGATGCTCGTGGAGGAGGCGGCGGCTCACCGCCGGATCACTCCAGTCGAGCTCGACCCGCGGATCGAACGCGCGCGGCCACGCCTCGATTCGCGACGGGCGGGTCATGGCCGCAGACTACCGAAAGAGCGATGCACGCACCAGGCTCCGGCCCTCAGAATGCGCGCCCGTGAGCAACTTCATCACTCACTGGGTCAGCAGCGGCGGGGTCGTGCTGATCTTCGTGCTGATGGCGGCCGAGAGCTGCGGCATCCCCTTTCCCAGTGAGGTGATCATGCCGTTCGCGGGATTCCTGGCCGCCCAGGGTCACATCAACCTGACCGGGGCGATCCTCGCGGGAACGCTCGGCAATGTGGCCGGCTCGCTGGTGGCGTACGGCCTGGCCGCGCAGTTCGGGCGGCCTCTGCTGCTCGGGCCCGGCCGCCGGGTGGGCATCACCGCCGAACACCTCGAGCTGGCCGACCGCTGGTTCGAGCGGCACGGGCTCATCGCGGTCCTCGTCGGCCGCGTGCTGCCGGTGGTGCGCACCTACATCTCGTTCCCCGCGGGCCTGGCCCGGGTGCACCTGGCGCCATTCACGCTACTGACCTTCATCGGCGCCCTGCCCTGGTGCATCGCTCTGGCCGCCGGCGGGTACGCCGTCGGGGCCAACTACGACCGCATCTCCGGCCCCATCGGCACCGCCGCCATCATCCTGGCGGTGATCGTCGTCGCCATCGTCATCGCCTGGCTGGTGCGCGGCCGGCGCGGGTCACCGTCGAGAGGCGCCGAGTAGGGGCGCGCGGGGAAGGCCGCTCTAAGACATGTCCGGCCAGGCTCCCGGAGCCTCGCCCTCGCCCTCTTCACCCTCATTGCGCTGCCGGTAGCGCTCGGCGACCATCTTGTTGGCGACATTCTTGGGCAGGCCAAGCTTGACCAGGCTCTTGACCTCGTCGCTCATCACCTTGTCCCTGGCCGTCTCGATGGCCGCGACGACGTCGTCGATGCTCACCGTCGGTCGTTTGGTTGCCACCGGTCCAGTGTACCCGCTGCCCGGAATTCTCAAGCCCTCCCGGTGAGGCTGGGGCGGCGCCGCGCTCGCGACGACACCGCCGGGCGGCTCCTCATACTTGCGGAGATGGCCTACCTGCCCAATCGCGACGCCGATCGGAGGGCCATGCTCGAGGTGGTCGGCGCCGCCGACGTGACCGATCTCTTCGCCGCCCTCCCGGACTCGCTGCGCCATCCCGTCCTGGAGCTGCCCCCACCTCTCGCCGAGCAGGATCTCGTCGCCGCGGTGGAGGGACTGGCGGCGCGCAACCATCCGCTCAGCGGCCTGGACAACTTCCTGGGAGCGGGCGTGTACCGGCGCTTCATCCCCGCGATCGTGCGCGGCACCATCGGACGGCCCGAGTTCTACACGGCGTACACGCCCTACCAGGCGGAGGCCTCACAGGGCACCCTCCAGACCATCTTCGAGTTCCAGTCGATGATCTGCGCGCTGACCGGCCTGGACGTCGCCAACGCCTCGCTCTACGACGGAGCCACCGCCGCCGCGGAGGCGATGATGCTGGCGGTCCAGGCGACCGGCCGCGACCGCATCGCGGTGAGCGGAGCCGTGCATCCCGAGACCCTGCGGGTGCTGCGCACCTTCGCCGCGGGGCGCGCCGTCTCCGTGGATGTGATCGCCCCCCGGGGTGACGTGACCGACGTCGACGACGTGCGCGCGGTGCTGGACGAGCGCCACGCCGGGCTGCTGGTTCAGCAGCCCACCTTCCTGGGCACGCTCGAGGCTCTCGGCGAGCTCGCCGAGGCCGCCCATGCCGCCGGTGGCCTGGCCCTGTGCAGCGCCGACCCGCTGGCGTGCGCGGTGCTGGTGCCCCCCGGCGGCGCCGGCTTCGACGTCTGTGTCGGGGACGCTCAGCCGCTGGGCGTGCCCGCCTCGTTCGGAGGTCCGCACGTCGGCTACATGGCGGTGCGCCAGGCGCTGGTGCGACGCATGCCCGGCCGCCTGGTGGGGATGACCAGCGACCGCGCCGGCCGGCGCGCCTACACGCTGACGCTGCAGACCCGCGAGCAGCACATTCGCCGGGAGCACGCCACCTCGAACATCTGCACCAACCACGCCCTCATCGCACTCGCGGCCACCGTGTACATGGCCCACATGGGAGCGGGGGGGATGCGTGAGGTGGCCACGGTGAGCGCGCAGCGCGCCCACCATCTCGCCGACAGGCTGAGCGCTCTTCCGGGGTTCTCGCTGGCCAGCCCGCACCCCTTCCTTTGGGAGTTCGTGCTCCGTTGCCCGGGCGACGCCGCCGAGCTGGCCGCCACGCTGCGCCGGCAGGGCATCGTCGCCGGTCTGCCGCTGGGACGGGTCGATCCCGACCGCGCCGACCAGCTCCTGGTCTGCTGCACCGAGATGACCTCGCCGGCGGCCCTGGGCCGCTACGTCCGCGCGCTCGAGGCGCTGGACCGCGCCGCCCTCTCCCCGGTGCGCACGGGGGTGGCGGTGTGAGCGCCCCGGAATCGCCTGCGCAGGTGGCGATGGCGCCGACGCGACCCGACCGCGCCGTGGAGGCCGGGTGGGCGGGAGCGGAGGCGCTGGTGTTCGAGCTGAGCGACGACTACACGGGAGGCCCGCGCGTCACCGCCGCCGGCGTCCCCGGCGCCGCGCTCGACTCGCTGATTCCGGCAGCCCAGCTTCGCACTGAGCCGCCCGCCGTACCGGCGGTGTCAGAACCGGTGCTGGCGCGCCACGTGGGCCGGCTGGCGCGACGCAACCACCATCTCCACCACGGCACCTATCCGCTGGGCAGCTGCACCATGAAGTACAACCCCGTGGTCGACGAGCAGCTGGCCGGGCTCACCGGCTTTGCCGATCTCCATCCCTACCAGGACCAGGCCGATGTCCAGGGCGCTCTCGAGCTGATGTGGCGCCTGGAGCGGATGCTGGCGTCGATCACGGGCATGGCACGCATGTCGCTGCAGCCCGCCGCAGGCGCGCATGGCGAGTGGACCGGCCTGCGCATGATCCAGGCCTTCCACGCCGATCGCGGTGACGTCGGCCGCACCCGCGTGCTCATCCCCGACAGCGCCCACGGCACCAACCCCGCGTCGGCGGCGGCCTGCGGGCTCGAGGTGGTCACCGTGCGCAGCAACACCGACGGCACAGTCGACGTCGCCGACTTCGCGGCTCACCTCGACGAGCACGTCGCCGCGGTGATGATGACCAACCCCAACACGCTCGGGGTGTTCGAGAAGGACATCCTGGAGATCGCCCGGCTGGCACACCAGGCGGGGGCGTTGCTGTACTACGACGGCGCCAACCTCAACGCTCTGGTGGGGATGGCGCGCCCGGGCGACATGGGCTTCGACGTGGTCCACCTCAACCTCCACAAGACCTTCTCGACGCCGCACGGTGGTGGCGGCCCCGGTGCCGGCCCGGTCGGTGTTGCCGAACGCCTGGTCCCGTTCCTGCCCACACCCACAGTGGAGCGCGACGGTGACGGCTACCGCCTCGACGACGACCGGCCCCGCAGCATCGGCAAGGTGCGCTCCTACTACGGCAACTTCGGCATGCTGGTGCGGGCGTTCGCCTACATCTCCGCGTACGGCGACGGCATCGCCGACGTCGCCCGCGACGCGGTCCTCAACGCGCGCTACCTGCAGGCCCGGCTGGGCGATCTCTTCCCCCAGGCGGTCGATTCGCCCTCGATGCACGAGTTCGTCTGCACCACGCGGGGCGGGCGGGTCGAGGGCCTCCGTGCCATGGACGTGGCCAAGCGCCTGCTCGACTACGGGATCTACGCACCCACGGTGTACTTCCCCACCACCGTCCCCGAGGCCATGATGTTCGAGCCCACCGAGACGGAGTCGCGGCAGAGCCTCGACCTCCTCGCCGACGTCTGTGCCGCCATCGTCGCCGAGGCGGAGGCCGACCTCGCGTTCGTGCAGAACGCGCCGCACAACACGCCTGTGGAGCGCGTTGACGAGGTGGGCGCGGCCCGCCACCCGGTGCTGCGCTGGACTCCGGCGCGGTGAGTGAATCGCTCGACAGAGTCCGGCGCGAGCTGCACCGCCTGCTCGCGGAGCGCGCCTTCATCTTCGGCGACTTCGCGCTCACCAGCGGTCGGCGCAGCGACTTCTACTTCAATGGCAAGCAGGTGACGCTCGAGGGACGCGGCCTGTACCTGGTCTCCAGGTTGATCCTGGAGCGCTGCCGCGAGCTGGGCATCGACGCCATCGGCGGCCTCACCCTCGGGGCCGACCCGATCGCGGCCGGGGTGGCCGCGCTGTCGGGAGAGGGCGTACCCCTGCGCGCCTTCATCGTCCGCAAGGAGTCCAAGGTCCACGGCACCGGCCGGCTCATCGAGGGCCCCCCGCTGCGTGCGGGCGACCGGGTCATGGTGGTGGACGACGTCATCACCACCGGCGGGTCGCTCCTCCAGGCGGTCGACGCGCTCCGCGACCAAGCGGTGGAGATCGTCGAGGCCCTGGCCGTCGTCGACCGCGAGGAGGGGGGCCGCCAGGCCATCGAGGAGCGCGGTCTCGACGTCCACGCGCTCTTCGTGCGCAGCGAATTCGTCGCCCCGGCGCACGCTTAGGAGAGCCACCCATGCCGCTCTTCCACCGCCGTGACGCGCCGCATCAGCTGGAGTGGTTCACCGTCGGGGCGGAGGGCCATCGCGTCATCCCCAACTCCCCTCGGCCGGGCATCGAGCAGCTCGCCGGGCTCGGCGACTACGTCGAGGCGATCAGCGTGCGGCGCCCACCCGGCCCCGATGGCCGCGACGCCATCGCCGTGCTCAACGCCAAGATGGACCACGCCGACAGCGTCAACGACCTGGTGGCAGCGACCGTGGTGGCGTGTGAGGAGCTCGTCGAACGCGGGGTTCTCGATCCCCGCGAGGCGCCGGCCGCGCCGCCGTTCGCGCCCATGCACAAGGACGCGACCACGTACGAGTACATCCAACAGCTGCACGCGCGCGCCGTCGAGCGCCGCGAGTGGCTGGAGGACGTCGACGCGCTCTTCCGCTTGCACAGCGTCTCGCTGCTGGCGCCGCTCGCCTCCGAGGGCTGAGCCGGGCGGCTGGTCCTGGGCCTCAGCCTCCGATGTTGCGCAGCAGGCCGCCGACAACCCCACCGGCGACTCCCGCCTCGGCGCCCTGGACGGCTGTGTACTCACCGAGAGCGTGAGCCAGGCGGGCCAGCGGCAGCGACTGCAGCCAGACGCGGCCGGGGCCGATGAGCTGCGCCAGGAAGATGCCGTCGCCACCGAAGATCTTGTTCTTGATGCCCTTGACGGTGGTGATGTTGAACTGCACGGTGTCCTGGAACAGGCCCACGTGGCCGGGGTGCACCTTGATCTCCTCGCCGGGGCGGAGGTCGTAGGTGACGATCTCCCCGCTGAGCTCGCACCACACCCGGCCCTGGCCGGCGATCTTCTGGAGGCGGAAGCCGTCACCGCCGAAGGCGCCGGCACCGAGCTTCTGCTGAAAGCCCATCGAGACCAGAACACCGTGGGTGCCGGCGACGAAGGCGTGGCGATGACCGAGGAACTGGAAGCCCGGCTCGGGCCGGACGTCGAGAGGGAAGATCTGCCCCGGCAGCTTGGCGGCGAAGGCCACCATCCCCGGCGATCCCTGCGCCGAGTACTCGGTCATGAACAACGATCCGCCGCCGACCGCGCGCTTGAACACGCCACCGAGACCGCCTCCGCCACCGTACTGGGTCGATGTCTGCATCTGGATGCTCGAGGTCATCCAGGAGAGCTCACCGGACTCGGCGAAGATGGTCTCGCCGGGATTGAGCGTCAGCTCGAGGACCGGCATGGTCGTGCCGATGATCTTCTCGTCCACGTGGTGCACTCCCGGTGGTTCGATGGGCGCCGCGATTGTAGGCTGGCGTCAGAGCCCCAGCGCGGTCCTGGCGATGATCTCCTTCATCACCTCGTCGGTGCCTGCGCCGATGCGGATCAGGCGCGAGTCCCTGAAGTAGCGCGAGACGTGCGCCTCGGCCATGTAGCCGAAGCCGCCGTGCAGCTGCAGGCAGGTGTCGGCGACGCGCGAGGTGACCTGGCCGACGAACAGCTTGGCCATGGAGATCTCGGCGACGGGGTACTCGCTGTTGTTCCAGCGCTCGGCCACGGAGTACACGTAGCTCTTGGCGATGCAGATGTCGCTGTAGAGGTCGACGAGCTTGTGCCGGTTCACCTGGAACTTGGCGATGGGCCGCCCGAAGGCCTCGCGCTCCTTGCACCAGCGCAGGGTCTCCTCGAACATCACCTCAGCTCCGGCGATGCTCCCCGCGCTGCCGATGAGACGCTCGCCCTGCAGCTCCCACATGAGGTGGTAGAAGCCCTGGCCGAGCTCACCGAGCACCGCCGACTCGGGCACATCGACGTCGTGGAAGGAGAGCTCGGCGGTGTCGCTGGAGTGCATGCCCAGCTTCTTCAGCTTGCGGCTGACCTCGAAGCCAGGTGTCTGCCTGTCGACGAGGAAGAGCGTGATGCCCCGCGCGCCCTCCTCCTGGGTGCCGGTGCGGGCCACCAGGACGATGAAGTCGCAGCGCACCCCGTTGGTGATGTACAGCTTGTTGCCGTTGATGCGCCAGCCGCCGTTGTGGCGGACGGCGCGGGTGCGCACCGCGGCGACGTCACTGCCGCTGTCGGGTTCCGTGATGCCCAGGGCCGCCACCTTCTCGCCGCGGATGGCGGGGACCAGGTAGCGCTGCTTCTGCTCCTCGCTGCCGAACTTGAAGATCGGTGGCGTGGCCATCTCGGACTGGACCGACACGGCCATGCCCACCCCGCCGGACCCGCAGCGGGCCATCTCCTCGGCGAGGACGATGGCGCTCCAGTAGTCGCCGCCCTGGCCGCCGTACTCCTCGGGATAGCGCAGGCCGAGCAGGCCGAGCTCGCCCATCCGAGGGAAGACGCTGTCCGGGAAGTACTCGGCCGCCTCCCACTCGTCAGCATGGGGGCGCAGCTCGCGGGCAACGAAGTCGCGGACGGTCTCGCGCAGGGCGTCGTGCTCGGCGGTGAACGGCATCGCGGCCTCCCCACATTGACGTGGATGTCGATTCTGCCATCTGCGCCGGGCGGCGGCGCCGTCCGCGGCCCATACCATGAGGCGATGCGACGAGCTGCCGTCTGGTCCAGCGTGGCCCTGCTGCTTGCCGCCTGCGGAAGCACAGCGACGCCGACGCCGACGCCCCACGGCCCGAGCGCCTCGGCGACCCCGGCCACGCCCAGCCCGAGCCCGTCGCTCGCCCCGGACGTGCAGCGCATCGACGTCACCGCCACCGGGGTGGGGACCTGGCAGCTGGTGGCGGTCCCTGTGGCGGTGATCCACAACGCCGCCGCTCGCACCGGGGTGAGTGGGGTGATCGTCCACTTCACCCTCACCAGGGGCGGCAGGGCGATCAGCTCCCTCGATTCCCCGGCGATCACCCTCTACCCGGACGAGACCCTGGTGGTGACCTCGTACCAGTGCACCGACTACCCGTGCTACACGGCTGACGGGGTCGCCGTGACGGTCGCGCCGGGGACGTGGGGCGCGCTCCCCGGCGCGGCGCCGACCACGAGCACGTCGGCCTTCACGTGCACCCGGGGGTGCGGCGGCCACAGCCAGTGGGACGTGCCCATCACTGTCGGGGGCGCCGGGCTCCTTCAGAACGAGCAGGTGGATCTCTTCGCCTCGTGCTCCAACGCGGCGGGCAGGATCATCGGCGGGGGCTCGCGCCAGCTCCTCTGGCCCCAGGCCGGGGGCTCCCTCAACCTGGAGGTGCCGGTGATCGTCAACGCCTCCCCGGCGGCCTGCCAGGTGGGAGCCACCACCTCGAACTGAGCGACGGACCCCGACCCACCGCCCAGCCCCTTGTGTTCGCCAGGGTACAGTGTGGTAGGGTGCCCCGCGTCGCGGCCGCTGCCGCATCGCTCTTGATACTCCGGGTGTCACAGGATCAGGGATCCGGGCCCGGGCTGCGGCCCACCGCCCCACAGCTGCGGTGGATCAGACAGACATCCGCGGCGGGGATTCGACGGAATCACGGACTCCGCCGCCAATGAACTGAGGGAGAGTTTATTTGCGGTTGCCTCGACGTTCCCGAGGAGTGGTCCTGGGCCTGGCCACTCTCATCATCAGCCCAATCCTTGCGTTCGTCCTGGCGTCGGTGACGCATCCGGTCGCGCACACCAACGTGGTTGCGGCGAGCCGCAGCCAGCCCCGGGCGGTGGCCATCGCCGAGCCCGACCTCCACGACCCCAGGACCGACACTCCGACCCTCAGCGGTCCCCCTCCGCCACCGCCAGCTCCGCCGGTCGCCAGGCCGGCAGCCACTCCCCGCCCCAGGGTGGCGGTGAGCTCGGGCCCGCCCGCCAGTCCCAGCAGCGTGATCGGGATCATCGAGGCGGCCGCCGCCCGCTGGGGGGTGTCGGGCAGCTGGATGGTCAGCATCGCGCGCTGCGAGTCCGGTCTTCGCACCAACGCGGTCAACCCCAGCGGTCCCTACCTGGGTCTGTTCCAGTTCCTGCAGTCGACGTTCACCGCCAACGGTGGGACCAACATCTGGAGCGCGGCGGACCAGTCCAACATCGCCGCCAAGATGCTCGCCCACGGCCAGGCCCACCAGTGGAGCTGCGCCTGACGGCCGGCTGATCGGGGTTGTTCCGCATCGTCGGAGGGCGCCGATGCGGAACAATCCCCCGGTGAGCGTCCACGACCAGCACCTCCGCGAGGAGCCGCTGCACCGCCGCACCGTCTTCGGCGGCAGGCTCCTCCACGTCTTCGAGGACACCGTTCGCCTCCCTGGCGGTGACGAGGCGGGCCGCGAGGTCGTCGAGCACCCCGGGGCGGTGACGGTGGTCGCCTCGGATGACGGTGACCGGGTGGTGCTGGTGCGGCAGTGGCGCCACGCTGTCGGCCGGGCCCTCTGGGAGCTGCCCGCGGGAACGCGCGAGCAGGGTGAGGAGCCGGCCGCGACCGCCCGCCGTGAGCTGACCGAGGAGACCGGCTACGCCGCCACCGAGTGGCGCGAGCTGGGCCATGGACCGGTGAGCCCGGGGTACTCGAGCGAGGAGATCTGGTTCTATGCGGCGCGCGGGCTCAGCGCCGGCGACAGTGCCCCCGATGCGGACGAGCTGCTCGATGTCGCGCTTTTCGACGCCACCGAGCTGGCCGGGCTCGCCGGCCGCGGCGAGGTGGATCTCAAGACGCTCGCCGGGCTGGCCCTGGCGGGCATCGCGCTGGGCTCCGCCGATGGCTGAGGACGCCGACCGCCTGGTGGCGCGGGCCATCGAGAGCATGCTCGACCAGGTGCCCGGGACGCTCGACACCAGCGTGCCCGAGTCGGGGACGGCCAAGCTGCAGCCGTGGGCGGAGACCGCCGCCCCGGTGGGGCGCAACAAGCGACCGCTCGACGAGCTCCTCGTCGAGCTGGAGGCACGGGTGACCGCTGACCCCCAGGCGCGGGCCGCACTGCCGCGCACCCGGCATCCCGCGCTCGCCTTCTTCGACAGGTTCGGCCGCACCTCCGGCCAGCCCGCAGGCCCCGGTGAGGGGACCGGTCGGCGGCGTCGCCGGCGGCGCGGCGGCGGGGGCGGGCAGCCCGCGCCACCGGCTCCCGCGGGCGCCGCGACGGCGGAGCGGCCCCCGGGCGGCCGGCGCCGTTCGCGCCGCGGCCGCGGAGGCGGCGAGGGCGCGGCTCCAAGAGTCCCCGGTGCCGCCGCCGCCGGCGCCGGCCCCCCCCACCAGGACGGGCCGGGCGGAGGCCAGGCGCGCGCCCCCGGCTCGGGCGGCCGGCGCCGGCGGCCCCGTCGCGGGCGCGGCGGGGACCGCCCGGCCACGGGCTGACCGTGGCGTCGCGGCCGGGCCCAGGCGGCCGGCCCGAGCCCGCCATCCTCGGAGGCGGCCCGGTCCGAGCGGTGCTCTTCGACTACGGCCTGACGCTGGTGCACTTCGAGCCGCCCGGCGAGGCCATCGACGCGGCCCAGGAGGCCATCGCCGACTGCATCGCGGCAGCCGGCCACCTCCGACCGGAGACGGCCCTGCTCCGCTCGGCGGTTCACGATCGGGTGGAGGCGGCGGTGGCAGCGCACGAGGCCAGCGGCGCTCTCGAGGAGATCGATGTCGCCGCCCTCGAGGAGCGCGCCTTCGCGGACATGGGGCTGCACCTCGAGGCGGGACTGCTCGACCGCTGCAGCACGCTGGTGCAGCAGGCCTGGTGGGGCGCGGTCCGCGTCTATCCCGACGCCCTCGCGGTGCTCGGCGCGCTGCGCAGCGCCGGGATGCGTATCGGGCTGTGCTCGAACGCGGCGTGGCGGCCCGCCAGCATGCACGACCAGCTCCGCCACATCGGCCTCGACACGGTGATCGACTCCGCCGTCTTCTCGGGCGAGGTGGGCTGGCGCAAGCCGTCCCCGCGGCTCTTCAAGGCCGCGTTGCAAGCCCTCGATGTTGCCGCCGCGGACGCCGTCTTCGTCGGCGATCGCATGCGCGAGGACATCGGCGGCGCGAGGGCGGCGGGGATGCGCACCGTGCTGCTGGCGCGCCGGCAATCATCGCTGCCCGAAGCGCGCGGGGACAAGGCCGACGCGGTGATCCGGTCGCTCAGCGAGCTGCCCGCACTGCTCGTCGCCACAGCGGTTGTAACGATTGTGGGGCGGCAAAACTGAGCGCGCTTATACTCGCCGGGCGCCACAGTTCGTCCATGCATTTGTCGAGGCACCGCCCTGGTGGACTTTCGCGACTACCTCAAGGAGAGGTGCCACGAGCGCGGCATCTCTCTGCACCGCCTGGCCCTGCTCTGTGACCTCAACCAGATCTATTTCTATCAGGCGGTCAACAAGAACAAGGAGAACCCGCCGCCCTGGGTGCTGCGGCGCGCCGCACCACACCTCGGGGTGTCCTACGTGGAGCTGATGATTGCCGCGGGCTACCTCCGCGACGAGGACCTGCGCGAGTGGCGCAGCGCCGCCACGGCGGTGCCCGCTCCGGTCGGCTGACGCGGGGAGGCTCTTCAACAGGGGCACGGTGCGGCCGATACTTGGACGGTGCACTGGCCCCGCGCCATCATCCATGTCGACCTCGACGCCTTCTACGCCTCGGTGGAGGAGTTGCGCCGGCCCGAGCTGCGCGGCCGCGCCATCATCGTCGGCGGCGGCGGCGAGGAGTACAGGCGCGGCGTGGTGAGCGCCGCGTCCTATGAGGCACGACGCTTCGGTGTCCACTCCGCCATGCCCCTGGCCCGCGCCCGCCGGCTCTGCCCGCAGGCGGTGGTCCTGCCGGTGGACTTCGCGGCCTATCGCCGAGCCTCGCGCCAGGTCTTCGCGCTGGCGCGCCGGCTGACCCCGCTGGTGCAGCCGCTCTCGCTCGACGAGGCCTACCTGGACGTGACCGGCTCGATCGCCCTGCTGGGCGCGCCGGAGCGGATGGCGATCGATCTCCGCGACCGCATCGCCTCGGTGTGCGGGCTCGACGCCTCCTGCGGGGTGGCCACCAGCCGGCTGGTCGCCAAGGTGGCGTCCGATCTGAAGAAACCGCGGGGGATGGTGGTGGTCCCGCCCGGCGCGGAGGCCGGCTTCCTGGCGCCGCTGCCGCTGCGGAGGCTGCCCGGCCTGGGCCCGGCCACGGAGCGCACCCTCGCCGCCCTGGGGATCACCTCGCTCGGCGAGCTGGCCGCGCTGCCACTGGACACGCTGCGGCGCCGGCTCGGCGACCATGCCGCCACCAGCCTCAGCGAGCGGGCTCGCGGCATCGATCGCAGCGTGGTGACGCTGCCGGAGCGGCCCAAGAGCATCTCGCGCGAGGAGACCTTCTCTGTCGACGTGAGCGCGCGCCAGCAGCTCGAGCGCCTGCTGCGCGGCTGCGCCGCCGACATCGGGCGCCAGCTCCGCCACGGCGGCTGGACGGCGCGGACGGCGACGCTGAAGCTGCGCTACTCGGACTTCACCACGCTCAGCCGCCAGGCGACCTGGCCGACCCCACAGAACGGGGACGTCGAGCTCGCCCGGGCGGCGCTGCGCCTCCTCGAGGATGTGTGGAGCGGGGCGCCGGTCCGCCTTCTCGGCATGGGTGTCAGCGGGATCATCGACGCCGCCCAGCTCGATCTCTTCGACGCCTCCGACGCCCCCCGGGACACGCGGCTGGATCACGCCCTCGACTCGTTGCGCGACCGCTTCGGCGCCGCCGCCCCCAAGCGCGGCGGCGCACCCGCTCTGCGCGACCTCGATTTTCGTGGCGAGGACCTGCGGGTCGATTGACAGGGCGGGGCAGATCCCCGCCCTCCCAGCGAGAGGGCGCTGGATCAGACATGCAGGAAGGACTTGACGAGCTGGATGACCAGCACGGCGCCGCCGCCCTTGACGAGCATGTCGACCAGAAAGCCGGATCCGGACTCCTGGTGCTGCATCACCTTGTGCAGGCTGGAGAACGCCACGCCCGCAGGGATCAGGTACTCACCGGCGGTGAGCAGTGGGCTGGCGATGGTGTCCCACACATGCAGCGTGTCGCGGCTGGGGTCGACCTGCACATCGGCGAGCAGATGAACGAGCAGCGTGAACGTGATCATCGGAATTGCCTCCCCGGCATCGGTGGCCGCAGCGCGTCATGACCCACCCTGCGCGGCCCCCGCGGACAGCGCGGGGACCATGGGTGGCACGATCGCCGGACGTCCGCCCGCAGTCCCGAGGGTGCGCGCAGCGTCTCTGCCGTGACCGAGCTCATCGTCCGAGAGCTGCGGCTGCGCAGGTTCGACGCCGCCACGGTGCCCGCCCTGCCCCGCGCCGCCCCGGAGGTCGAGGCCGGTCGCGACAGCGGCGACCAACCCTCTCGCGTCCCCGGCGTGGAGCGGCTGGCCGCACGCCACTCCCGGCGCCGGGCGCGCCCCGCTCAGCACGGCCTCTGATCCAGCCCGGGCCCGGTGGTTTGTCTGCGGCCGGTCCGTGCCGCACGCCTAGCTTGCCGGCATGGGAGCCGGGGTGCGGTGCGGTGGAGCGAGATGGTGCTGATCCCGCCGGCGCCTGCCGATCTTCAGGTGCACGTGCTCCTCTCGTCCTGCGGTCCCTTCGGCGTCCTGCCCGACGGCATCTGCAGCTTCTTCAGCGGCGCTTCCAGCGCCGTCTCGCAGACCCTGGAGATCGTGCAGAACCCGTTCCGCTGGCTGTACCACCACACCCTCGGTGCGCCGGTCCCCCAGCATCCCGGGGATCCCGGCTGGGCGGCCTGCCAGGCGGACTGGAGCCAGCCCGCCTGTCCCAAGCTCATCGACCAGCTGAAGCCCGCCAACCTCACCCTGGCGCAGAGCTGGCCACGCCTCTACAGCGCGTTCTCGGTGTCGGGCGTGTTCATCGCCATGACCTGCGCCGTCGTCCGGGTGGTGCGCGGGGTCTTCGACCAGCGCGCCGACGGCCTGCACCTGGTGGTCGACAGCGTGGTCCGGGCGCTGCTCGCGACCGGCCTGCTGCTCGCCCCCACGCCCGACAGCTCACTGCTGCTCAACGTCATCCGCCTGAGCACGAGCGCGTCAGGCCGGATCGCCGAGGCCGCGGGCGGCGCGGTCGAGTCGGCGTTCACCACCAACCTCGACCTCGGGCACGTCGTCGGCAATCTCGCCGCCACCGGCTTTGGTCTGGCCGGCATCGGCGACTTCCTGGTGGCCATCCCCATCCTCCTGGTGGCCTTCGCGTTCGTGTACATCCTGGCGCTGTACCTGCTGCGGACCGTCCAGCTGGTCTTCGCGGTCGCCTCCGCACCACTCTTCGTGGGGTTGGCCGTGTACGACCACCGCAATCGGTTCGTGCAGTGGTGGCTCGACCTGTTCACCTCGGCGATGCTGCTGCCCGTCATCCTCGCCGTCTGCGGAGCGCTGACGTCGGGGGTCGCCCTCTTCTTCCTCGACGGCAACCAGGGCGGCCTGACCCCCGGAGGTGCGGCGGAGGCGGTGGTGCGCACCCTGCTCGCCTGCTTCGCGGTGCTCGGCGGGGTGTGGATGACCGGCAAGGCGGTCCACGGCCTCGCCTGGCGCAGCTTCAGCCACGGCGGGATCACGGGTGCCGCGACAGCGCTGTCCACCGCCGTGATGGCGCTTCCCAACGGCGCCTCCGATGCCTCCGCGCTGCTCAGGATGGGCGGCCGTGAGCCGCGCGCGGGAGGGATGCTCGACACCCTGAGCCGGCCCTCGCGGCGCGCGGCCTCGGGCGCGTCGCCCGGCCGCGCTCTGGGAGAGACCGGAGTGGTCGTGGCGGCCGCCGCCGCCGGCCACGCCGCCGCCATGGCCGGGGAGAGCCCGGAGGTCGACGCCGCCATCGCGGCTGCGGGCGCCGCCGACTTCACCCGGCACGCCGGTGTGGCCGCGGTGCTCAGCGAGCCCGCCATGCGCCGGGTGTTCAACGAGGTGGTGGGCGCCGCCGTGGGGCGTTTCGCCGCCGGAGACACCGGCCGGCGGGTGGTCGGCGAGGCCACCCGCCACCTCGACGGCACCCAGCCGGCGGAGGCTGAGCGGGTGGCCGAGTACACCAGGACGCTGGCCGCCGATCCCCAGGTCGGCGGGGCGGTCGCCGGGGCGGCGCTGGCCAGCCTTCTCCACAACCAGGCGCCCGACCTCACCTCCATCCTGGCCCGTCCCATGGTGCCGCTCTGATGGGCAGGCAGCGCACCATCCGCGTCCCGCTCAACGTCGATGCCCAGCTGCGCGTGCCCCTGGGACCGGCGGTGCTGCCGGTGCGCTCGGTGGTCCTGGCCGCTGCGGTGAGCCCGGCGGCGTACGCGCTGCTCGCGGCCCACCTGCCCGGCCTGTGGGGCGCGGCGGGCGCCGGCTTCGTGCTGGCGGCTGGGGCCGCCTTCGGTCTGCCCGAGCGTCAGGGAGTCTGGATCGGCACCCACCTCGCCTACCGCCACGCCTGGCGATTGCTGCCGTCGGTGGCGGCGCGCGGGTGCGCGGCGCGCGCGCTGGTCCGCGACGTCGACGGTTTCATCCACGTCAGCCGGGAGCGGCCGGCCCGCCTCCGGCGGCGCACCCCGGAGCGGTGGCGTGCGGTGGCATCGATCCCGGTGACGTCGGTGGCCGGGGCCGGCCTGCTCCGCCTCGAGCCAGGCGGGTATCGCGCCATCCTGGCTCTCGACGGACCGCCGGTCAGCGTCGCGAGCGACGCCTATCTCGACTGGTGTGATGCGGTTCTCGGCTGGGTCAGATCGGCGGAGTGCCCGGCACAGTTCCTCACCCTGATGACCCACCACGACGCCGCTCGGGTCGGCGACGCCTTCGACCGGCGCGTGAGCGGCTGGCCGCGCACCCCACTGTGCGAGATCGAGCGTGCGCTCGCCGGCAGGCTCGCGGACAGCACGCTGGGGCTGCGTCACTTCGTGGTCCTGGCCCCCGCGTCGGCGGGGGACGACGGCCTGCCCCAGCTGACCACCCCGTGGCGATCAGCCCACCGCCGCCCCGCCTCCGCCGAGGACGGCGAGCGTGCTCTCCAGTCGGCTCTGCGCCTGGCTCCGGGCTTCGCCGTCGGGGTGCGGGTCGCCGACCGCGACGACATCGCCACCCTGCTCACCCACAGCGTGCTCGGGGCGGCCCGCGCCATGGTGGGCAGCAGCGCTCTCCACATCGGCGACCGGCACCACGTGGTGATGACGGCGACGCGCCTGCCCGCGGCCATCGAGGCCGGGGCGGTGGTCGACGCCATGACCCGCGCCCACGCCTTCGGAACCGCCAGCCTGCACGTGCTCCCGGTCGCGCCGGCGGTGGCTCAGAAGCACCTCCACCGGCGCTCCTCGATGCTGCGCTACGCCGCCCAGCGCGGTGCCGATCCCGTCGAGGCGCAGGTCGCGCTCCAGGACACCACGGAGGTGGTGGCGGCGCTCGCCCAGCGCGACATCGTGCCCTGCCGCGTCGCCCTCACCGTGTCGGTGGCGCACAGCGAGCGCGACACCGCCGTCCACGCCGCCGAACGCCTCGGCGCGGTGCTGGCGGCGCACGGATTCACCACCACGGAGGTGAGCGGGCCGGGCTTCCTTCCCGCGCTGGCCCTGTCACCGGGATGCGCCCCGCTGCGCCGCAGCCTGGTGCTCACCTCCGACTCCGTCGCCGCGCGGATGCTGCCGTGCCTGGGGACGCCATTCGCCGACATCAGCGCACCGCTGGTCGGCCTCAACGCGCTCAACGGCACGCCCGCGCACTTCTCGGTCTGGAGCCAGCCCAATCACAACCTGGTGGTGGTGGGGAGCTCCGGCGCGGGCAAGTCCGTGGCCGCCAAGACGCTGCTGGTGCGTCACGTCATGGAGGGTGTGGCGGCGGTGGTCATCGACCCGGACTCCGAGTACCGCCGGGTGATGCAGGCGGTGGGCGGCCGCTACCTGGAGCTCGGCACCGAGGCACTCAACCCCCTGGGAGCGGCGTGCGGAACGTCACCTGACGCGGCGGCCGGGCTGGTGCTGCCCATCCTCTCGGTGATGGCCGGTGACGACCGCGGTGTGCGTGACGGCAGGCCCATCCGGCGGCTCCCCGACGAGGACCAGGGATGGCTCCACGGCGAGCTGGTCGACTTCTTCGCCGCCCGCCGCGCCCAGCGGGCGCCGGCCCTGATGCATGACGCGGTCGAGCACCTCGAGAGCCACGCCATGGCAGGCGCGCTCACCGACCGGGAGCGCGACCGCTGCCGCGTCATCACCGCCCGGCTGCGACGCTTCACGCAGGGGCGGCGGGCCGCCGTGTTCGACCGGCCCTCGACGTTCGCGGTGGGGCGCCGTCCCATCGCCATCGGGCTGAGGTCGTTCGCGATGACCTACGGCGCCGACCTCACGCCCGCGTTGGCCGTGGTGCTCACCGCCATCCTCGATGCCCTCGAGAGGGGTCCTGGACGCATGCTCGTGGTCGTCGACGAGGCGCACCGCATCACCTCCGATCCCGACGCCGGCGAGGTGCTCGGCCAGCTCGTGAGGCAGGCGCGCAAGCATGGCGCGGGGGTGTGGATGCTCTCCCAGCGGGTCGAGGATTTCGTGCGCACCGACCTCGGCCGGACGCTGGCCGCGACCTCGGCGTCCAAGCTGGTGCTGGGCACCGAGGAGGCCGTCGTCGAGGACGTTCGCGAGGTCTTCAAGCTGCGCGACGAGGAGGTTGCCGCCATCTGCCCGTCCACCCCGGGGCGCGGCGTGCTCATCGCCGGCGCGGAGCGGGCGGTGATCAGCGTCCTGCCGGGGCCGGCGATCATGGCTCTGGCGGACACCAGGGCCGAGCCGCCCCCGGCGACCGCGGTGCCGGCGGCAGCCTGGTGATGCCAGGTGCGGCCATGGCCGCGCACCTGTTCGGCGCCGGCCGCCTGCGCCGCCTGCTCGGCTGCGGCTGTGGAGCAGCGGTCGTGACGGTCGCCCTGCCCGTGTTCGCCACCTTCTCGCTGGTGACCGGGCTCCTGCCCAGCTCCGGGACCGGCGGCGTCAACCAGGTCGACGCCGCCGCAGGCGTCATCGGTGCCGCCCGGCCACTGCCCCCGGGCGGATTCACCGTCACCCAGGGGTTCGGCTGCACCAGCGTGGCCGCGGAGCCGGCCCCACCGCGCGGCTACACGTGCCCACCCGACGGGGCCCACCCCGGCTTCGTGCACTTCCACACCGGCATCGACCTGGCCGCCGCCACCGGGGTGGCGGTGTTCGCGGTGACTGCGGGAACCGTGCACGTGGTCTGGTCCTCGGTGGGGTTCGGCCTGCACATCGTGCTGGCGCCGCTGACGCCGGCCACACCGCCGGTGGCGTACCTGTACGGACACCTCAGCGGCGTCAGCGTCTCCGAGGGTGAGCTGGTCAGCGCCGGTGAGCGAATCGCATCCGTGGGCAGCACCGGCAACAGCACGGGACCGCATCTTCATTTCGAGGTCGACGCCGGGGGCGTTCCCGTCAACCCCTGCGCGACATTTCCGCGCGGCTACCTGGTCCCCGCGGGCGTCGCCGCGGTGGGCTGCGTGGCCTGGGCCATGTAGGTAAGGTTCGCTGGGTGAGCGCCAGCGGAACCTCGACGACGCGCGGCTACGCCTGGACCCCGAGCGCCGCCCAGATCGAGAGCAGCCGGCTGCGCTCGTTCCTGGCCAAGCTGTCCGTCGACGACGTGGCCGCGCTGAACGAGCTGGCCCGGCGCGACCCCGAGCGCTTCTGGTCGGCCACCGTCGACGACATCGGCATCGGCTGGGTGCAGCGTCCCACCCGGATGCGCGACACCGGCGAGGGCCTGCCCTTCACGCGCTGGTGGCGCGGCGGCCGCCTCAACCTGGCGGGCAACGCCGCCGGCAGATGGGCGCGGACCCAGCCCGACCACGACGCCGTGGTCTGGGAGGGCGACGACGGCAGCGAGCGGGTGTGGAGCTACGGCGAGCTCGCCGCGCAGACCGCTCGCTGCGCCAACGGGCTGCGCGAGCTGGGTGTCGAGCCCGGCGACGCGGTGGGTCTCTGCCTGCCCATGATCCCCGAGACGGTGGCGGTCTTCCTGGCCTGCTCCCAGGTGGGGGCGATGGTCATCCCGCTGTTCAGCGGCTACGGGGCCGGAGCCATCGTCGCCCGCCTTCAAGACTGCGAGGCGAAGGTTCTGGTCATCGCTGACGGATTCCTGCGGCGGGGTGCGGCGGTGTCGATGAAGCCCGTCGCCGACCTGGTGGCGGAGCAGACGCCGTCGCTCCGCCACGTCATCGTGGTGCGGCGGCTGGGCACTGTGGAGGTGCGGATGGAGGCTCCTCGGGATGTCCGGTACGAGGAGCTCACCGCCAGGCAGCCGGCGGTCGCCGAGACCGCCGACAGCAGCGCCGACGACCCCTTCATGCTCATCTACACGAGCGGCACCACCGGACGCCCCAAGGGCACCGTGCACGTGCAGGGTGGCTTTCCCATCAAGGCCACCCAGGACATGGCCCACTGCTTCGACGTTGGCCCCGCCGACCGCCTCCTCTGGTTCACCGACATCGGCTGGATGATGGGACCGTGGGCGATCTGCGGCACCCTGACCATCGGGGCCACCCTGGTGCTCTTCGAGGGCGTACCCGACCATCCCGGCCCCGACCGTCTCTGGTCGGTGGTGTCGAAGCATCGGGTCACGGTTCTCGGTGTTGCCCCCACGGTGGTTCGGGCCCTGATGCGCCACGGAGGTGAGCCAGTCCACGCCCACGACCTCTCTTCGCTGCGCGTCCTCGGCTCCAGCGGCGAGCCGTGGAATGCCGGTCCCTGGCAATGGTTTCTCGACCAGGTCGGGGGCGGTCGCTGCCCCATCATCAACTACAGCGGCGGCACCGAGGTGAGCGGCGGCATCGTCGCCGGCAACATGCTCACCCCGCTCAACCCGTGTGCCTTCGCGGGTCCCTGCCCGGGCATGGACGCCGACGTTCTTGACGAGAATGGCAACAGCGTTCGCAACCAGATGGGCGAGCTGGTGGTGCGCTCGCCCTGGCCGGGGATGACCAGCGGGTTCTGGCACGACCGGGCGCGTTATCTGGAGACCTACTGGTCGCGCTGGCCGGACATCTGGAGGCACGGCGATTGGGCCGAGATCGCCGAGGACGGTCTCTGGTACATCCGCGGTCGCAGCGACGACACCATCAAGCTCGCCGGCAAGCGTCTGGGGCCGGCCGAGGTGGAGTCGGCGCTGGTGGCTGACCCCGGTGTCGCCGAGGCCGCCGCTGTCGGGGTGCCGGACGCTCTCAAGGGCGAGGCGCTGGTGTGCTTCGTGGTCCTCAAGCCAGGCGTCGCGGACAGCGACGAGCTGCGGGCGTCGCTCTCCGAGCGGGTCAGCGTCGAGATGGGCAAGGCGCTTCGGCCCAAGGCCGTGCTGGTGATCGCCGAGCTTCCCAAGACACGCAATGCCAAGGTCCTGCGTCGCATCGTCCGCGCCGTCTACCTGGGCGACGACCCCGGAGACCTCTCCTCGCTGGAGAACCCCAGCGCCATCGATGCCCTGGAGGCGGTTCGCGCCACCCGCTGACGGTGGTCGCGGCGCGGACAGGCGCTGGACAAAGCGGCCCCGCTCGCGTCAGTCGACGCGGACCAACCCACGGCAGTGGTGCCTCCGTGCCAGCATCGGCGGCTTTTTTCCGCGCCGCCGTGATCTGGCGGCACCGTTTGCGAGGGTCACCATGGCCGCCACAGTTCGACTTGCCGGGAGCGCGCGACTCCGTCCCCGCCTTCCCGACCCCTTCACCGCACGACCGCTGACCAACACGGAGCTGGCCGCGCCGGCGGCGGTGACGCTGCACCTGCGCGAGGCACCCAACACCGAGACCCTGGCGGTGGCTCTGGCGCGCCAGCATCACACCCCGGTGCAGTCGCGCCGCTACCTCAGCGCGGCGGAGCTGATCCACGACCACGGCGCCCACCCCGGCGACGTCGCCGCGGTGACGCGCTGGGCGAGCCAGGCGGGGCTGCGCGTGCGTCGCCCCGACGCCTCCGGCACCACCCTGGCCGTCAGCGGTTCGCTGGGCGCGCTGGCTCGAGCGTTCGAGGTCACCCTGGAGAGCTGCCGCACCCGTGACCCGAGCACCGGCGCCGTGACCACCTTCCGTGATCACCGCGAGGAGCTGAGCCTTCCCGCCGGCCTCGACTCGGTGGTCACCGCCGCCCTGGGCCTGAGCAGCCGTCCGGTGGCGCGTCCGCGCCTCTCCGTGCTGCCGCGCGGGGAGAGCGCCGCATACGCCTACCGCCCCGAGGAGCTGGCGCGGATCTACGACTTCCCGGTGCTGCCCGGTGGCGGGGCGGGCACCAGCATCACGGTCGGCGTCGCCGAGCTGGGGGGAGCGGTGTACCGGCCCGACCTGTCGGCGCTGGCGGCGCGATACCCGCGGCTGCGCGTCGTCGAGGAGGCCGTCCACGGCTGGGGACCGCTGTCCAACCCGTTCGGCCCGGACACGGAGGTCGCGCTCGACTGGCAGGTGATCGCCGGCGCGCTCGCCCACTGCGCACCGCAGGCGGACGTGCTCATCGTCATCAAGTACGCGCCCAACACCGACCGCGGCTTCACCGACCTGGAGGCGTCCTTCGCCACCGACGGGCGCGAGTACGCGGCGGTGTCGACCAGCTGGGGAGCTGGGGAGGATCTCTGGGCTCCCGCCGCGATGGATGCCATGGACCGTGCCTTCCAGATGGGAGCGGTGCGCGGCATGGTGCACAGCGTCGCCGCCGGCGACAACGGCTCCACCGACGCTCGCCGCGACGGGCGCCAGCACGCCGACCACCCCGCCTCCGCACCGCACGCCGTCGGCTGCGGCGGCACGCGCCTGCTCGCCGCGGGTGGGCGCCGCCTCAGCGAGGAGGCATGGAACGAGTTGAGAAGCGGTGACGGCGCCACCGGAGGCGGGGTCAGCGAACACTTCGGGGTGCCGCGATTCCAATCCGCCGCGGGGCTGCGTCCCATCTCCGCCAACGACGGCAGGGAGGGACGCGGGGTCCCCGACGTGGCCGGCAACGCCGATCCCCGCACCGGCTACGTCATCCATCATCGCGGCGTCGACACGGTGGTGGGTGGGACGTCGGCGGTGGCACCGCTGTGGACCGCTCTGTTCGCCACCGTCAGCGCCGCCACCGGACACCGTCTCGGCAACGTTCTGCCCGCCCTCTACGGAGCCCGCGCCGTGGGCTTCACCGACATCACCAGCGGCGACAACGGCGCCTACCCGGCGGCTCCGGGCTGGGACCCGGCCACCGGTCTGGGAGCCCCCGCGGGCACCGGCCTGTGCGCCGCGCTGAAAACCTCGCTGATACTGCGGCGAGCGGGTCCGGCGCCGTCCGCGCCGGCGTCGTCGCATGGCGGTGGAATGCGGACGCGCGAGCATGAGCTGGGCTGAGGGGACGATGGCGGCGGGGCCGCTGCTAGTCTCGAGACGTGGACACCACCCCGCAGACGCCCCCGCGGGCGCTCATCCTGGAGAGGCTGAACCTGTCCCCGGTGTCGGTCGCCGAGGTCACCGCCGAGCGCGTCATCGACGATCCTCCCGAGATCCCCTGGCATCTCACTCCCCCGGTGGGGACCATCGCACTGCAGCTGCGCAGCACCGTGCGTCGCGTCGCCATCGGGGCGGGGCTGGCGCGAGACGCCCACCTCGTGGACGCGGTGCGGCGGTTGCCGGGCGTCCCCGCGGTGGTCACCAGCCCCGCGGGCGGCACCTTCATCGTCGGCGGCGAGGCCTGGCTGGGACTGTGCGCCATCGGCTCGCCACCTCCCGGGCAGCCGATGCCGCTCGACTGGATGCTCCATTCGCTGCACCGCTGGGTCGTGGCCGCGCTGGCACCCTTCTCCGTGGTCGCCACCGTGGAGCGGGTGGAGGGAGCGTGGTGCCCGGGATTCAGCGATCTCGCCGTGTCGGGACGCAAGCTCGCCGGCCTCGGCTTCCGGGTGACCCGCGATCGCGTGGTGATGCGCGGGGTCATGGCGGTGCGTCCCATGAGCGACGCCGACTTCGATGTGCTGGTGCGCTGCCATCGCTTGATCGGCGTCGAGCTGCGCCGCCGCAGCGCCATCTCCCTGGCCGAGGCGGGGGCGCTCCCCGGCATCGACGTCACCACCGCCATCGATCGCTTCTGCACGGTGGCGAGCTGAGCGCAGCGGGGAACGCCGCGGTGGGCGGATCGTCCACGCTCCCCGATTCTGGGGTAGGGTGAGTGCTGCCGATGCCGAGCACCGTTCCAGCACCCTTCGAAGCACTCTTTGCCGGCTCCAGCGAGGGCGACCGCGCTGCCGTGGACCTGCTCTGCATGCTGGTCGACGCCGGCAGCGACGTGGTTCTCGAGGTCAATGGCAGGCGCGTCCCCCTGCCCACGTCGCTACGCTCTCTGCTGCAGCGCGCCGTCGATCACCTGCGTCGCGGCGGTGACATCCGGCGCTCGCTGGGACGGGCGCCGGCGCGCACGCTGCTGCAGCCCATCGTCCATCTGGCCAGCAGCGAGACGGCCGGCTACGAGGCGCTCAGCGACCTCTCCACCCGCGACCTGGAGGGAGCGGACAACTGGTTCCGCGACGCCGCCGTGCTCGGCCTCGGAGAGGAGTTCGAGCTGGTCCTGCTGACCCTTGCCCTCGAGGAGCTCCACACCCTGCCGGCGAGCGTGTACCTCTCTGTCAATGTGTCGCCGACCACGGCGATGTCGGCCCACCTGCCGGAGCTGCTCCGCGACGTCGACACCAAGCGCCTGGTCCTCGAGCTCACCGAGCACGTGCCCGTCGAGGACTACGCCGCCCTCAACGTGGCGCTCGAGCGCCTGCGCCGGCGCGGCCTGCGCATCGCGGTGGACGATGCCGGAGCGGGATTCTCCAGCCTCAACCACATCCTTCTGATCCGCCCCGAGATCGTCAAGCTCGACGTCTCCCTGATCCGCGATGTCGACCGCGACGTCGCCCGGCGCTCCCTGGTGAGCGGGCTCTGCGACTTCACCGCCGAGATCGGGGCGCAGTGCATCGCCGAGGGAGTCGAGACCGACGCGCAGGCGCGCACCCTGGGCGAGCTGGGCGTCAGCTACGGTCAGGGATGGCACCTCGGTCCCCCGCGCCGGCGCCGGAGCCGCCGCGCCACCGCGGTCAGGGAATCGCCGACGGGTCCGCGCTGACCCACGCCGCGCGCGCACATCGGCCGGGGGCGGCGCTGCTCGCGCCGACCACCGGGGCGGCGTAGTACACGCCGCGCACCACCACCGCATCGCCGAACAGCGGCAGCGGCATGTGCACGGTCTTCTCGACCGACGCGTAGACCGCGCATCCATCACTGACGCAGCGGACGCCGTTGCCCTGGAGCTGAGGACTGTCGGCGGTCAGCGCCGCGCCAGCAGGGACGGTCAGCTGCGCCGACTCGTCGCCGACCTGCACGCAGCCGCGCTCGAACGCCATCAGCGCGCCGCTGGCGTCGAGGTCGACGAGATGGTCGCTCTGCCCGTAGAGATAGCGCGGATCGACGGAGTTGGCTCCCGCCTGGGCGGCGTTCTGCGCGGCCGCCTGCACGCGCGCCGACCACACGTAGAGGTCGGCACCATCGGCGACCAGGACCACGATCCCGAACAGGAAGAGGGCGAAGGCGAGAGCCAGCATCATGATCATCTGGCCGCCCTGGCGCCGCCTCATTGGCGGAAGGGAGGCGGGATCGCCTCGGCGGTGGCGGCGATGGTGGGGCTCCACGGGATCGCCCACGCCAGTGGTGTCCGCGAGTAGTCGAGCGTGGCCGAGGAGGTGCAGCGCACCACCCGCAGTCCCGCCGGGGGGTTGAGCGCAGCATCGAGATGGTTGACGTCACACTCGATGAACGACCCGCGCGCGGCTCCGAGCGGGGTCCCGTCACGGCTGCAGAGCGGATGCGAGAGCGCGTCGCGCTGGGCCGGGAACACCAGGAAGCGGCGGAAGCTCATGGTGCCGTAGAAGGTCTCGGCGGCGAACCGGCATCCCTTGGGCAGGCCGGACGTGTCCAGCGAGCCGGCAGCGCCGGCCGCCGGCGCACAGCAGGTGGTGCCGTTGGCGTCGACCGCCAGCTGGGGCGCCTGGAAGAACGATTCCGCGGCCAGCTTGGTGGCCGCGTCCATCTCCTGCTGCGCCTCGACCTGCACCATGATCGCCAGGAAGACGCTGACCAGGGCGAGCAGCACGGGGATGACGATGGCTGTCTCGATGATGGCCTGCGCACCCATGCGCTGGTGACGGCGGCGTCTGGTCACGGTGCGAAGCGCAGTGTGTGGGTGGTGGCCACGATGTCGATGGGGATCTCACCGCCTCGCCAGCCCAGACCGCTGAGCGGTGGCACCAGAGACGCCAGGAAGCCGATGACGCGCACCGTGACCGTGGGCGGATCACCGCAGCGCGGCGTCGCCGGCAGCGGCGGCGCCGGACATGCGGGAGCGAGAGCTGATGTCTCGTCGCACACCGCCACGGTGCGCGCCCCGAAGCGCTGCTCGACCTGGTCTGGCGTGACCGGGCAATGCGCGAACGGCGCGGAGGTGGCGGTGGAGGCCACCGGGGTCGCGCAGGCTCCGCCGGAGGGGTCGCACCACGCCACCACCCTGGTGCCGAACATCGCTTGGCCGAGCTGGTGCCGGATGGCGCTGAACAGGACCTCCGGGGAGGGGGTGTCCTCGCTCTGCGGGGAGGCCGCCGCCGCCGCTGCCAGCCTCGCCGCCTGCTCCGCGGCGGACACCGAGGCGCTGGTCTGGATGGCCCACAAGCCGGCGTCGATGGCGGCAAAGAAGCAGAGGAAGAAGAGCGGTGCCACAAAGGCGAACTCGATGGTGGCCTGCGCTCTGCGGCCGGCGGCACGGCGCGGCGAGCCTCGCCCTCCCATGCGGCAATGGTAGGCAGTCGGCGGCGGCGGTTTGGGGCGCCGGCCGGTCAGGCGGGGAGGACGATGAAGCTCAGGTCGACCGGCTGCAACGGCTGGACCGTCACCGGGTCCGCCGGCTGATCGGTGCGCGGGTCGACGAGCGTCATCCAGCCGCCCCCGCGGAAGTACTCGAGGACGTAGGGGCCGCCCACGGGGACGGCGGCGATGGAGAAATCGCCGGTGGCGGCGGCGGTGCCGTAGTAGAACGGACCGCTGGTGACGTAGCCGCCGGAGAGCTGGGTGAAGTGGGTGCTCAGCCGCACCCGGCCGGCGGCGGGGTGAGCGGCCGCGTCCACGAGCGTCCCCGACACCGTCTGAGGCGCGTGCAGCAGGCCCCGCGCGGTGCGCGCCTCCGCGCTGCCGCCGTACCCGGTGACGAGGCGCTGCAGCGTGGCCGTCGCCTCCTGGAAATCGAGAGACGCGATCTCCACACGGGCGGCGGCGAGGAGCGTTGACGGGTAGGCCGCCGCGGCCGCAACGGCGCCGCCGGTGGCGGAGGCGTTGTCGAGCAGGGCGACCGCGTCGGGCGCGCGACCCGTGGCCACCAGCTGCGCCGCCGCTCTGACCTCGTCGATGGCCTTCATGGCGGCGATCACGTGCACCAGCGAGCTGGGCGGCGACCCCTGGGCGGCCTCGTCGAGGCGCTGCAGCGCGAGCTCGTCCTGACCCGTCCTGCTGGCGGCTGCGGCCGCCGCGATGAGGATGAGGGCGCGCGCCTGGGCCGCCTTCCCCAGCAGCGCGGGCTGGCGGACCACGGTCAGGGCGGACAGGGCCGAGTCGACGCTGCCGGTGGCGGCGAGCTTCGTGGCCCACGCGATCCGGGCCACCTGGGCATCGTGCCCGGCGGCATCCGCGGCGCCGGGGTCGAGCGCCATGAGGAAGCCGCTCCGTCCCGCCACATCCTCGTCGAGGGTCACCGCCCGCGCCGGGTCGCCTCCGGCCAGCGCCGCCGCGGCAGCGCTGCGGCCGTCCTCGGCCGACGCCCGGCCGCCGAGCAGCACGCCGAGCACGATCGCGGCCATGGCCAGGGGGGCGACCGCCCGGGCGCCCCTGGGGAGGCGCCGGCGATGTCGCGCCGCCGGCACGCCGAACGGTTGGGCCGGCGAGGGCGGCGGCAGCGGCTCGGCTGTGATCTGCGGGGTGTACATGGTGCTGTGCAGACGATAGCGGAGCGCGTCCGCACCTTCGACCCGGGCCCAGCGGTACCCTGCCGCCGCCATGGTGGTCCTCGACGGAACCGCGCTCAGCATCGACGACGTCGTCGCGGTCGCCCGCGAGGGGGCGGTCGTCGAGGTCGGCGATGGCGCCAGGCGGCGGATGGCCCCGTCGCGGGCTGTCGTCGAGGCGCTGGACAGGACCGACAGCGTCGCGTACGGCGTCACCACCGGGTTCGGCGCTCTCGCCGATCGGGCCGTTGCCGCGGGGGACCGCGCCGCGCTGCAGCGGCGCGTGGTTGTCAGCCATGCCTCGGGGATGGGGTCGCCCCTCGACGCGGAGGTCGTCAGAGGGATGCTTCTGCTCCGTGCGCGCACCCTGTGCGCCGGCTATTCGGGGGTGCGCCCGCTGCTGCCCGAGGCACTCGTGGGCCTGCTCAACAGCGGGCTGGTGCCCTGGGTGCCGGAGCACGGCTCGCTGGGGGCGTCCGGGGATCTCGCCCCCCTGGCGCACGCCAGCGCCTGCCTCCTCGGTGAGGGGTGGGTGTGGGACGGGGTGGCGCGCCAGGACGCCGCCGCCGCCCTGGCGGCGCAGGGGCTGGAGCCGATCGCGGTGGGACCGCGGGAGGGACTGGCGCTGATCAACGGCACCGACGCGATGAGCGCGGTGCTGGCCCTGGCCGTCGCCGACCTGGCCGACCTGCTGCGCGCCGCCGACGTGATCGCGGCGATGAGCGTCGAGGCATTGCTCGGCACCACCGCCGCCTTCGCGGAGCGCGCTGTGGCGCTGCGGCCCGCGCCCGGGCAGGCGGCGAGCGCCGCCAACCTGCGCGCCCTGCTCGCCGACAGCACCCTGGTGGCGTCCCACCGCGAGTCCCACCACGCCGTCCAGGACCCGTACTCGCTGCGCTGCACCCCTCAGGTGCACGGCGCGGCGCGCGACGTGCACGGTTTCGCGCGTGTCTGCGTGGAACGCGAGCTCGAGGCGATCGTCGACAACCCCATGGTGCTCGACGGCGAGGTCGTCAGCGGGGGCAACTTCCACGGACAGGCGCTCGCCTACGCGGCGGACATGCTCGCCAGCGTCTGCGCCGACGTGGCGGCGATCAGCGAGCGCCGTCTCGACAGGCTCCTCGACCCCGCCAGGTCGCGGGGGCTGCCCGCATTTCTCAGCTCCAACCCGGGCTTGAACAGCGGGTTGATGATCACCCAGTACTCCGCCGCCGCGATGGTCGTGGAGCTGCGCGCCGCGGCCACACCGATCGCGGTGCAGAGCATGTCGACCAGCGCCGGCCAGGAGGATCACGTGTCCATGGGATTCACGGCGGCGATGCGCACCCGTCGCAGCGTGCTCACCCTGCGCATGGTGCTGGCCACCGAGCTGGTCGCCGCCGCGCAGGCGCTGGAGCTGCGCGCCCCGCTGCGTCCCGGACCCGCCACCGCGGCACTGCTGGCATCGCTCCGCCAGTCGATCGCGCACCTCGACGAGGATCGCGTCCTCGCCGGTGACCTCTCCCTGGCGGTGGACTGGCTGTGCCGGCGGGGCTGGCGTGATGCCCTGCCGGCGGTCACGGACCAGCTCCAGTGAGCGCCGGCGCCCGCCCCGTCCGGGCTCCCCGCGGCACCGAGATCACCTGCCGGAGCTGGCAGACCGAGGCGGTGCTGCGCTGCCTGATGAACAACCTCGACCCCGACGTCGCCGAGGATCCTGACAACCTTGTCGTGTACGGCGGCAGCGGCCGGGCGGCGCGCAATTGGGAGTGCTTCGACGCCATCGTCCGGAGCCTCCGCGAGCTCGCCGATGACGAGACCCTGCTGGTGCAGAGCGGCAAGCCGGTGGGGGTGGCACGCACCCACGAGATGGCGCCGCGCGTGCTCATCGCCAACTCGCTGCTGGTTCCGCAATGGGCGACCTGGGAGGAGTTCTGGGAGCTCGAGGCCAAGGGGCTGACCATGTACGGGCAGATGACCGCGGGCTCGTGGATCTAC
>DASZKZ010000093.1:0-3452 GCA_035552595.1 Candidatus Dormiibacterota bacterium
AGCCGTTCAGCTCCAGGCGGGCGAGGCTCGGATCGAGCTCGCCGTAGGAACGGTCGGCGAAGGCGTCGGCAGGGGCGCCGCCGTGGTCGAGCTGATCGCCCAGCTCGACCGTGCACGGAGCGTCGTCGAGGTTGTGGAGAAAGAGCATCGCTCCCGACGGACCGGAGAAGCGGTGGGCGAGAACAGAGGGGTGCCCGGAGTCGAGCACCTCACAGGAGTTCTCGCCCACCTCCGGGCATTCACGCAGGGCCCGCAGCACCCGCTCGAACCAGGTGAGCAGCGACTCGGGGTCGCCTCTCTGCAGGCCGACGTTGACCTTCTTGGGGCCGAACCGGTCGTCGCTGACGATCGGCCGCACCAGGCGATCTGGCTCCGCCGTCGAGAATCCGGCGGTGGCGCCGCCCGACCACTGCATCGGCGTCCGGATCGAGTTGCGCTCCGGGAGCGAGAGGTCGTCGCCCATGCCGATCTCCTCGCCGTAGCGCACCACGGGCGTGCCCGGCAGGGTGAACTGCAGGCTGTAGGCGAGCTCGAGCCTGCCGCGGTCGCCTCCCAGCATGGGCGCGAGACGGCGACGGATGCCCCGTCCGTAGATGCGCATGTCGTCGCCGGGGGCGAAGGCCGCGAAGACCTCCTCGCGCTCCGCATCAGTGAGCTGGCTGAGGTCCTCCTCGTCGTGGTTGCGGATGAAGGTGACCCATTGGGCGCTGTTGGGCAGGTCGGGTGAGGTCCGCAGCGCCGTCGTGATCGGCTCGACGCGACCGCGGGCGAGAGCCAGCGCCATCCTGGCGTTGAGGCGGAAGTTGAAGAGCATCTGGAGCCGATCGTCGGACCCGGGCTGGCGTCCCGTGTAGAGCGCCAGCTGGTCGTCCGGGACGTTGGCCTCGGCGAGGATGACCCCATCGCCGCGGCGCCAGGAGAGCCAGTTCCTGATCTGGTTGAGGAAGTCGAAATCGCGGACCACCTCGGGGTGGTCGGGTCGCGCCAGTGCGATCACGAAAGGCGCCGCGTCCATGCGGAACCCGGCCACGCCGAGGCGCAGCCAGAATGCCATGATCTTGCGGATCTCATCGCGCACCGCGGGATTGGCGTGGTTGAGGTCCGGCTCAAAGTCGTAGAAGCGGTGGAAGTACCACGCCGACGCCGTCTCGTCGTACGTCCACGTCTCCGTCTGCACACCGGGGAACACCATCCCCTGGTGACGGTCGCTGGGCTCGTGGTCCGACCAGACGTACCAGTCCCGGTACGGCGACCGCGGGTCCGCACGCGCCGCCTGAAACCAGGGGTGATCCACCGACGTGTGGTTGACCACGAGGTCGACAAGCACACGCATGCCGTGGTCACCTGCGGCGTCGACCAGATCGACGAAATCCCCGACTGTTCCCAGCTGGGGGTGGACCGTGTAGAAGTCGGTGATGTCGTAGCCCTCGTCGCGTCCCGGCGAGGGGTGCACAGGGTTGAGCCACAGGCACGTCGCGCCCAGGCGGGCGATGTGGCCGAGGCGGCTGGTCAGGCCGCGGAGGTCGCCGATCCCATCCCCGTTGGAATCCTGAAACGCATCGACCTCGACGCAATAGATGACCGCCCGCTTGTACCAGCGCTCATCCATGCCCGACCTCCGTGCCGCCGCTCCGCGTCCGATGACACAGCGCAGTCATGGTGCCGGGTCGGTACTCCCGCCCGCCGGGGAGGCGTCCGGTAAGCTCGACGCCATGCCTGGCGCCTGCCGGCCTCGACACGATCGCCGCCGGGGACGTGGGTGAGCGTGCGGGCGGAGCCGGAATGGCTGGTCACCAACGGGCTGGGCGGCTTCGCGTCAGCCACGGTGAGCGGTGCCCTGCAACGCCGGTACCACGGGCATCTGGTGGCGGCGCTGCCGGCACCGCTCGGCCGGGTGGTGATGCTCAGCGGGATCGGCGAGCAGACGGTCGTCGATGACAGCGCCGCGGCCGATCTCGGCGCCGGGGGCGGCGAGCTCACCATGGACCGGGGACTGCCGGTGTGGACGTACAACGTCGGTGCCCACCGGCTGGAGAAGCGCGTGGTGATGCCGCGTGGACAGAACACGGTCCACCTCGTGTACCGCCTCCTGGGCGGGGCGGGTGCGCTCGAGCTCCGGCTGCTTCCGAGGCTCGCGTTCCGGCGGCTGGAGGACGCGGTCAGCGTCCCGCTCGGGTCGTACGCCGTCTCGGCCGTGGCTCCGGGACGCTACGAGATCCAGGGCGACGCTCCCATGCCGCGCCTGCGCATCGCCTGCCCGGGCGGCGAGCTGACCGGTGCCCAGGAGAGCGTGGTGGACCACGTGTACGCGATGGAGGCGGCTCGGGGATACGAGGCTTCGGGGCGACTCTGGTCCCCGGGGCCGATCCGTCTGCGCGTCGAAGCCGGGCGCGATGCCACCCTGGCGGCGTCGACGGAATCGTGGGATGCGCTGCTGGCTCTGGGCGGGGCCGAGGCGATCGTGGCCGAGGCGTACCGCCGCGATCGCCTGGTCGCCATCGCGTCACCTCGCGCCACCGCAGCGGTGGTCGGTGACCCCGGCGGGGGACCGGCTGAGGACAGCGCTGCGGCCGCGACCCTGGTGCTCGCCGCCGACCAGTTCCTGATCGCGCCGGAGGCCAGGGTCGCTGAGACGGCGCGCGTCCAGACCGCAGGCGACCAGGTGCGCACCGTGATCGCCGGGTATCACTGGTTCACGGACTGGGGCCGCGACACCATGATCAGCCTCGAGGGCCTTGCCCTCGCCACCGGGAGGCACCGGGAGGCGGGCGCCATCCTGCGGACGTTCGGCAAGTACGTGCGCCACGGGCTCATCCCCAACCTGTTCCCCGAGGGCGACGTCGAAGGCGTGTACCACACGGCCGATGCCACCCTCTGGTTCGTCCACGCCCTGCACCGCTACGTCACCGCCACGGGTGACCGCCGCACCCTGGTGGGCATGCTTCCTCTGCTCCGCGAGATCGTGGAGGCGCACGTGCGCGGCACTGATTTCCACATCGGCGTGGACCCTGCCGACGGTCTCCTGCACCAGGGCGAGGAGGGGTACGCGCTCACCTGGATGGACGCCAAGGTGGGCGACTGGGTGGTGACGCCGCGGCGCGGCAAGGCGGTGGAGATCCAGGCGCTCTGGTACAACGCGCTGCGCCTGGTGGAGGGATGGGTGGGGGAGGAGCGGGGCGGGCCGGCGGCCGAGCAGTACCGCGTGCTGGCCGACAGGGTGCGCGTGTCCTTCAACACCCGCTTCTGGTTCGCTGCGGGCGGCCATCTCTACGACGTCGTCGACGGTCCTGAGGCGGTTGACGACTCCACCTGCCGCCCCAACCAGCTGTTCGCCCTCTCCCTGGAGCACCCCGTGCTGGACCGCGCCCGATGGCGGGCGGTCCTCGATGTGGTGTCGGAGCGCCTGCTCACGCCGGTGGGCCTCCGCTCGCTGGCGCCGGGAAGCCCGGACT
>DASZKZ010000094.1:0-4758 GCA_035552595.1 Candidatus Dormiibacterota bacterium
GTGCCCACCATGGCAACGGCCAGCCAGTACGTCCAGGCGACATAGCGGGCCATGCGGAATTGCAGGCACAGAGACACCACGAAACCGGCGAAGCCGAGCAGGACGGCGAGCTCCGGAGCCATCACGTGCACCAGGTAGTCGGACGTGGATTCGCCCATCGCCGTCGAGAGCAGCTTGATGATCCAGAATGCGAACGTGATCCGGGGCACGCGCAACGCTGTCGGTGAGGTCAGCCAGCCGCGCACCGTGACGGCGGCTGTGCTCACGGGCCGATGCGGTAATGGAGGTGGACCACGCCGCCGTCGAAACGGCGCTCGTCCACCAGCTCGAGCTCGACGCGCACGTCGTCGGGGAGTGACCGTGTGCCGCCGCCGACCACGATCGGCGTGACCAAGAGGTGGACCTCGTCGACCAACGCGGCACGGATCGCCGCGGCGGCGAGGTGCGGTCCGCCCACACTGATGTCGCGCCCCGACTGAGCCTTCAGCCGCGCGACCGCCTGGGGATCGAAGTCGCGCTCGATCCGCGTCCTGGCGCTGGAGACGGCGGCCAGCGTCGTGGAGTACACCACCTTCTCGGCGGCCTGCCAGATCTCCGCGTAGTCCCGCCCCACCGAGGGTTGATGGGAGTCGGTCGGAGCCGTCTCCCAGTACCTCATGGTCTCGTACATGCGGCGGCCGTAGAGGTAGGTGCCGACCGGGCGCTCGAGGTCGTTGACGAACGCGTGCACCTCCTCGTCGGGCGCGGCCCAGTCGAAGTTGCCGTCCTTGTCGGCGACGTAGCCGTCGAGCGACGCGAGCACCGAGTAGATCAGCCTGGCCATGGTGATCCTCCCTGAATCGGCCTCGGGCTCCCCATCAGACGCGGCCCCGCCCGAGCCCACATCGCGCTCAGCGCCAGGCAGGTCGCGGTGATGACGGCAGCGTAGAGGAGCGGTTCGTCGGGGATGCGGTACCAGCCGATCCAGCGCATCGCGCGAGCATCGCCGAGGAGGCAGATGGTCAGCGCGTAGGCGAGTGCGGCGAGGGCCACCGGGCGCCACTCTCTGCGCCAGGCGGCGAGGCCGATGAGCACCGGCCAGCCCAGGTACCACACCGGGTCGACGAGGGGGACGAAGTTGCCCAGACCCTCGGCGGTGGAGGTGAAGAACCTGGACAGCGCCAGGGTGACCGAGGAGCGCCGGTGGGCCTCGGACATGACGGTGGCGATGAACACATGCCAGTCGATCACCGCGGCGTAGGTGAGGTAGATGGCGACCCCGCCGGCGGCCCCGGCCAGCCCCGCCCAGGCCAGCCGCCTCCGTCCCGGTGCGGCGAGCAGGATGGCCGCGGCGACGACCCCGACGATGATCCCGGGCTCCTTGGTCAGCGCGGCGGCGGCGCACACCGCCACCAGGCCGGCGATCCACCAGCGGCCCCCGCCGTCGCGAACCCGGAGGGCGAGCAGGATGGCGGCGAGCAGAAGCGGGGTGAGCAGCGCCTCGCTCTCCACCAGCCGTGCGCTGAGCACCATCGCCGGCGAGACGGCGAGCACAGCCGCCACCACCAGGGCGATCCAGCGCCTGCCGGTGAGGCGGAGCACCAGGGCGGAGGTGAGAACCAGCGTCACCAGGCTGAGGACGATGGGCACCAGGCGGATCACCGAGTCGGTGATCTGGCCGGGGGTGCTCTGGCCAGCGAGCACGGCGAGGCCGCCGACGACCAGCGCGAACAGCGGCGGATGGTCGAAGTACGGCGCCACCACGGGGAGGAAGATGTGATTGGGCTGCGCCAGGAAGACGGTGGGGTGGTAGCTGGACTGCCACGACCACGCCTGCGGGTAGTGCTGCAGGAGCAGCGACTGCCCCTGCCACGCCCAGCCGAGCCCGTCGTAGTTGGCTCCGGGCGCGGGGTCGCTGGTGTAGCCGTGCAGGCGCAGCCCCAGCGCGGTCGCGAGGATGGCCACGGCCACCATCGCCAGCGGTGCCTTCTTCACCGGCCCAAGCATGCCGCGCCGGCGCCGGGGCACGCGTGCGCGGAGAGGCATCTGGCTAACATACACAGATATGTATGGTGTGGCGGCGGCGCGGCGGCTGGTGGCGGCGGCGATCGAGGGCATCGCCCCCACCCGGTGCGCCGGTTGCGGGGAGGCGGGCTCGCCCCTGTGTGAGGACTGCGTCGGCGCCATCGAGGCGACCCCGGCGCCGCTGCTGGGCGGGGCCAGGGCCGCATTCGAGTACGCGGACGAGGTGCGCACCGTGCTCCACCACGGCAAGTTCCGCGACTGCCGGCGCGCTTTGCGGGCGCTGTCCTGGCTGGGGGCGGCGCGGCTGGAGCCGCCCGGCAGTGGGGGAGTGGTGGTCCCCATCCCGCTGGGCCGGAGGCGCGCCACCGAGCGCGGCTACAACCAGGCTGGGGTGGTGGCCGCGGCCCTGGCGGACTTCCACCGGCTGCCGCTGGCGCCGCTGCTCGAGCGCAGCCGCGACACCGAGCCCCAGAGCCTCCTCGACCGCGCCGCCCGCCAGGCCAACGTCGACGGCGCCTTCACCGCGTCGCCCGCCAGCGCGGGGACCACGGTCTGGCTCATCGACGACGTGCTCACCACGGGGGCGACCTGCCGGGCCGCGCGGCGGGTCCTCCTGGCGGCGGGGGCGGCCCGCGTGGACATCGCGGTTCTGGCCGCGGTGCTGTGAAGGGCCGCGCCTGTTCCGCCGTGCCCTGCGAGAATTGAAGGTCGATGCCTGTCCTCCACAAGATCCTCGGCGATCCCATCAACCGCGAGATCAAGCGCCACCGCGCCGCGGTCGATCGCATCAACGAGCTCGAGCCCGAGATGCAGAAGCTCAGCGATGCCGAGCTGCGCGCCAAGACGGATGAGTTCCGCGCGCGCCTGGGCGTGACCGGGACCGACCTCACCTTCGGCCAGACGTACAGCCAGGGTCTCACCAGCGACGTGGAGGAGGACGCCGAGGCCGAGTACGCCCGCAAGGAGGTGGCGGAACGCGCCGCCGATCGGCGGCGCGGCCTCGACCTGCTCCTCCCGGAGGCATTCGCGGCGGTCCGCGAGGCATCCGTTCGCACCCTGGGACTGCGCCATTACGACGTCCAGCTGATCGGGGGCATCGTCCTCCACCAGGGCCGCATCGCCGAGATGAGGACCGGTGAGGGCAAGACGCTGGTGGCCACGCTGGCGCTCTACCTCAACGCGCTCGAGGGGCGCGGCACCCACCTGGTGACCGTCAACGACTACCTGGCCCGCCGTGACGCGGGCTGGAACGCGCCGCTGTACGCGGCGCTGGGCATGAGCGTGGCGGTGATCGTGCCCGGCCCCGTCGACAATCCCGACTTCGGCTACATCTACGACCCCGAGCACCTCGACGAGACCCACCCCGACCCGCGCCTGCAGCACCTCCGCCCCTGCACGCGACGCGAGGCGTACGCCGCCGACATCACCTACGCCACCAACAACGAGCTCGGCTTCGACTACCTGCGCGACAACATGGCGCAGTCGCTCGACCGCTGCGTGCAGCGCCATCTCCATTACGCGATCGTCGACGAGGTCGACTCCATCCTCATCGACGAGGCGCGCACCCCGCTGATCATCAGCGGGCAGGGCAACGAGCCCACGGAGAAGTACTACACGTACGCGCGGCTCATCCCCCGGCTCGTTGCTGAGGACGACTACACCATCGACGAGAAGACCAAGTCGGCCGCGCTCACCGACGAGGGCATCGCCAAGATCGAGCAGTGGACCGGGATCAAGAACGTGTACGAGCTCGAGCACGTCACCGAGGCCCACCAGATCAACCAGGCCCTCAAGGCACACGCGCTCTACCTGCGCGACCGCGACTACCTCGTCAACGCCGACAAGGAGGTGGTGATCGTCGACGAGTTCACCGGACGCACCATGCCGGGGCGGCGCTGGTCGGACGGGCTCCACCAGGCGATCGAGGCCAAGGAGGGGGTGCGCGTCCAGCAGGAGAACATCACGCTGGCGACGATCACCTTCCAGAACTTCTTCCGGCTCTACGACAAGCTGGCCGGGATGACCGGCACGGCGCTGACCGAGTCCGAGGAGTTCGACAAGATCTACAAGCTGGAGGTGGTGCCGATCCCCACCAACCAGCCGATGATCCGCAACGACGAGACCGACCTCATCTACAAGAATGAGGAGGCCAAGTACAAGGCGGTGGTGGAGGAGATCGGCGAGCGCCACCAGATCGGGCAGCCCATGCTGGTGGGCACCACCAGCATCGAGAAGAGCGAGCGGCTGTCACGCATGCTCGAGAAGAAGGGCATCCCCCACAGCGTGCTGAACGCCAAGTTCCACGAGAGTGAGGCCCAGATCGTGGCCGATGCCGGCCAGAAGGGCTCGGTGACCATCGCCACCAACATGGCCGGTCGCGGCACCGACATCGTGCTCGGTGAGGGGGTGACCAAGGTCGGCGGCCTCTACATCATCGGCACCGAACGGCACGATTCGCGGCGCATCGACAACCAGTTGCGCGGCCGGTCCGGCCGCCAGGGCGACCCCGGGGAGACGCGCTTCTTCCTCTCCTTCGAGGATGACCTGATGCGCGTCTTCGGTGGCGAGCGCATGCAGGGCATCATGGACCGCCTCCGCATCGAGGAGGATGTCCCCATCGAGAACCGCATGGTGTCGCGGCAGATCGAGGGCGCGCAGTCGCGCGTCGAGGGCGCCAACTTCGACACCCGCCGCCACGTCGTCGAGTACGACGACGTCATGAACAAGCAGCGCGAGATCATCTACGGGGAGCGT
>DASZKZ010000095.1:0-11793 GCA_035552595.1 Candidatus Dormiibacterota bacterium
CGCATCCTGCGATCACACCCTGAACGGAGGCAACACATGGCCAGCGAGAAGACCCGGGGCGCTCCCAAAAAGCAGCAGAAGAAACCGAAGGCCCCCTCAACCGGAAAGGCGGCGCGGCGGGAGGCAGCGCGCAAGGCGCACCAGAGCGGGCAGACCTCCGCAGCCTGAGCCGGCATCGAGGCGGCGCTCTCCACCCCTTGGACGCCTGGCGCGGATGGCAGCGGCTGCTCGAACTCCTAGTGCCGGCGGAGGGAGGGGGGAAGGTATCGCGCCCCGGCTCCAGCCCCGGCGGCGACGTCGCCGGGGTTGGAGAGGTGGCACTTGCGCAGGGAGAGGCAGCCACAACCGATGCAGGTGGTCAGCCCATCGCGCAGAGCCATGAGCCCGGCGATCTGCTCATCGAGCCGGGTTCTCCACAGCGTGGAGAGGTGTGCCCAGTCCGACTTGGTGGGGACGCGCGAATCCGGCAGCGTGGCCAGTGCAGCGCGCACCTCCTCCAGTGAGAGTCCCACGTTCTGCGCGGCGCGAACGAAGGCCAGGCGACGGAGCACGCTCCTGGGATAGCGCCGCTGTCCGCCGTCGGTGCGTCCCCCGCTGATCAGCCCCTCCTTCTCGTAGAAGCGCAGCGCCGAGGCGGCGAAGCCGGCGCGGCGACCTACCTCGCCGATGGGCAGCAGGTCGGTGGTCCGCGCGGCCTCCACACTTGACATGAAGTTCACTTTAGCTTCTAGCATGGCGGCATGGCAACCAACCACGATTCTCCATCGCCTCCCGTTGCACTGGTCACCGGCGGCTCCCGGGGGCTGGGCAGCGTCCTCACGGCCGAGCTGGCGCGCCGGGGCTGGCGCGTCATCGTCGACGGCCGCGACGCCGCTGCGCTCGAGGCGAGTGTCGCCCTTCTCGGGACGTCGGCCGCGGTGACGGCCGTCCCCGGCGACGTTGCCGACCCCGAGCATCGCCACCACATCGCCGAGCTGGTGGCGTCGTTCGGTGGTCTGGACGTCGCTGTCAACAATGCCAGCCTCCTCGGTCCCAGCCCCCAACCATCGCTTGCCGACTACCCGCTCGACGTGCTCGAGCGCGTGTACGCGGTCAACACCCTCGCCCCCCTGGCGCTGCTCCAGCTCCTCCTCCCCCACCTCATTCGTCGTGGAGGGCGGATCGTCAACATCTCCTCGGACGCTGCTGTCGAGGCGTATGAAGGTTGGGGCGGCTACGGATCCTCCAAGGCGGCGCTCGACCACATCACCGCGATCCTCGCCGTCGAGCATCCGCAGCTGCGCGTCTACGCCTTCGACCCCGGCGACATGCGGACGGCCATGCAGCAGGAGGCGTTTCCCGGTGAGGACATCAGCGACCGCCCGGCACCGGAGAGCGTCGTGCCGGCCCTGCTCGAGCTGATCACCGCTCGACATCCGAGCGGTCGCTACCGGGTCGGCGATCTCGCCGGTGGGGCGGTCTCCGCGTGATCGCGCCGTCGGCGGTGCCACGGCCGTCCACGCAGTTCTTACTGCCCGCCGTGCTCGAGGCGGAGCTCCCTGCCGAGCGACGCGGTCTCGCCCGCGACGGGGTGCGTCTGCTCGTCGCCAGCGCGGCCGGCCTCTCCCATCACCGTTTCGCCGAGCTGCCCCAGCTGCTCGGCCAAGGCGACCTGGTTGTGGTCAACACCTCGGCGACGATGCCGGCCGCGTTGACGGCGCAGCACGCCGACGGCAGGCTGGCTGCGGTCCACGTGTCCAGCTGGCTCGATCACGGAACGTGGATGGTCGAGGTGCGCCGCGCCGACAACGGCGGTCCGGATCTCGAGGTGCGCACCACCGACGTGCTGCATCTCCCCGGGGGTGTGACCCTCACCGTGGCCGACGCCTACCCGGATCGTGAGGCGGTGAGATCGCGCCTCTGGCAGGTGAGGGTGGCTCCTGCGACCGAGCTGGTCTCCTATCTGAGCCGGCACGGACGCCCCATCACCTACCAGCACACGCGCCGCGTCCTGCCGCTGAGCGATTACCAGACGGTGTACGCCGACCAACCCGGCAGTGCCGAGATGGCCAGCGCGGGCAGGCCGTTCACCGCGGACGTGCTGGCGCGGCTCGCCGCCGCAGGGGTGACGGTTGCCGCAGTGACCCTGCACGCGGGGGTGTCCAGCCCAGAGTTCCACGAGCCCCCGGCGCCCGAGCGCTACTCGGTCCCCGAGAGCACCGCCGGCCTCGTGGTCGCAACCCGGCGCACGGGCGGCCGTGTGGTCGCGGTCGGCACCACTGTGGTGCGCGCGTTGGAGACGGTCGCTGGCGGTGATGGCGCGGTGCGCGCCGGCAGCGGCTGGACGGACCTGGTGCTCGGACCAGCGCGACCGGCGCGGGTTGTGACCGGCCTCGTCACCGGGCTCCATCTCCCGGAATCGAGCCACCTCCTGCTCCTCGAGGCGGTGGCCGGCCCCAGCCTCGTCCGCGCCGCCTACACCGAGGCCATCGGGTCAGGCTACCTCTGGCACGAGTTCGGCGACTCGATGCTCTTCCTTCCCTGAGGCGGCACCGCACACGCGCCCAACCCGGCGCCACGGAAGTTGGTGTACCGCGCACGATGATTCGCGCACCGGCTCAGCTCATGATGCACTCAGCAACCGCAACACGCTGGGAGCACACGAGATGAAGGTACTGCCGACCGTGACACCGCTCGACAGCGACGAGGTGTCCGTGTCCTACGGAGGACTCGTCGATCGAGACACCGCCTGCGCCGGCGACGTCGCCCTGTGGTGCGACGCAGAGATCATCGAATCCGTGCAGCGAGCAGCCGCGGCGAAACGGCCGGAACCAGTCCTCGGCTGGCACGCGGCGTAGCCATCAACCGCCAGTCCTGACAGGGGGAGGGGAGCATGCACTCCCGCTCCTCTCCCCCGCCACCCCCCAGCCGTCAGGATGCGACCAGGTCCCTGGCGAATTGCGCGAAGTTGTCGACGTAGCGGCGGGCGTCATCCTCGCTGTGCTGCACTGAGAGCGTCCAGTTCTCCTCGGCCCCTGGGGCCATGAGCACGCCGCGGTTGCTCTGGTAGAGCCAGGAGAGGTACGGCACCGCCTTGTCGATGTCGAGGTAGTCGCGGTAGTTGCGCACCCGCTCCTTGCGATAGGTGACACAGCCGCGCGCCGCCAGGGTGAGAGCGTGGAAGGGCAGGCCATGCTCGGCGATGACACCCTCCAGCCCACCCTGCAGCTCCTCGGCCAGCGCGTCGAAGTGCGAGTACGCCGCCGGCGTCAGCACGTCGAACAGGGTCGCGTGAGCCGCGGCGATGGTCAGAGGGTTGCCGTTGAAGGTGCCCATCTGGGCCACACGACCGTCGGTGATCACCGCCATCACATCCTCGCGACCACCGATGGCGCCGCAGGGAAGGCCGCCGCCGATCGCCTTGGCCAGGCAGACGATGTCCGGGATCACCCCGAATCGCTCTGTGGCCCCCCCCGCCGCGATGGTCACCCCCGTCTTCACCTCGTCGAAGATCAGCAGGGCACCGTGGCGGTGGGCGATGTCGCGGATCCCGGCCAGGTAGCCGTCGTCGGGCATCACGATGCCGATGTTCATCATCACCGGCTCGACAACGATCGCCGCGATGTCGTCGTGGGCGGCGAAGGCCCGCTCCACAGCCTCGAGATCGTTGAAGGGGACCACGGTGACCAGGTCCACGCTGGCCTGGGGAATGCCCTCGCAGTAGCGTACCGAGTTGGGCGATTCGGGGGGCCCCATCAGGTCGCGAGGCGGTTCCACGCTGACCAGGAGCGAATCGTGGTGACCGTGATACGACGCCTCGATCTTGACGAGCCGTTCCCTTGCGGTGAAGCCGCGCGCCAGCCGCACCGCATCGAGGGTCGACTCGGTGCCGCTGTTGGTGAATCGCCATTGCGGCAGAGTGAACCGCCGCGAGAGCTCCTCGGCCACGGCGATGTCCTCTTCGACCGGCTGGGCGAAATGCGAGCCGCGCGCCACGCGGTCGGTGACCGCCGCCACCACGGCGGGGTGGGCGTGCCCCACCACCATCACCCCGAACCCGTTGTGGAAGTCGATGTACTCGTTACCGTCGACGTCCCACGCACGGCTGCCCTGGCCGTGGTCGATGAACACCGGCTGGGGCGGCGTGTCCTGGAACGAGGACGGGACGCCCCGCGGCATGGCCTTGGACGCACGCTCCCAGAGCCGGCGCGACGTCTGCCGCTTGGAGACGAACTCGCTCTCCTCCCGTTCGGTGAGCTCGGCGATGCGCTGGGGGTCGATGGCGGCGCTCTTGACGTCAGTTGCCATGGTCGGTCCTCGTGGTGGCCGCTGGTTCAGCCGTGGTGGTGGTGGCGAGGGCGGCATCGAGTGCTTCGGCGAGGATGTCCAGCCCCGCCGTCAACTCCTCGTCGCTGATCGTCAGTGGCATGAGCAGCCGGATGACGTTGTCGTACAGACCGGCTCGCAGGACCACCAGGCCACGGGAGTGTGCCTCCCGGAGCACGGCGGCGGTCAACGCCGGCGCGGGCTCCCGGCTGGAGCCGTTGTCCACCAGCTCCATGGCGGTCATGGCGCCGACCCCGCGCACGTCGCCGATGCACGCGTGCCTCTCCTGCATGGCCTGCATGCGCTGGATGGCGATGGCACCGACCTGGCGCGCCCGGGCCAGAAAGCCGTCGCGCTCGATGACATCCAGGACGGCCAGCGCCGCGGCGCAGGCGACAGGATTGCCCCCGAAGGTGCCGCCGAGACCGCCGGGAGCCGGCGCGTCCATGAGCTCGGCACGTCCCACCACGGCCGCCAGCGGCAGCCCGCCGCCGAGAGATTTGGCCAGCAGCACCAGGTCCGGCTCGACCCCGAAGTGGCTGACCGCGAACACCTCACCCGTGCGCCCCACCCCGGTCTGGATCTCGTCGGCGATGAGCGGGATCTCGAGCTCACGGAGAAGCCGCGCCAGTCGCGGCAGGAAGTCCGGCGGGGGCACGACGAATCCACCCTCTCCCTGGACCGGCTCCACGATCACTCCGGCCACGCGATCGGGCGGTACCTGCGAGGCGAAGAGCGACTGCAGCGCATCCAGGCTCTCGTCTGCGGTCTGGTCGTGGTACGCATACGGATATGGCACCTGGTACACCTCGGGCGCGTACGGGCCGAAGTTCTGCTTGTAGGGGTGCACCTTGCCGGTGAGGCTCATCGCCATCAGGGTGCGGCCGTGGAAGCTGTTGTGGAAGCTGATGATCGCGGGCCGCCCGGTGGCCTGACGCACGATCTTGACGGCGTTCTCGACCGCCTCGGCACCGCTGTTGACGAGCAGCGCCCGTGCCGGCGCGGGCACCGGCGCCAGGGCGCAGAGGCGAGCGCACAGCGCCACGTACACGTCGGGCAGCATCACCGGGCCACCCGAGTTGATGAGGAGGTCCACCTGCGCGTGGATGGCCGCAAGCACCTCGGGGTGCCCGTGGCCCAGGTTGGTCACGCTGATGCCGCTGGCGAAGTCGACGTACGTCCTGCCGTCGGCGTCGACCAGCGAGGCGCCCTCGGCGGAGTGCGCGAAGCCCGCCATGGTGGACCCCATGCCGCGCGCCACCGAGCTCTCCCGCTGCTTCTGCAGCTCGGCGTTGCGCATGGGCGGCGTCAGCTGATCGGAGTCGCCGGCGACGCCGTCAGCTTGCCCTCCACCAAGACGTACGAGACGGTCTTCTCGCGGAAGAACCCGGAGCGATTGGTGATCACCGCCAGCAACAGCAGGGGCACGCCGACTCCGATGGTGACCAGGATGGGCAGCGCGGTGGCCACGTCTGTGATCCACGCCTGGTAGGTGACATACCCGCCGATGGCGAGCAGGAAGAGCCCCCCGACGAGTGGCAGCAGGCCGGCGAAGATGAACAACCTGGCACCGCTGAACAGGACCTTGCGAAATGCCCACGTCGACGCCAGCCCGGTGACCCCGTAGTACACGGCGACGAGAACCCCGATGTTGAGGATGAGGCGGCCGAACACCGTGTTCACCGTGTCCTCCGTGACCGTGAGCACGATCACGATCACGGCCAGCAGCGACGAGATGATCGTTCCCACCCACGGCGTCTTCCACCGGCTGTGGACGACGCCGAACCATTTCGGAAACGCGCCGTCTCGTGCCATGGAAAAGGTCAGCCGGCTCGACGGCAGCAGGGTCGTCTGCGTGGTGGCCACCGTGGAGGAGAGCACCGCGAGGATCATGAAGTACGCGATCGGCGTGCCCGACAGCTGTTGAGCGAAGTAGTAGAGGATGTTGCTCTGGTTGTTGCTGATCGCGCTCTGGGACAGGAACATCTGGATGGCGACGATGGCCAGAAGGAAGATGAAGAGCAGGATGAACATGCTGAGGATCCCCGCCTGACCGGGCGACCGGTCAGCGTCCTTGGTCTCCTCGTTGATGTTCGCCGCGGTGTCCCATCCCCAGAAGAAGAAGACGGCCAGGGCGGCGCCGGTGGCGACGCCGGTGAGACCACCCAGCGAGCCCGGGTTGAACCAGTTACCGGAGAAGCTGGTGGCCGCCGGATGGTTGCCCGTGGCGACCTTGACCACCGCCGTCACGACAAACCCCAGGACGATGAGGTACTCGATGAAGACGGCGATCCACTGGAAGTTGGCGGTGATGCGGATACCCCGAACCACCATGAACGTCACCAGGGCGAGCCACGCCACTCCCACGCCCGCAACCCAGTACTTGTTGCTCGCCACGTCGGAGCTGATCTGTCCGGGGAAGATGCTGTTGAGCAGCTGCAGGCTGTAGGTGCCCGCCAGGATGGGCGCCGCGGCGCAGAAGAGCACGTTGGCGGCGAGCTGGATCCAGCCGGACAGCCATCCGATGTACGGGTTCAACGTGCGGCTCACCCAGGAGTACGACGCGCCGCAGTTGGGGTCCATGCGGTTCAGGTAGTAGTACGCCATCGCGATGAAGAGCACCGGGACGAATCCGACCAGGATCGCCCCTGGCGAGGCGAGGCCCACGGCGGCGATGAGCACCGCCGCCGTGGCGGCGAGCGTGTACGCGGGAGCCACGCTGGAGGTGGCGATGATCGTCGAGTCGAAGAGGCTGAGAGTGTTGGTCTTGAGCTGGGAAACAACGGCGTTCCCATGAACAAGCGGCTCGGTGACGGTGGCCATTGTGTCCTCCCCCGGGCGCGGTCCCATCTTGCAGAACATCTGCAAAGGGCGCTGCACACCCTAGCGGCGGGTGGTAGGCTCGTCAAGTGGGTCCGGGGCTGGTGGGAGTGGCCGTGAGAACCGAGGCGGCGACGCGCTATTCGGTCGGCGAGGTGGCGCGGATGGTGGGCATCAGCCCCTCCACGCTGCGCGCCTGGGAGCAGTACGGGTTGCTGCGATCGGCCCGGACCTCGAAGGGCTGGCGCCGCTACGACACGGGAGATGTGGCTCGCGCGCGCGAGGTGCATCGCCTGCGCGAGGTGGAGGGACTCGCCATGCACGCCATCCTCCGCCGCCTGCGCAACGGGCCGGCGCGGGTCCGTGCCCGCCCCCGTCAATCGGCACCCGGAGCCCCGTCCCCCGCCATCGACCTGGGCGCCCGCCTGCGCGAGCGGCGACTCGAGCAGACCATGTCGCTGCGAGCTCTGGCCATGGCGGCGACGGTGTCCCCGTCACTGGTCTCCGGGGTGGAGCGGGGCGTGGTCCAGCCGTCGGTGGCGTCGCTGCAGAAGCTGAGCAGCGCGCTGGGCACGAGCGTGACCGCACTGGTGGGCACGCCGGCACCGGCCTGCCGGCCGCTCGGCGGTGAGGTGACGCCCCTCGACCTGCCCATCCCCGGCGTCCGCATCGAGGATCTCTCCGGCACCGCCCAACTCCTCGAGCCGCAGAGATTCATCGTCGAGCCCGGCCACGGCAGTGGCGGGGAGTACTCGCACCAGGGCGAGGAGTTCCTCTATGTCATCGATGGAACACTGTCGATCACACTGGACGGAGCCGAGCAGTTCGACGTGGAGGCGGGCACGTCGCTCTGCTTTGAATCGACCCGCCGGCACCGCTGGTGGAACCCGGGCAGCGTGGTGACCCGGGTGCTCTGGATCAACACGCCGCGCACCTTCTGACGCGGACTCGTCACTCATCGGGGGTTGGACATGGCTGTGACTGTCGAAACGCTGCGCAACGTGGTCCGAGGAGAGTCGGTGGCGGCTCGCAGCGAGCGCACCCTCGCCCTGGTGGACCCCTCCACCGGGGATGTGTTCGCGCACTCGCCGCTGTCGAGCGCGGAGGACGTCGATGATGCCTACAGGGCGGCCCTGGACGCCTTTCCCGCATGGCGCGACAGCACCCCCAAGGAGCGCAGCCTGGCCCTGATCCGCTTCGCCGACATACTCGAGGCCCACGGTGGCGAGCTGCTCGACCTGGAGTGCCGCAACACCGGCAAGCCGATCGCACTCACCGAGAGCGAAGAGCTGCCCATGCTGTACGACACGCTCCGCTTCATGGCCGGCGCCGCGCGCAACCTGGAGGGCCTCGCGTCCAGCGAGTACCTGGCCGGTCACACCAGCTGGATCCGTCGCGAGCCGGTGGGGGTCTGCGGCCAGGTGACCCCATGGAACTACCCCATGCTGATGGCCGCCTGGAAGTTCGCACCGGCCCTCGCGGCGGGCAACACGGTGGTGCTGAAGCCGTCAGAGACCACGCCGCTGACCACCGTGCGGATGGCGGAGCTGGCCCGCGAGGTGCTGCCCCCGGGCGTCTTCAACGTGGTCTGTGGCGACCGCGGCACCGGGGCGGCGGTGGTCTCTCACCCCATCCCAGCGATGGTGTCGATCACGGGCAGCGTCCGCGCCGGTCGCGAGGTCGCCCAGGCCGCGGCCGCGGACCTCAAGCGCCTCCACCTCGAGCTCGGAGGCAAGGCACCGGTCATCGTGTTCGACGACGCCGACGTCGAGGCGGCGGCCGAGCTGATCGCGGGAGCGGCGTACTTCAACGCGGGGCAGGATTGTACGGCGGCGACGCGCGTGCTCGCGGGTCCACGAGTGCACGACGACTTCCTCAGCGCCATCGCCGCACAGGCCCGGACCACGCACACCGGTCCGCCCTCCGACGAGGCCGCCGCCTACGGACCGCTCAACAACCGCGACCAGCTCACCCGGGTGCGCGGCTTCCTCGACAGGCTGCCCGACCACGCGTCCATCGCCGCCGGCGGAGCTGCCGCGCAGGGGCCGGGGTTCTTCCAGGAGGCCACTGTGGTCTCCGGGCTGCGCCAGGACGACGACATGATCCAGCAGGAGGTGTTCGGTCCCGTGGTCACCGTGCAGCGGTTCGCCGACGAGGACGAGGCTCTGCGCTGGGCGAACGGCGTCGAGTACGGCCTCGCGGCCAGCGTGTGGACGCGTGACCACGGGCGTGCCCTGCGGATGGCGCGCCTCCTCGACTTCGGTTGTGTCTGGATCAACACCCACATCCCGCTGGTGTCGGAGATGCCGCACGGAGGATTCAAGCACTCCGGATACGGCAAGGACCTGTCCATGTACGGGTTCAACGACTACACCCGCGTCAAGCACGTGATGTCGAACATCGAGGTGTGAACGCCGCCGGGTCACAGCGCCATCGCCGGCTCAGCCTGTGGCTCGACACAGTGGCCGACGACCTCTCGCCACGCGACGCGCTCGACGGCGATCGCACCGTGGACGTGGCCATCGTGGGAGCGGGGTACACGGGGCTGTGGACCGCCTACGCACTGCTGCGGCAGGAACCCACCCTGCGGGTGCTCATCCTGGAGCGTGAGATTGCCGGGTTCGGCGCCAGCGGCCGCAATGGAGGGTGGTGCAGCGATCTCTTTCCCGTGTCCTGGGACCGCGTGGTCGAGGATGCGGGAGCGGCGGCCGCGCTGGCCATGCACCGCGCTCTGGTGGAGGGGATCGATGACATCGGCGCCACTCTGGGCCGCGAGCACATCGACGCCGACATGGTCAGAGGAGGCTGCCTGACCCTGGCCATGACCCCTCTGCAGGAGGCGGAGCTGCGCGCCGAGACGGCGCGATCGCGAGCGCGCGACGGTGCCGACCTGGCGCTGCGCTGGCTCGATACGGAGCAGGCGTCGCAGCGGATCCGCGTGCCCGGCTGCCGGGGAGCGCAGTACACAGCGCACTGCGCACGCCTCCATCCCGCCAAGCTGGTCCGCGGGCTGGCGCGCGCGGTGGAGCGAGCCGGCGGGCGCATCGTCGAGCGAACGCCCGTGACCGAGCTGCGGCCGCACGCGGCGCTCACGGCCCGCGGGACCGTGCGCGCCCACACGGTCGTCCGCGCCACCGAGGCGTACACCTCGAGCCTGCGCGGCGGACGCCGCGCGCTCCTCCCCCTCTACTCCCTGATGATCGCCACTGCGCCCTTGCCTGACCAGGCGTGGGCGGAGATCGGCTGGTCCGGCGGCGAGACGATCAACGACGGGCGCCATCTGATCGTCTACGCGCAGCGAACCGCCGACGGCCGCATCGCCTTCGGAGGCCGGGGGGCGCCGTATCACCTGGGCTCACGGATCTCCGACGGTTTCGACCGCGAGCCCGGCGTCTTCGCCGCCCTCGAGCACACGCTCCACGAGTTGATCCCGCGGGCACGGGGTGTGCCCGTGACCCATCGATGGGGAGGCCCGATCGGCGTGGCCAGGGACTGGTGGCCCTCGGTGACCATCGACCGCGAGCGCGGCATCGCCACAGCCGGCGGATATGTCGGTGACGGTGTCACCGCCAGCAATGTGGCCGGGCGAACGCTCGCCGATCTCATCCTCGCGCGCGACACCGACCTGACCCGCCTGCCCTGGGTGCAGCATCGCTCGCGGCCGTGGGAGCCCGAACCGCTGCGCTGGCTCGCCGTCAACCTCGGCGTGCGCGCCATGCGCGGCGCGGACGACGTGGAACGGCGCACCGGTCGGCGCTCGCGGCGAGCGCGTTGGGTGACCCGCCTCCAGGGTCGCTGACGGTACGGCGGCGGACCTCTGAGCCTTTGCCCACGATGCGGTTACGGGGCGGTTGCCTCGTGATGGGCGTGGAGATTGGCTTGCTAGCCTGACGGACGTCGTCACGGATCCGAGGTTGAGCATTCGCCCCGGTGACACGGTCAGCCGGCCACGTGGCCCGGTCATCCACCTTTGCTTTGAGGCGTCTTTGTGTTGTTCACCAGCCACTCGCCGCACCGCCGTCGCGGAGCACCCGGACGGCTTCTGAGAAGCAACGTGGTGCGCCGTGCGCTGGTCGTTGTCGCGGTGGGTGGCGCCATCGGCGCGGGCACCACGCCTGTTCACGCCACGCTGATCCCGTTCGGAAGCGTGCTCATCGCGGGCTCAACATGGGCCGGCGCCGACGCATCCCTCGGTGACCTCAACGTGTACAGCAACGGCACGCAGATCACCGACAAGTCGGGGACCTTCGGGCTGCAGTACGAATGCACCGAGCTGGCGCAGCGCTGGGCGCATTACAAGTTTGGCGAGCCGGCGACGTGGCCGATCAGCAATGCGGCCAACATGTGGGCGGTGGGACCGACGCTCCCTGTCCCCCTCTACCAGAACGCCAACGGGGGCCCACGTCCGCCCCAGTACGGCGACATCATGGTCTTCGCCGCCACCTCGACAAATCCGACCGGACACGTCTCGGTGGTCAGGTCGGTGACCGCGACCAGCGTCACCACCGTCCAGCAGAACCTCAGCGTCAACGGCACGCTCACCGGTCAATGGACGCAACCGATGAGTGGGACGACGGTGTCGTCGCTGGGCGGCCTTCCCGTGCTCGGCTGGCTGCGCCCTGGCTCACCCCCGCCGCCTGCCGGCCCGCGACCGCTGTCCACCTCGTC
>DASZKZ010000096.1:0-6804 GCA_035552595.1 Candidatus Dormiibacterota bacterium
CCCGGCGGTGCGAACGCGGCCAGGCGGTTGCCCGCGCCCGCGAAGACCAGCCCGTCGCCCGCCGCCGGGGTCGCGAAGTGCTCCGTTGTCGCCGGCAGGGGGAGCGCGGCCGCGGGCTGTCCGGTGGCGGGCTGCAGGCCGTACAGGGTGGTGCCTCCGAACATCGTCAGCGTCCAGACCAGGCCGCCGGCGACGATCGGCGCGGACCCACCACCCGCGGTGCTGTACCAGAGGGTGTGGAAGGCGGTGGCTGAATCGACGCTCACCGCCGCGATACCGTCCACGCAGGGTACGAAGACCACGTTTCCGCTCACCGCCAGACCACCGAACGCGGCGCTGCTCGAGGCGTGGCACACGGGCGCGCTGAAGTTCTCGCCCCCGCCCGGATTCGAGGAGCTGGGCAGAGAGGACTGGTTGAGCAGGTAGCCCCGCCCGCCCTTGCCGATGGCGAAGAGCAGTCCGTTGGGCAGCAGGGACGGTCCCACTGAGCCGAGATCGGTGTCGTTGGCGTTGAGCGACGCCCAGTTGGTGGGCGCGAAGAACGACAGCAGCGCCAGCGAGGACGAGAGCTTGAGGACGCTGTCACCCTGGTCGTACACGGTGATGGTGGTGGAGGATCCGTTGCCGGTGTTCACGTAGATGTTCCCGGTCGAGTCCACCGCCGCGCCCGACGGCGCCCAGATGCCGCCCTCCCGGCCTCCTGCCTGGGCCGTGTCGCTGAACTGGTGCTGCTCGGTCCCGGTGGACTCGGCCACCGTCTCGACGAAACCGTGGTAGCTGCCGCAGTCGCCGTCGAGGCCTCCCCACGTCACCACCACGTTTCCAGCGGACACGTTCAGCGCGCTGCGCTGCTGTTCCACATTTGGGTCCATGCCCGACGGTGTGATGTTGGCGTTGTAGGTCACGGCTCCGGTGCCGGGATCGACCTTGGCCAGGCGAAATTGAAAGCTCGTCGATGACGTCTGCACCTCAGCCACCACGTAGAGGAAGCCGCCATCGATGACGGGGGTCCCGGTGATCCCCAGGGGATTGATGTCGCCGCATGGGAAGTTGCTGGTTCGCGGTGCGCCCAGGTGAACCGGGCCCCACTCCAGCGTGCCGCTGGCGCTGTTGAACGCGTACAGGGAGTTGTTCTCGGTGGCCACGATGACGCTGGTGCCGTCGACCAGCGGTTCGGCGTACAGCGCACCATCCAGCGCGCCGCTGTTCCACGCTCCGGTGAGGTTGGCGAAGGACGGTTCGCCGGTGCCGTTGCCGCTCCGGCCCTGGTCGAGGTGGTAGGTCGGCCACACCGTGGTGGAGGCGGCTGCTGCCCCGCCGCCCAGCAGGGCGCCGGCCGCACATGCCACCGACAGAAGCGCCAGCCGCGATCTCATGGGATCATTCTCAGCCAAGCTCGCCGTGGCGTCGACCCCGGCGGCAATGGCCGCCCAGGCGCGCTTCGCAGGCGGCGAGAAACGCCCCAGCAACCTCACAGGCGATCGTCAGATTGTTGCAAGGCACGGGCGCGCACCATAGGGGCGTGGACAACACAGAGAGCAACGCTCCGCACCACCCCGCCCCTCCCTCTTCCGGGGCGCCCCAGGCTCCTGCCGGGGCGCCCCCCACCCCGCTGCAGCCGCCGGCGCCGCCGGCGCAGCCCCAGCCATACGCCCACATGGGCGCGCCTCCACCTCCACCACCGCCGCCTCCCCTGCCCTGGGGCTTCGCCGCCGAGAGCTCCTGGCAGCCGCAGCCCCATCCCCCCTCCCGCCGCCGTCGGGTCCTCGCCGCCGGATTGGTCAGCCTCTTCGTCGTCGGCATCGGCGCCGGTGTGGCCGCGGCGCGGCTGACGGCAGCGCCCGCGAGCTCGAGCCCGGGCATCGCCCTGATCCCCTCCAGCCCGGCCGACGGGAGCGGCAACGGCGGAACCGCCACGCCCCCCTCGACCGCGGCCCCCGCAGACACGTCGGGCGTGGCGGCCAAGGTGACCCCCGGCATCGTCAACGTCAACGTCACCCTGGGCAGCAACGGCGCCGCCGCGGGCACCGGCATGGTGATCACCTCGACCGGCGAGGTGCTCACCAACAACCATGTCATCGACGGTGAGACCAGCGTCAGCGTCGAGCTCCCCAGCACGGGCCGGACCTACTCCGCGCACGTGGTCGGGTACGACCTCACCGATGACGTCGCCCTGGTCCAGATCGACGGCGGCGGCACCTTCAACACGGTGAGCATCGGCAACTCCTCATCGGTCAGCGTCGGACAGGCCGTGGTGGCCCTCGGCAACGCCCTGGGTCGCAACGCAGCACCGGCGGTGACCACCGGATCGGTCACTGCGCTGAACCAGACCATCACCGCCAGCGACCAGACCGGCCAGGACGTCGAGACCGTCAGCGGGCTCATCCAGGTCGACGCGCAGATCCAGCCGGGCGATTCCGGCGGCCCGCTGGTCACCTCCTCGGGGACTGTGATCGGCATGGACACCGCCGCACAGTCCGCCGGTGGTCGCTTCTCGCAGCAGACCTCGACAGTGGCCTACGCGATCCCCATCAACAACGCCATGCAGGTGGTCCGGCAGATCCAGTCCGGGCACAGCACCAGCGCAGTGCACATCGGCAACACCCGGGCGCTGCTCGGGGTCGAGACCCAGGACAGTCAGAACGGTGCCCAGGTGGTGCTGGTCCAGGGCGGCAGCCCGGCGGCCGGCGCCGGGATCACCGTCGGGTCGGTGATCACCGCCCTCAACGGGACATCGGTCAGCAGCAACCTCGCTCTGCGCAACGCCATCGTCACCCACAATCCCGGGGCGTCGGTGTCGGTGACCTGGACGGACACCGCCGGGGCCAGCCACACCGCCACCGTCACCCTCTCGTCCGGGCCGCCCGCCTGAGCTGACGGCTGGTCCGTCAGCGAGCCGTCAGTCGCTCGACGGCACGCCCCAGCACGGGCAGGGCAAAGGGCTTCTTGAGGGTGGCGTCGGCCCCGGCCCGGCGTGCCGGCTCGTCCTCGTCGCCGAGGGCGCTGACCACCAGCACCGGCAGCTCGGCGGTGGGGAGATTGGCCCGGATCCGGCGGCAGGCCTCGAGCCCGTCGATCCCGGGCATCATGATGTCGAGGACCACCAGGCCGGGTGGCTCGGCGATGGCTCGCTCGACCGCCACCAGCCCGTCGGCCACCGTTTCCACCTCGTACCCCTCCATGGTCAGGTATCGCGAGATCAGCTCAGCCAACCGCGCATCGTCATCGGCGACCAGGACGCGGGTGCCGGCCATGTGACCAATGGTATGGGCCTCGTCCCCGGGCCCGGCCTGGGGATGGTCCGGAGGCGCTCGACAGGGGGCGGGTCTGCAGTCGATCCGCCGGCGGTCGCGACCTCAGCCGCGGCGCTGCCAGCGGGTCTTCTTCAGCATCTTCTTGTGCTTGTGCTTGCGCATCTTCTTGCGCCGCTTCTTGATGACAGAACCCACGAGGCCGGGACTATACCCGATCCTGGGCTGCGAACTCCCCGAAGCGCTCGCCCCGAGCGGGCGCTAGTCCAGCTCGCTGAAGGCCGCCCGCAGCTTGGCGGCGGTGTCCTCGAGCAGCTCGGGCAGCACCTTGGTGTTGCCCACCACGGGCATGTAGTTGGTGTCGCCGCCCCACCGCGGAACGACGTGGAGGTGGAGGTGGTCGACGCTGGCGCCTCCGGCGCGGCCGTGGTTGATGCCGACGTTGAAGCCATCCGGCTGTAGCGCCGCCTCCAGAGCCCGCATCGCTCTCCGTGCCGACACCATCAGGGCCGCGGCGCGCTCGTCGCCCGCCGAGAGCAGGTCGTTGACGTGCTCCGCGGTGGCCACCATCACGTGGCCGGGGTTGTAGGGGAACCGGTTGAGGAGAGTCACCGTGCTGCCGTCGCGGGACACCACCAGGGCGTCTTCCTCGCCGCTGGCGGCCGCGCAGAGGAAGCAGCCATCCCCCGAACCGGCGTCGCTCACGTATGCGCTCCTCCACGGCGCCCAGAGTCGTTCCATCGCCACGATCGTCGCACGGACCCTGGCCCGGCGTCGCTCAGGTAGGCTTGCCGGCCGTGCCCGAGGAGCGATTCGACGTCGACTCGTTCGTCGAGATGCCGCGCCTGCTCACCATGCACGCCAGCCCGGATGGTGCGCGGCTGGCGCTCACGGTGCAGCGGGTGGCCGCCGACGGCAAGCGGCTGGCGGGGTCGATCTGGGAGATCGAGACCACGGGTGACGCACCGCCGCGCCTCCTCGCCGCCCCCGACAGCGGTGCGACGGTGCGCGGCTTCCTGCCCGACGGCTCGCTTCTCTACACGGCGCCACGACCCGCGGCCGACACCGTCCCCGGTGAGCCGGCCGGGGGCACAGGTCCCGCCGTCCCGGGGCCCGACGTGCTCCTGCTCCTGCCCGCGTCCGGCGGCGACCCGCGGACCGTGCTGGCGCCCGACGCGGGCATCGGAGAGGTGCTGACGGCGCGGTCGTCGTCGACAGTGGTGGTGACCGCCGCCATGCATCCCGGGACGATCAGCCTGGCGGAGGACGAAGCGCGCCAGCGCGCTCGCAAGGATGCCGGGGTGGCGGCGCGGCTCGTCGATCACTACCCCGATCGCTATTGGGACCACGACCTCGGTCCGCGCCAGCCTCGATTGCTGGCCATCGACCCGGTCTCGAATCCGGAGGAGGCCGCGCCGGTGCGCGACCTCACCCCCGTGCCTCCCTGGGCAGGCTGGCTCGAGGACGTACAGCTCTGCCTGTCCGACGACGGGGCCAGGGTGGTCTTCGGCGCGGAGCCGCACACCGGGCCGCGCTTCAAGGCCGACCTCGCCATGCTCGACACCTCCGGCCACGGGGCTGTGCGCATTCTCATCGACGCGGACTCGCAGCACGGCGCGGTGGCGTGGTCGCCGGACGGCACCACGATCGCCGTGTCGTCGGCGGAGCTGGGCAGGCCGGGCGCAGCGGGGAGGTTTCGGCTGCAGCTCGTCGACACCGCTGGGGTGATCACGGATCTGGCTCCGCACTGGGAGGGGCACGCTCTCGAGATCCGCTGGACCCGGGACGGGCGAGCTCTGATCATCACCGCCGACGAGCAGGGTCACACCCCGGTCTTCCGCGTCGACCTCGACGGTACCGTCACCCGTCTCACCGCGTCCGGCGCCTACCGCAACCTGGTGCTCTCCTCCGACGGTGCCCGGCTCTACGCCATCCGCTCGCACATCGACGAGCCTCCCGCACCGGTGGCCCTGGACCTGAAGAGCGCCGACCAGGAGCCGCGGCGCCTCCCCCATCCGGCGGCGGCGGCCGGGCCGCGAACGCGGCTCGAGGAGATCACGGTGGCGGCGGCGGACGGTGCGAGCATCCACTCCTGGCTGGTGCTGCCCGAGGATGCGCCCGCGGCGCCCCTTCCCCTGGCCGTGCTCATCCATGGCGGCCCGGTCAGCTCCTGGGCCGGCTGGCACTGGCGCTGGTCGGCGGCGGTGTTGGCCGCCCACGGTTGGGCGGTGCTCCTCCCCAATCCACGGCTCAGCACCGGCTACGGCCACGCCCACATCGCCGCCGCCTGGGGCGACTGGGCCACCCTCCCCGCCGCCGACATCCTCGCCTCCATCGACGCCGCTGCCGGCCGGGCCGACATCGACGGCGAGCGCGTGGCGGCGCTGGGCGGGTCGTACGGCGGCTACATGGCCAACTGGCTGGCGGTCACCAGCGATCGATTCCGAGCCATCGTCACCCACGCCAGCGTCTGGGACCTCGCGGCCGAGCGCGATGGCAGCGATGTCGGGATCTTCATGGATCGCGACTTCGGCGATCCGCTGGGCGAGGAGGACGTCTGGCGGCGGCAATCGCCGCACCGGCGTGCGGATTCACTGCGCACACCGATGCTGGTCATCCACGGCGCCCGCGATCAGCGGGTCCCGATCCACCAGGCCAGCAGCCTCTGGACAGCGTTGCAGATCCGGGGCGTGCCCTCGCGGCTGCTGCTGTTCCCGGACGAGAACCACTGGATCCTCAAGCCGCAGAACACAGGCGTCTGGTACCGGACAGTCCTGGCGTTCCTCGACGAGAACGTGCTGGACAGGCCGTGGCGGCGGCCTGAGCTGCTCTGAGCGCAGCGGGCACTCAGCGACGGGCCTTGAGGTGCCGGCGTAACGGTGGCATGGTCTCGCCCATCTGATGGGATAGCGTCCAGGGGGAGTGCGGACAGCAGGTGGCCTTCGAGGCGCGTGGTCCGAGCGTGAGCGCAAGAGGTCCGCGCACCTCCACGCCCCCGGTTCCGCCGAGCCTGCTGACGGCCGGCCTGGATGGGGCGCGCTGGTCGTGCTCGCCTTCCTCGCTGCCGGCCTGCTCATCGGGGCCTTCGCCATCAACTAACCTGCACACCTCGCCGGAGCCGATCACCGCGTCTCCCTCGAGCCAGACCAGCAGCGGGCCGGTCGTCGACCTCAAGCTCACCACCGTCGGCGCGATCGGCAGCCTGCGCCCCGGCGACGTCGGTGAGCTCAGCACCGACGACCTCCGCGCTCGCATCGCCGGGGCGCAGTCCAACCCGTGGCGCGCTCCGCGAGGCGGGCGTGCCGAACCTCCGCCGGGACGCGACGCGTTCGTCACGGGTCGCCTGTCGAGCCCCACCACACTGATCCCGTGCGTCCTCAGCTCGACGACCCCCGCCTCGGGGTGCTCACCCACCTCGGCCACCGCCTGCCCGGCATCAGCAACGCTGAGGAAGCGGCGGTCGAGGTGGCGCGTGCGCTGGCGCCGCTCGGCGTCGCCGCGTCGGTGGCCACCATCCACTCCGACATCGCCGTCATCGTCGCCGTCAACATCC